>JAJVID010000040.1:0-3312 GCA_022072205.1 Acidobacteriota bacterium
AGCCCTGACGCTCTTCAAACAAGTCGGCGACAAACTCGGTCAGGCGAACGTGCTGAAGGCCATCGGCGATGTGCAGTCGTTCCGCGACGAAAAGGATGCGGCGCTCTCGTCGTATTCGGAAGCCCTGTCGCTCTTCAAACAAGTCGGCGACAAACTCGGTCAGGCGAACGTGCTGAAGGCCATCGGCGATGTGCAGTCGTTCCGCGACGAAAAGGATGCGGCGCTCTCGTCGTATTCGGAAGCCCTGACGCTCTTCAAACAAGTCGGCTCCAAACTCGGTCAGGCGAACGTGCGTCTGAGTAAGGGAAGAATGAACGATGACCCGGCGGAATTTGAAGAAGCGATCAGGCTCTACGAGGAAATCGGACATATTTACAGCATCGCCCGCGGCAAGGCTTATTACGCCGAATGTCTGTTGGATCAGGGCGAAACCGCGCGGGCGTTGAAGCTGCTCAGCGAAGCCCGCGAAGGATTCACGCTCATCAATTACGACGGCGGCGTGGATTACGTGGACAAGATTCTGGAACGAGCAGGAAAGGAATAGATGAATATAAAGATGACCAGCAAGGTCTCAGCCTTTGTGATGACCATCGCCCTATTCGGCCAAAACCTTTCATTGGGCCGGCCCCAACCAAAACCAAATCCAAACCCTGATCCGTTATCAGACTCTGGTGTTTACAAGGCTGCGGAAGTCACGCGGAGTCAGGATAATCAGTCGCGTGCAAATCAGGCTCAAGCCGGGCAGGCGCGCGATGGTCAGGATCAGCCGCCGATTCGCGTCAAGACCGAGTTGATAGAGTTGCGCGCGGTGGTCACGGATAAACGCGGGCAGCCGATCAGCGATTTGAAGAAAGAGGATTTCGAGTTGACCGAGAACGGCAAGCGGCAGGAGGTCGGTTTCTTTTCAGCGGTCAGGATTCCGGGACGCGGTGAAGCGCGCCGCGTGGAGAATCCAGCAACGGCAGTTCCCAACGCTCCGGCTGGGGCGACGCGGGCGGCTGAAAAGCCTGCGCGGACGGTCGTGCTGTTCGTTGACACGCTGCATCTTTCGACGCAGAGCCTGTTATTCCTGAAGAAGTCGCTGCGCAAATTCATTGACGAGCGGTTGAGCGACGAAGACCTGACGGCGATTGTCACAAGCGCGGGGTCGCTCGGCGTGGTCGAGCAGTTCACGCGCAATCGCCAGATTCTGCGCTACGCGGTTGACCGGCTGGGCGCTCGTCCGAACGCGCGCGCCTCGCTCTTCACGCCGTACATCGCGGCGATGGTTGATCGCGGCGACCGCGACGGGTTGCAGGTGGCCAGGGCGATCTACGCCGCCGAAGAGCATGTCCCGCCCGATGATCCAGCTCTCACGCAACTGGTTGAGGCCAGAGCCAGGCAGATCCTTTCCGAAGCCGCTTACACGCGCCGCGCGTCGCTGATCACTTTGCGCGAAGTCGTCCAGCGGATGAGCGATTTGCCGGGGCAGCGTCTGGTCGTGCTGGCTTCCGACGGCTTCACGATGTTCGATCAGGGAGGCAGCTTCGACACGGGCGATCTTCAATCGGTCACGAGCCGCGCCGTGCGGTCGGGCGTGATCATCTATTCGATTGACGCGAAAGGATTGGCGCCATCCGGCTTCTTTGACGCGTCGCTCGGCAATATCCCGAACGACCCGCGAATTTCCAGTTTCATCTCGGCTGGCGAGCGCGATCTGGAGAACGGGTTGAACGCACTGGCGAAAGACACGGGCGGCGAGGCTTTCTTCAACACGAACGACACGGCGGGAGCGATGGGGCGAGCGCTCGACGACAACCAGGTTTATTACGCGCTGGCTTATTATCCGGCGGGCGAAGAGTCGGAAAAGAAGTTTCGCAAGATCACGATCAGGATCAAAGATCATCCCGAATACGTCGTGCGAACGCAGCGCGGTTATCTGCCCGCCGATCTGGCGAAGAAGGCCAAAGAGAACGAGGCGAAGACGCCGCAGCAACGGTTCGTTGACGCGATTCTGGCGCCGTTGCCAGCGACCGCAATCGGCGTGGCGGCGACGGCTGATTTCATCGAATCCGTTGCGGACGCCGCTCAGGTCACGGTGCAAATCCACATTGACGGCAAAACGATCAGTTACCGCGAAGAGAACGGGCGGCGCCGTTTCGAGACCGAGATCGTAACGATGATCTTCAATTCGGACGGCAAACGCGTTGATCTGAAATCGGAGACAATTCAGGGCAATCTGCGGCCGGAGCGGGCTGAGTTGGCGAAGCAGAACGGGATCATTTACCTCAAACGCTTTCAGTTGAAGCCGGGGCTGTATCAAGTCCGCATCGGAGTGCGCGAAGCTGGCGGCGAACGGGTGGGAACCGCAGCGGCGTGGGTCGAGGTTCCCGACACGTCTAAAAAGCTGACGCCGAGCAGTCTGATTCTGAGCGATACGGTCGCCGTCGGCGTAGAGCAGGACAGCCATGATGCGAAAGGCGGAGCGCCGTCGCCGTCGAAGGTAATTCAAGGTGTGCGTTATTATCGCAACGGTCAACCGCTGGTCTATGTCTTCAGGCTTCACAACGCCGTAGCGAAAGATCAGGCCGAGAGCGACGCCGAAATGCAGATCGAAATTTTGAAGGACGAGAAAGCGATCCTTTCGGTTCCGTGGCAACCGGTCACTACACGCCAGATCGGGAAAGACGCCAAGGGATTGGTGATGGGCGGGCAGTTGACGCTGCGACAGCTCGAAGCGGGAATTTACGAATTGCGAATATCGGTCAAGAGTCCGAAGGCTAAGCGGCCTGTTCAGCGCAGCGCTGCTTTTGGCGTTGAGCCTTGATTTTTGAGACGGCGTGGGAGTTATGAGGATGGTGGGAGTGGTGGGAGTGGTGGGAGTGGTGGGAGTGGTGGGAGTGGTGGGAGTGGTGGGAGTGGTGGGGCTGATGGGAGTGATGGGAGTGATGGGAGTGATGGGAATGATGGAAGCAGTGGGGTTGATGAATGCAGCATCCAACTAGATTTCGTTATCAGACTCTTGTTAATATATAGTGTTTACTTCACTTTCAGCACAACAAAGGTCACGTCGTCATCCTGCGGTCTGCCGTTTGCCCAACTCTCGCCAGCGCTGATCAATCGTTCGATGATTTCTCTTGACGAACGCGTGGCGACTCCGGCGAGCGCGTCCCTCGTTCTTGAATAGTCGAACATTTCCCCCTCGGCGTTGAATCGTTCGGGCAATCCGTCGCTCATCAAAACCACAACGTCGCCGCAATCGAGCATGAGTTCACGCTCGCGGTAAGGGTAGCCTGAGATGCTCCCCAACGGCATGGCCTTGATCATCACTTC
>JAJVID010000040.1:3412-9898 GCA_022072205.1 Acidobacteriota bacterium
CGTTGAATCGTTCGGGCAATCCGTCGCTCATCAAAACCACAACGTCGCCGCAATCGAGCATGAGTTCACGCTCGCGGTAAGGGTAGCCTGAGATGCTCCCCAACGGCATGGCCTTGATCATCACTTCTTCCACCGATCCGGTCGCGGCCCGATAGATCAACACGGGAGGCATGCCGGCAGAGGAGATTTTCAACCGGCGCCCGTTGAGCTTTACCATCGTCAAACCCATAAACAGCGAGCGCAGATTCATCTCCTTCAATACCCGCGACGATTGGTTGAAGACCGGAATTATTTCCGGCTCGGCGGCGAAGGTTCTAAACAGGCTCTTCATAGCCGTGACGACCGTCCCTGCTTTCAACCCATGCCCGGTGGCGTCGCCGACAACCGCCGTCAGCGTCCCGTTATCAGACTGATGGAAATCGTAGTAGTCGCCGCCGACCTCGGCAGCCGTCTTCATATAAGCCGCGATTTCGAGGTGAGGCAGTTGGGGCACGATCTTCGGCAGCATTGAAAGTTGCAGTTGTCGCGCGCCTTCGAGTTCGCGCGCCCGCTGTTCGTTCTCAGCTTCGAGTTCCTGTCGCCGCTTCGCGTCTTCAATCGTCCGCTCGATCAATCGGATGTTTTCGAGCGCGAAGGATGTCGGCCCGCCGACAGAGAGCAAAAGCCTTTTGTCTTCACTCGAAAACGGCAGATCGCCCAGATGAGGGCCTAAAGAAATGGCGCCCAGCAATCCTTCTTTGCCCGCAATCGGCAGGAGCAAAGCCGAGTCGAGTTTTCGCAGCGCCTCCAATTCCGCGCTTGAGTAACCATTATCAGGATGCGCGTTGAGCTGAGCGTCGCGACCATCTAAATCTATCGGCTGACAGCTCTCGGCCAACCGATTGATGATTGCGGCGTCGCGCGACAAGCGGTAATTGCAGGGCTGCGTCATCGCGCTGCGATTGTGGAAGCTGTAGACGCAGGAATAGGCGCTCGCGTAATCGCCGCTCGCGTCGCGCAACAGGATCGTCACGTTCGAGGTGTGCAAAGCCGATTGAATCTTCGTCGCCACAAGTTCGAGCAGTTGCGAGCGGTCGGTCGTCGCGCGCAGCGATTCGGCCAATTCGGCGATGATCTGTTGCGCGTCATACGCCTGATGGAAAAACAACTGGTCAACCTTCGGCGCGACCACGCGAAGATGAAACGCGCGGGCCAATCGCCAAACGGCGATTGCGACGATGGCTGAGATAATTCCGATGGCGCGTCCGCTCCCGGGATCCCAATAGTAAAAGAGAGTATCCAACGCAAAATACAGCGCGACGCAGACGCCTGCCATCACCAGCAGAATCGAGCCGCGTTTGACCAGCAGGTAACGCGCCCCGCGACGGATGATCAGGCTGACCGGAATCACCTTGTGTCGAACGATTGCATAAACAAACGAGAGCGGGACAAGTGGCAAAGTGAAAATCAGCGCAGCGTCGAACCACGACCAGAGAACGGGCCATCGGGCCTGCAATCCCGTCAATTCTCCCATCGGCATCAGGAAGAGGTTGAAAAACCCCACCGCGCTTCCGGCCATCACGACGCGGAGTCTTCGCTTGTCGGTTTGATTCGCGGCTCGATAGTTGATCAGCAGAAAAATAAGCCCGACGATCAGGTATGCGAGAATTGTTGTCGGTATGAGCCACCGCTGCTGAAATTGAAACCACCAGAATTGAGACATCCATGCGGCCAGGCGAATCGAGAGCATTCTGGCTGCGATCTGAGGAGCGATGAACAGAACGAAGGGAAGATAGAGGCCTGCCTCCAACCGGGGCCAGCGCCGCAGTAGCGGCGAGTTTCCGGGGAAGACCAGAAAGAAATGCGCGAATAACGGCAGGAACAGCTTACCAACGCCACGCGCCGCCTCATTGATCATGGTCAACCAGGACGGCAAATTAGCGGGTGGGTTCTCGATCACTCCGGGCAACATCGCAAACATCATGGCCAGCAGCCATGCCTGCTTGTCGTCCGGCCTGAGCAGAAAGAGCGCCATGCCTATCAAAAGAAAAAGCGCGCCGATCAAAAATAGCGGGCTGAATCGCTGGTTCGCCAGACGAGTGGTGTAAAGCGTGATTGACTGCAACTGGCCGTTCTGGCGAATCGTCAACGTGTAAGACGCGCCCGGCGGCACACGGCGATTGTTATTGATAATTTCGCCGTCATCACTGACCTTTATTCCGTTGAGCGCAATGATCTCGTCGCCGATCCGCAAGGCTTTCGCCGGCCCATTCGGATCCACGGAAACGATGACGGCGACTATGACGCCGTCTTTGATTGCGCGTCTTCCGGTCCACCCGTCGTAACTTCCCCTCGCGGGCAGCAATTTCGAGTAGACGTTAATGCCGTAATTGGCCAGCATCAGCGCCAGCGTGACGCCGCCGAGCACTATCCGCGCCCGTTTTGACATTGATCATCTCCGATCCGTTTTGCCGATTGACAGAGTTGATATGGCTATCTCCAGTAATTGCGCGGGCCAATGTTTATGCTAAGATAGCCGGGCTTTCAAGCCCGCATTACTTTTTCCAGGCATTGTTTTAGCAGTTTTTCCGGGAGGATTCCGAAGTGGCAAATCCGTTTGCGATTCAAGCATCTGTCGAGGATGGTCTGTCAATCGTCGCGATTGAAGGCTTCGTTGACGCCCACACCGCTCCGCAATTCGAGAACGCGATCCAGCAGTCGGTTGACGCCGGGCGCCTGCGCATCGTGGTCAATTGCGAAAAGCTCAACTACATTTCGTCCGCCGGCCTGGGAGTTTTCATGAGCTTCATCGAGGAGGTGCGCGAGCGCGGCGGGGACATCAAGATTTGCGGCCTCACGCCTAAGGTTAAACACACGTTCGAGATTCTGGGCTTTCAGGATATTTTTGAAATGCTCGACGATCAACAGACCGCCATTCAACGCTTCAACGCCAGGTAACAAAAAGAGGTTGTGGGGCAGGTTGATAACCTGCCCCACAGCAGCTTCCGCAGGAGGCCATCGAGATGTCTTCCATCGAAAGAAAATTCACCTTGAAGGTTCCGTCATCAACTGAAAACCTGGCGCTGATCCGCGAGTTCGTCACGACTATCGGGAATCAGGCCGGGCTTGACGAATCAGGCGTCACTCAACTCGAACTGGCGGTTGACGAAGCCTGCGCCAACGTCATCGAGCACGCTTACGGCCACGACATCACCAAAGAGGTCATCGTGCGCGCGATCTTCGATAGCGAGGCTTTGCGAATCGCGGTGATTGACGAAGGTCGCGGGTTTGACCCGAACAAAACGCCGCAGGATTCAGTCGAACAACTCATCCACGAGCGCAAATCCGGCGGCCTCGGCATCCGGCTGATCAAAACGCTGATGGACGAAGTGAGCTACGAGATTGTGCCGGGGCAGAAGAACGAGCTGCACATGATCAAGAAGATTCGCAAAGAATAGCCATCCATCTCGTCCACAAATTCACACGAAGAGATTCGAAGTATGTCAACCTCTCTCGACGCGTCGCGGCTCGAAGCTCTGCTCGAATCCGCGCAACTGCTCCACTCATCACTCAATATTGAAGACCTGCTGCGCCACCTGCTCCGCTCGGTGATGGGGCGGTTGCTGATCAGCAAAGCTCTGATCGCAGTCGAAGAAGATGGCGCAATGCGCGTGGCGCTGGCGCGCGGGTTGCCCAAGCTGGCCGTCGGAGAAAAATTCGATGAAGAAGTCGTTCGCGCATCCGGCGTGGATTTGATTCTGCCCATCGGCGACCAGTCGCATCCCACAGGCTTCCTCGGACTTGCGCGCCCGCTCAATCGAGAAATCGGCGATGAAGAGATAGAGTTCCTGCGCGCGCTGCTGGGCATAGCGGCTAGCGGCGTCGCCAACGCCCGCGCGCACGCCGAAGCTAACAATCTCAATCTGGCGCTCGATCAAAAAGTTCAGGAATTGAAGACGCTGCTCGATCTGGTTCGCGGCCTGACATCGAATCTTGAGCCTGACGATGTGGCGCAGTTGCTTGCGCTGACGCTTGCCGGACGGTGGGCTGTGCGCCGATACGCGCTGATGGCGTGGAAGAAAGGCCATCCAGTCGTGCTACGGATGAAAGGCATGGAGCTTAACGACCTGGCCAATTACGAAAATTACGAAGACCAGATACTGATGATGACCGAAGCGATCAGAGTCGCCGACATGCCCGAAAGCGACCTGAAAACGAAGCTGCGCGAAGAGCAGGCCGAAGTCGTCTTCCCGATTGACGCTGGCGATGAAACGACCGGCGGCATAGTTGTCTTAGGCCCGCGTCCCGGCGATCTCTCCTACACCGATGCGGATTTGGAATTCGGGATGGGGCTGGTCGCGCAGGCCGCCGTCGCGTTTGAAAACTCCTGGTATTTCCGCGAAGCCATTGAGCGGAAGAAGGTCGAGCAGGAACTGGCGCTGGCCGCGAGCATTCAGCAAAACCTCTTCCCCGCGCAATTGCCGAAGATGGCCAATCTGGACATAGCGGCGCGCAATCGTCCCGCGCGCACTTGCGGTGGAGATTATTTCGACGCGCTGCACATTTCAGGGCAAACGCATTTGATCTGCGTCGCCGATGTTTCAGGTAAAGGGCTGCCCGCGTCGCTGTTGATGAGCAACATGCAGGCGACGATGCGCGCGTTGCTCGGACGAATACCGACATTGACCGAACTGGCCACGCTCACCAATTCCCTGCTTTACGCTACCACGCCGGACAATAAATACATCACGGCTATCCTGGTCGAACTCGATCCCGAAACCGGCAAGGGCCGGTACGTCAACGCCGGTCATCAGGACTGTCTGTTGATGCGGGCCGATGGCGAAGCCGAATGGATCAAATCAACCGGCACGCCACTGGGCTTGATGGCGCCCGACATTATCGAGATGGTGGCGCCGTATCAGGAGAAAAGCTTCGAGCTTCATCCGGGCGATTTCGTGGCGCTCTTTTCAGACGGCGTGACCGAAGCGCAGGACGAAGACGAAAACGAGTTCGGCGAAGAGCGGCTGGCGGAATTCCTGCGCCCGATCAAACACGAACCGGCTGAGATACTGGTCGAAAAAGTCTTTCACGAGATTGATCGTTTCGCCGGCTCGGCGCCGCAGTACGACGACATCACACTGCTCATCATCAAAAAGACAGGCTGATTGTTGAGAACGCGAGGAGGCTTCCCCGATGAAATCTGAAATGATTTCGAGACGCGCAATGCTCGCAAAAACCACCGCCGGATTCGGCGCGGCGGCGATGCTCGGAATGCTCGATGCGCCAGGCTCCGCGACGATCTTTGCGCATCGCTCACTCAAAGGCCGGTTGAAACAGTCCGCCTGCCGCTGGTGTTATCGTAACATCCCGCTTGAAGAGCTTGCGAAATTCGGCGCGGAGATCGGGTTGAAAGGTATTGACCTGCTCAACAACCCAGCCGACTGGCCGATTGTCAAAAAGTACGGGCTGATCCCGACGATGACTTCGGGCGCGGGCACGATCCCGGATGCCTGCAATCGCAAAGACCTTCACGACAAGCTCGAAAAAGAGTTTCAGACGAACATTCCGCGCGCGGCTGAAAACGGCGTTCCGAACGTGATCACCTTCTCCGGCAACCGCAAAGGCATGTCCGATGGCGAGGGATTGGAAAACACAGTGTTGATGCTCAATCGAGTCAAAGGTCTGGCCGAAAAGCACAACGTCACGATCTGTATTGAATTGCTCAACAGCAAGGTTGATCACAAGGATTACATGTGCGATCACACGGCCTGGGGCGCCGAAGTCGTCAAGCGCGTCAATTCGCCGCGAGTGAAGCTGCTTTACGACATCTACCACATGCAGATTATGGAAGGGGACATCATCCGCACCATCCGCGAGAACATTCAGCACATCGCTCACTTCCACACCGGCGGCAATCCGGGGCGAAACGAACTGGACGACACGCAGGAGTTGAACTGGCGGACGATTGCGACAGCGATTGCCGATCTGGGGTTTCAGGGTTATGTCGCGCACGAGTTCGTGCCGAAGCGCGATCCGCTGAATTCACTGCGCGAGGCCGTGACGCTATGTGACGTTTAAGGCGAGCGCCGCCTGATGCAATAAGCGGTGGTATTCATCGGCTTCGCGCGCTCCTTCTTCCGGCGACCACGGAGCGAAATCTTTATCCAACTCCTGAACATAACCGCCGCCGGGCTGCCCCTTAACTTCGTAGATCACCGAGTCTTCGAGCGCAATCAGGCTGTGCCAGACGCCGGGCGGGATGTCCATTCCGAGGCAACCGGCTTCGGCTGATAAAATTCGGCTCCGCTCGGAATCAACTTCGCCCGCATCGTCGAAGATCAGCAGCGCGAGTTTTCCACGCAGAATTACGAAGCCCTCGCCTTTGTGTTTGTCTTTGTGGCGATGAGGGCGGACGTAAGTTCCAACCGCGAGCGCGTTGAGCATCCGATGCGCGTGCTCCCAGTCGCCATCGTGCAAGCGCAGAATCGCGCGGCGGCGCGACGATGA
>JAJVID010000040.1:9998-28520 GCA_022072205.1 Acidobacteriota bacterium
TGTTTGAACTGGTCTTTGTTTCATCAGGCTCATCCTGGGCAAATCGTTTGCCAATCATTCTTGGCGATTCCTACTTTGTCTCCGTTATCAGACTCTGGTTTTCGCATGGCAAGCAAGCAAGGGCACGAACTTCCACCAAAAATTGAAGAATACCGCGACCGCCACTGGCGGCGCGAAGAGACGTTGCGAATCGAGACTGCCCATCAGGCAGAAGCGTTCATCGAGCAGATTGGGTTTGTAGCCTGCATGACCGATTCGCGGCAGCCGGGACCATCGCTCTACATCGCCGTCTGCGGTCGGCGCGACGCCGTGATGCCGCACAATGTTCAAAAAGACCCTGAAAGCTCTCACACGTGGGTATTAAAGGATGAAATCTTGCGGCGCGGCAAAGTTTATTACGGCAAGCTCGCTCGCGGCAAAACCATGTTCATCGCGCCACGAATGATTCCCTGGTTCAACGCGGTCTGGGGCGTCGCCAAACGCGAGGAGAAGAAACAGTTGAGCAAAGAGGCGCAGGCTATTTTGAAAACACTGCGCAAGGAATGGGAGATGGCCACCGGTGATTTGCGCGATGAATCGGGCGTCAAAGATCGGAAGGCGTTCACGCGGGCAATTGATGAATTGCAGGCCGCGATGATCGTCGTTCCGAGCGAAGTGGTTTACCAACCGAAATTCAGTTACATCTGGACGCTGGCCGAAGGACGATTCCCTGAACGACTGGCGCAGAAGGTTGATCGCAAAACCGCGTTGCGCGAGATCGCGCGCTGCTTTCTGGATTGCGCCGGGATGACTTATCCCGGAGAGTTGGCCAAAGTCGCCGGCTTGTCACGCCCCGACGCCGGTATTGGGAATCAGGCGCTCGTCAGAGAAAACCTGGCGGTCTCGCCTTCCACCGGGCGCTACATCAAAATGAATCTCGCGCGCGAATTGGAGCTGGCCGCCGGATCATCCGCTTGACAGATAACTCTTCGATTCATAATATGGCCGAGCTTTTGGGAGGTCGTCTAACGGTAAGACTGCGGACTCTGGATCCGCCTATCGGGGTTCGAATCCCTGCCTCCCAGTCACCTCTCCCTAAATCACTCGTTCGCATCTCCTCACAACTTCAGGGAAATGAAATCAGGTATGCCCTGCTCATCCATACGAGTCTCCGACGCAGCCTATTGCACGATGAACTTGCCGCGCAGCATATCCATGCCACAGGAGAATTTGAACTCGCCCGCCTTTGACGGCGTGAATTCGATGGTCACGGGCTGATGCAACGGCAATTCCCGTTTGATGTTGTATTCCGCCAGCACAATCTCAGTCCCGCAAGTGGCTTCAGTTTTGCGCACGAACATCACACGCGCGGGGACGCCCTGCCGTAGTTTGAAGCTGGTGGGCTGGAAGCCTTTCTCGTCCAGTGTGACAGTCACGGATTGCGTTTGCGTCCATGAAGACTGCTTTGCGTCGGGCGGATTGGTGGCTGCCTCCTGCGTGACAGGCTTCGCAGCGGGCTGCGTCCCTGATGAAGTCAATTGGCCGGGATTGAGTTTCAGACTTTCAGCGCGCAGCAGGAAGCTGCCTTCGGTCACCACGCGCTCGCCCGCTTCGAGTCCGGCGTAAATCGGCGCGAGTCCGTTCGACTCCGCTCCCGCGCTCACTTCCCGTTGCGCGAAGACACCCGGCTTGTCAGTCACAACGAAGATCACCTGTTTCGCGCCGATCATTTGAACGGCGCTGCTCGGAACGCTGACCATCGCACGTCCTTCGCTCGCAGCCGCCCCGCCGAAATTCACGTCAACGAACATTCCGAGTTTGAGCATTCCGCCGGGATTCCCGACCTCGATGCGAATTTGGGCCGTGCGCGTTTGCGGTTCGACGCGCGGATCAATGTAAGACACGCGGCCGGAAAGTGTCCTGCCCGGAAAAGCCGCCGCGGTAATCACAGCCTGCATGCCCACGCGCACGTTGGCGAAATCCTTCTCGTAAATTTGCCCGATCACCCAGACCGTTGAAAGGTCGGCGACGCGAAACAACTCCTTGCCCATCGTTACGACCTCGCCCGAATTGACCGCGCGGTTGAGGATCACACCCGAAGCGGGCGATTCAACCGGAATCAACGCGCTCAACTGTCCCGCCTGCCCTGTCTGTTTCACATCGCGCAGTTCATCAATCTGCTTCGCGCTCATGCCCAATAGCGACAGCTTCTGGCGCGCGGCGTTCAATTTCGCCTGTTCGATCTTGTAGCTCGCGTTCGCTTCTTCAAGCTCTTCGCGGCTGGCCGCGCCTATCTCGACCAACTGCGCCATGCGGTTGTAATGATGATGATGTCTTTCTATCTCGGCCAGCATGCTGAGATAAGCCGTCTGCGCGTCGGCCACCTCTGTGCTGAAAATAGTCGCCAGCTTCTGCCCGCGCTCGACCTTGTCGCCAAGCTCGGAGTTGACCTGCCTGAGGATGCCGCCCGCGATTGCCGACACCGGCGTGATTTTGTAAGCGTTGGCTTCGACCGTGCCCGTCGTGCGCAACCCGCCGGCCGTCGCGGGCGTGACAGTTTGCGCGCTCGCCGCCTCGGTTTTGAAGCGCGCATTTTCGAGCTTGTCAGGCTCGATCGTGATCAACAGGTCGCCCGGGCGCGCGGCGGAACCGCCGGTCGCAGACGCGCCAAAATCGAAATCGGGCGTGGGCACAGGGCGGCCAGCGAGGCTGTTGCGATTGTTTCCGCGCAGGAACCAAAACCCGATCGCGGCTGCCAGCGCGATGATCAACAAAGCTGTGATCAGCGGCGCGCGCTTGCGTGACGGGGAGATTGTGTTTTTATTCGTGATTGCTTCGTTCGGCATTATTGCTTCCTTCGAAAATAGCGGCGTAGTAATGAATTATGGCGTTTGGGAATTAACTGCAATAACAGCGTAGGGGCGGGTTTTCCCCGTCCAGGCCCCTCGACAGCGGATGCGGGCGGGGAAAACCCGCCCCTACACTGTTATTGCAGTATTTGCTCAAAGACCATTATTCGCCACACGACGAATAAATTCGTCATCAGTTTTCGACTTTGATCTTCGGCTCAGCGAGGAGCAGCGGTAATCCCGCAGCCCGTTCGATTTCAATCAGCGCGCTGAGTCGCTCTTTGAGCAGATCGGTGTAACTCGTCTCGACCTCGATGAAACGGCGTTGTTCGGCGATGTAGTCGAGCAGGTTGTTGCGTCCTAGCTCGTAAGCCTTCCTCATCACGTCAAGGTTGCCCATCGCCGTTTCGCGCACGCGGTCGCGGTAAACGGCCAGCGCCTCTTGCGCTTTTTCCATCCTCGCATAGGCGGCGGCCACTTCGTTGCGCGCGACCAGTTCGGCGAATTCGCGGCGTTTGCGCGCGGCCTCTTCGGCTGCGAGCGCGGCCTCGATCAAACCCTGGTTCTTGTTCCGCGCCGGCAGTGTCAGCCGCACGCCGAAGGTCAGGTTGTGAAATACGCCGGTGACGGGGACGAGCGCGCCCGCGTCGTTGAAGCCGCGAACATCGTAACCGAAGCTCATCCGCTGATAGTTGGCGAAGAGACTCGCGTCAATTTTGCCTTCGACGCGCGCCTGCCGGGCTTGCGCGGCGGCGACGCTTTCAGCCGCTCGCAACGCCGCCAGATCGGGCCGCGATTCGAGCGCGCGCCGCAACGCCTCGTCCTGCGGCGGCGGTTGTCGGCTCAAATCGAACTCGCCGCGCAACCGCAAAGTTTCGTCAGGCGGCATGCCGATGACTTTTTTGAGTTCGAGCATTGCGATATCGGCTTTGCTCTCGAAGCCGATGCGCGTCGCGTCGGTCTTGTTCAATTCGACCCAAACCAGATTTTGATCCAGCGCCGCGCTCTTGCCGAGTTCGACGCGCGCACGGATCAACCGGTACGAATCGCGCGTCAGACCGAGCAGTTCTTCAATGAACTTCAGGTTGCGCGACGCCGCGAGCGCTTCGGCGTATTTCGTTCGCACGTCCGCCGCAAGCCGCCGCTCGAAATCGCGGACTTCGGCTTCGCGCATCTCGACCTCGCGTTCGGCGACCGCGACGCGGGCTTTGCGCCTGCCGCCAGGCTCCAGCGGAAATTCGACGCCGATCATCTGAATGTTGTCGGGGCTGTTGACGGCCTGCGTCCCGCTCGCTTCGATCATCGGATTGGGCTTCAACCCGGATTGAAGCAAACGGCCTCGCGCTTCGGCGATTGTCTTTCGCGCGGCCTGCAATTCGCCGTTGTGTTCCAGCGCGTAGCGAACCAGAGCGTCCGCCGCCGTCCCGTTCGCCGAATCAATCAATCGCGTGTAGGCCGAAGCTTGCTCCGCGTTCGCAGCCAACGGCGCATTGGCGGATTGAGCGAGCGCAGCGTTCGCGGCGCCGATCAGCACGACCGAAGCCGCAAGAAATTTGAAACAGTCATTTCGTTTCATCTTAAAACCTCTACTTTTTCATCAGTCGTCGCCGAATGGCTCCGTTTGATCTCGCGCTCGCGCAGCCAGAAGAAAATCACCGGCGTGACGATCAACACGTGAATGAGCGACGAAACCATTCCGCCCAGCACCGGCGTGGCCAGCGGCTTCATCACTTCCGCGCCCGCGCTCGCGCTCCACATAATCGGCAGCAATCCGGCGACGACTGTCGAGACCGTCATCACTTTCGGGCGCAATCGCAGCACAGCGCCTTCGATCACGGCTTCCATCAGGCCTGCGCGCGTCAATTGTTCCATCTCGGCTTTTTTCCGCTCGACCGCTTCGTTCAGGTAAATCACCATCACCATTCCGGTCTGCACCGCCGTGCCGAACAGCGCGATGAATCCGACCCAGACCGCGACCGAAAAGTTGTAGCCCATCGCGTAAAGCAGATAGACGCCGCCCGTCAACGCGAACGGCACCGCCATCAACACGTGCGCGGCTTCGATCAGCGAGTGATAAGTGAAATAAAGCAGCACGAAGATGACCAGCAGCACGATGGGCAGCACGAGTTGCAATCGCGCGCGGGCGCGCTGCTGATCCTGATACTGTCCGGCCCACTCGAAGTAATAGCCGGACGGCAGCGCGACTTTCTCGTTCAGAACTCGCTTCGCCTCTTCGACGAAACCGATCACGTCGCGCCCGCGCACGTTGAGCAGCACAGTTCCGCGCAGCAATCCGCTTTCGCTCGGAATCATTGAAGCGCCCTGCACATTGCGAATGTCTGCGAGTTGAGAGAGCGGAATCTGCGCTCCGTTCGGCGCGGGCACGATCAGTTGGCCCAACGCTTCGGGGCTTGTGCGGAACTGCGGGGCGTAACGCACGCGCGCCGGGAATCGCTTGCGGCCTTCGATGGTCACGGTCAGGTTGGTTTCGCCGATGCCCTTGTCAACCACGTCCTGAATGGCCTTCACGTCAATGCCGTAGCGCGCGGCGGCCTGACGATTGATCTCGATGTCAATGTACGGCGCGCCGGTCAGCGGTTCGGGCGAGACGTTGGCCGCGCCCGCGACGTTGCGCAGCGTGGCGGCCACTTCGTGCGAAAGGCGTTCAAGCTCGTTCAAGTCGCTGCCGAAAATCTTGACGCCGATTTGCGTGCGGATGCCGGTGGTCAACATCTCGATGCGATTGATGATTGGCTGCGTCCAGATGTTCTGCACGCCGGGCATCGCAAGCTTCGCGTCCATCTCGGCGATCAATTTTTCGCGCGTCATTCCGGGCCGCCATCGGCCGGGCGGTTTCAGATGAATGATCGTCTCGTTCATGTTGACCGGCGCGGGATCGGTAGAGGTTTCAGCGCGTCCCGCTTTGCCGACGACCCATTCGACTTCGGGGAACGATTTGATCGTCTCGTCCTGCATACGCATCACGCGCAGCGCTTCATCAATCGAAATCGCCGGGTCGGTGATCGGCATGTACATCAGATCGCCTTCGTTGAGTTCCGGCATGAACTCGCTGCCGATGCGCGTGGCCAGAAAGAGCGCGCCGCCAAAGAGCGCGGCGGCCAGCAGGATTGTGACCGCGCGATGCGCCAGCGCGAGCCTGAGCGCAGGCATGTAAATTCGATGCAGCGCGCGCATCACGATGTTCGAGTCTTCAGAATGGAAGCGCCCACCGAGCAGCAGTGTGCACAGAACCGGAACGAGCGTGACGGCTATGACAGTTGCGCCAGCCATCGCAAACGTCTTGGTGAAGGCGAGCGGGTGAAAGAGCTTGCCCTCGCGGCCAGTCAGAGCGAAGACCGGGATGAAGGCCAGAATGATGATCGTCATCGAGAAGAAGATCGGCCGCCCTACGAGTTGCGTCGCTTCGAGCACGGTTTGCCAGACGCGGCTACGGTCGCGCGGGTCAACGCCTTTCTTCTCCATCTGCCTGAAGGCGTTCTCGGTGACGACGATTCCGGCGTCAACCAGCACGCCAATCGCAATCGCGATGCCAGCGAGCGACATCAGATTCGAGCTGATGCCGAGGTAATGCATGAACAGAAACGACATCAGCACCGCGAGCGGCAGCGGAATCGTGACGATCAGGATCGAGCGGAAGTGAAACAGAAAAATGATGTGCGCGAGCGTGACGAGGAGAAGCTCTTCGATCAGCGCGCGTTTGAGCGTCGCGGTCGCTCGCAGGATCAATTCGGTGCGGTCGTAAAAAGGCGTGATCCTGACGCCGCGCGGCAAGCCCGATTCGAGCGACTTGAGCTTCTCTTTGACGCCTTCGATCACATCGAGCGCGTTGACGCCGTAGCGCGCGATGACCACGCCGCCGACCGCCTCTTTGCCGTCGCGGTCGAGCGCGCCGACGCGGAAAGCCTCGCCCAGCTTGACCTCCGCAACATTGCGCACATAGACGGGCGTACCACCAGCCGCGCCGATGACAATGCTTTCGATATCAGACACCGATTCGATCAGCCCGACCCCGCGCACGACAGACCACTGTCCGCCCTGTTCGACCACGTTGCCGCCGACGTTCGAGTTGCTGCGCTCGACAGCCTCGACGACTTGCGAAAGCGGGATCGAATAAGCTCGCAGCCGGTTCGGGTCAACGTCAATCTGGTATTGCTGAACGTGGCCGCCGACCGAAGCGACTTCGGCCACGCCCGGAACTGCGTTGAGTTGATAGCGAATGAACCAATCCTGCAACGAACGCAGGTCGCGCAAGCTGTAACCTTCCGCTTCGACCGTGTACCAGAAAACCTGTCCCACGCCAGAAGCGTCGGGGCCGAGCGTCGGAGTGACGCCCGCCGGCAATTGAGCCGTAATCAGATTCAATCGCTCCAGCACTCGCGTCCGCGCCCAGTAGAGATCAACCGAATCTTCAAAGATCACGTTGATCATCGAGAAGCCGAACGCCGATTGCCCGCGCACCGAGCGCACGCCGGGCATCCCTTGCAGCGCGGTCGAAAGCGGATAAGTCACCTGATCTTCGACCTCCTGCGGCGAGCGCCCGACCCAGTCGGTGAAGACTATGACCTGGTTGTCTGAAAGATCGGGGATCGCGTCAATCGGCGTGCGCAGCAATGCCCAATAGCCCCAGCCTGCGACGAGCGCGTAGGCCGCGATGATGATGAAGCGATTCTTCAGCGAAAATTCGATGATGCGATTGATCATTTTGCCTGCACCGTCATGCTCGACTGCCCGGTCCCGTGCGCGCCCTGATACTTGATTTGAGCCTCCCACGTGCCTGGCATTTGGATGTTGGCGTGCGCGCGGTATTTGCCGGGCGTGTCGGTTGTCGTCAGCGTGGCGCGGTCGTTCATCTCGGCCATCGAACCCATTGCTGGCATGTGGAAGTTGAGCGACGCGGCGCCGACATCAATCGTTTTGCCCGAAGCGTCAGCGAAAGTAACCATCAATTCGTTCTCTCCTTTTTTGAGATCGCCTGTCGCGCTCGAAAGCGTGATGGTCATCTCGCCGGATTTTGCGGACTTGATCGCTTTGTCGGCGCCTGAAAGGCCGGCGTCTCGACAAGCGACGGCGAACAAAAGCGCGCCGAGAAAGACGAGCGATACAACGACACTTTTCGTCGTCATAAAAACATGCCTCCGTTATTGATTTAATTGTCGAAAACTAAACAGATTGTGTTGGCTGGAGCGCGGACATCTTGTCCGCGCTCGACAAGTAGGCACACTACGGCCCTTAAATCAGGAATGAGCCAAAGTCGAGGTAGCGGCTCGATGAGCCGTGAAGGAATCGAGTTGGCGAGACCGGAAATCTCGCGTGTTGAAGATATGAGTTTTGATCCGGAACTGAGATGAACTTTGCGGCGCCCCCGCTCCGTTGCTGCGGCTTGAAATCAACAAATGCGGTCACCGATGCGGGAGTTTCTTCGGGCTGCGGACATTCGATGATGCAACAGACGTCTGAAATGGGCGCGATAGATTTGTCCTGATCCGTGAGGTGATGCTCGGCTTCACAGCACTCCGCCCCACACTCGCCTTCGCCAGCGAGGTATATCGGAATGCCGGCCATCGAATTGCCGACTACCGTGACCAGGAAAAGAATTGTGATCAGCCGCTTGACCATATGACAAACCCGGCAGCCTTATAGCCGCTAACACTTTGCGATGTCAACCGCCAGAAGTCGAACTAGCTACTTCTGAACCTGCGCTGTATGTCCGGCGCCCAAAAATTTCAACAGCGCCGCGTTGAACTCCGCCGCCTTTTCCATCTGCGGCACGTGTCCGCATTTATCAATCGCCACCAGTTGCGCGCCGCGGATGTCTTCGGCGAACGCCTTGCCAATTCCGAGCGGCGTCAGGCCGTCGTCTTTACCCCAGAGCACGAGCGTTGGAGCTTTGATCTTCTGCGTCTTGCCGTCCAGATAATCTTCGCCGCGCAACACTGATTCGATGAACGAATTGATCGTGTACCCGTCGCCGCGTTTGAGTTTATTGGTCAGCGCCTGTTCGACGAACTGGTCGGTCAGCATCGCTTTGTTGTAGAGGATCAGGCCAAACAGCCGTTTGAAATCTTCAGTCGTCGAGGGATTGAGCGCGGCCAAAGCCTCCTTCGTTATTTCCGGCCCGCCCCATCGCTTCGGCGTGTACCCGGCGGCGTCAACCAGAACCAGCTTGTCCACTTTTTCAGGATGCGCAATGGCAAAGGCTGCGGCAGTCCATCCGCCCAGCGAATTGCCCACGAGTGCGGCTTTCTGAATGCCCAGCTTCTTGCAGAACACGTCCAGGAATTCGACCAGCATCGCCACACGATAATTTGTGATCGGCTTATCGGATTTGCCGAAGCCAACCTGGTCTGGGACGTAGACGTGGTATTTGCCGCTGAGCGCGGGAATCGTCAACGCCCAGTTCGACGTGTCGCCGCCAAGTCCGTGCAACAGGATCACCGCCGGGTTCGAGGTGGAACCTGCTTCAAGGTAATGAATCTTCTGACCAAAGATTTCAACGTTTTTGGATTCGGGTGTCGGCGATTGCGCCTGAACAGCAATAAAAGCAAAGATCAGCAAAATGGCGCTTCTCAGAACGCGCTTTGTCATAAGTTCCTCCTTTGTGTGACTTTAGTGGTCGTGGATTCGGCGGCTGGCAATGTACCACAACGTAGTTGGATAAAAAACTGACTAAAATTTTACTAGGTGCGCGTGGGCATTTTATGGATAATCCTCTCGCACGTTTCATCTCATCAAGGTCATATAGATGAGAATGTCAAGGCGCTCGAAAAATCGTGCAGCCGTGAAGCAGTTCATCACGCCACATATTCAACAAGCGCTTTCGGCATCGGATAACAAATCCTTGGCTCGAACTATCCCCACCATGTCTCAAGCCTAGTTGCGCACATAGGTTACGTTCCGTGCGAGTGTCAGCTATCTAGCCAACATCAAATCAAATTTGCAGATAAATTTTGTGGAAAGGATAAGAATAATGAACGATCTGAATCGTTCATCGAGGTGCAGCGCAGGGTTCGGAAGTTCATAATTCGTTATGACTTGCCGCCCAAGGATCAGGACTGGTTATCAGCCACCCCACAATGATTCCCTGCCAGATTCAGCCGCCCAGCTTTATAGCCATGAATAAACAATCAAAGCCAGTATCAAACACAAAGTCGAAGTCTGAAAAATCGAAGCCTCGGTCTCAGTCTGTGGGGCCGTCGGGTCAAAACACAAAACACGCATTCGACGACGAAGGTCCAGCGCTGGAACAAGAGAGAACTCGGAGGTGGTTATGGCCGCTGATATGCGCAATAGCAGTCGCGGTGACTTCCACAATCTACCTGTTGCGAGTGGATCGCGTCGTTGGTTTGATGATTGACGACGCCTGGTACATATTGTTGGCCCAGGCGATGGCCACAGGACAAGGGTATACAGTCATCAACTCGCCTTCTCAGGGGATTTTGCCGCTATATCCTCCCGGGTTCCCTGCTCTCTTGTCACTATTCTGCCGTATCGCCCCGCAGTTCCCACAGAATATCTATCTGCTCAAATCGGTTTCCATTGCTGCGATGTTCGGACTTGGGGCGATAGCTTATGTCTATTTCAAGCGTGAGCGCGCGATGCCGAATCACATTGCGTTCGGTATCGCGCTCGCGGCGACGCTAAGCCCACCGCTTGTGACTCTGGCCACTTCGACGGTGATGTCGGAATGCGTCTTCGGGCTGAGTTTTCTCGCAACAGTTCTGGTCATCGAACGGAGCGCACGGCAACAGAAGCCGATCCTGAAGCTGACTTATGCCGTAATGGGCGCCGCTCTGGCGTCATTTACTTTCCTCACTCGCTCAATGGCTGTCGGGCTATTGGCTGCTGGCGTGATCTACCTGATCAAAAAACGCATGTTCGTGATGGCCTGGATTTACTCGGCGTCGGTTGCGGCCTTCTCTCTCCCGTGGATGATCTATTCGAGTCTGCGCGCTCCCACCGTCGCACAACAAAACGAACAGGGCGGACACATCATTCGTGGTTATTCATCGCAGTTCTGGGACAAGATCGCAGGCTACCCTGAAGTCGGCGAAATTAGTTTGGCCGATCTGCCTGTACGTGTCTGGAACAACATTTTGGAGATCACAGGTTTGAATGTTGGAGCAATCCTCGTCAACCCACTCTTTCCGGGTTTGAGCCAGGCTTCAGGTGAACGGTGGGGAGGAATCGGCACAATGGTTTCAACGCCGCTCGCCGCGATTGTGATTATCGGATTCGTCACAACCGCGAGAGAGAAGATGACTTTTAGCGAAATTGCTTTACCGCTTTCGCTGCTGGCGCCGTTGTCCTGGGGATTCGCTCAATTCCGCTATGTAGCCCCGTACACGCCATTCGTCATCTTCTATCTGCTGATGGGCGCTGCGGCCTTGAGCCGCTGGCGCCAGCAATGGTCGCGGGCTAAACAGGTTACTAGCTCAACCAGACTCCTCGGCGCGACTCTGTGCGCCACGATCCTTTGCAGTTTGTACAGCCACGCCGATTACATCACGAGCAAGTTCAGCAGCGATGCTCAATTGCGCCCAAGATGGATTCGCATGTTCGAAGAAAACGAAAACCTACTAAAATGGGCGAATGAAAATCTTCCCAGGGACGGCGTGCTTCTGACGCATAATTCGCCGATGGCCTATCTTTACACCGGACGGAAGACGGTAAATTATGATTTCCCGGCTGAGCGATGGGATTTGTGGAAACAGTTGGGCATTCGCTACTTTGTGCGCAATGCGCCCTGGGCCCTATCCAATCGTGATGAAATAAGCCAAAACTTCCGCACGGTTTACCGTACCGATGAGAGCCTGGGTCTGCATGTAGTTGATCTCGGCGAGCCGGCTTCGAGACGTCCCTGGACCCGGCCGGCGCGTTGAAGCGCTAAATCTCATTTGAAGCCGGCGAATTTCGCAACCAGTCTGCAGTAGCCCCGTGAACTGCGCCATCTGTGCTACCATTCGAGGCGTGATGAAGCATCACGCCTCGCGTATCCAAACAAATCTCCGGGCATATCTCTGGTTGATTATTTGCGCCGCCGCTGGTGTGGCGATGGCGTTCCTGTTCGACGACAGTTGCCAGCAGGACGGCGGACAGCATTACCTGTTCGCGCGCTGGGCGTGGGTTCACCACGAATTGTTCGTCGGAGTCTGGGCGCGCCCGCTTTTTACTTTCGTCTACGCCTTCCCGGCATTGATCGGTTATCGCGCCACGCGGCTGTTGACTGTGTTGATCTGCCTGGCCGTCGCGCATCAGACGTGGCGGCTGGCCGAAGATTTCAAGATCAACCGCGCGCCTTTTGCGATTGCGCTCGTCTGGCTGCAACCGTCGTTCTTTCTTTTCTGCGCCGACAATATGACCGAGCCGATTTTTGCGCTGGTCTACGTCATCGCTTTGCGGTTGCATCATCGCGGACGGATCAAGGCGGGAATAGTCGTAGCGTCATTGATGGTTCTGGCGCGGCCCGAAGGATTTTTCCTGGGCGTGTTGTGGGGAATCTGGGTATTGCGGATTGCGGATTGCGGACTGCGGACTGCGAGCCTTCAAGTCTTCCGAAAGCAAAGACGGACAGGCGCCTGGCGGCTATGGATACAACATCCGCAATCCGCAATCCGCAATCCGCAATTGCTGCTGCTCGCTACTGGCGCGTTCGTGTGGTGGCTGGCCGCTCTGCTCATCACCGGCGACCCGCTCCTCATCAAACATAACTGGCCGGCCAATTGGCCGATGACCGGGACGATTTACGGCGCCGCCGGGCTGTACGCTTATCCAATCAGATTGCCGGAAATCGTGGGCCTGTTCCTGCTGCCCGTGTTTCTTTACGGATTGTTCCATCTGCTCAAACGCCGCGCGCTTCACACGCTCACATCATCGTTCCTGCTCTTCTTCATCCTGCACACGATCCTGCGCGCTTACGGGTTGCTCGGCTCCGCAGGCTATCCGCGTTATCTCGTAGCAATCTCGCCCGCAATAGCCCTCATCACGCTGACGGGTTGGAATGAGATGACGAAGTTGTTCGCGCACACTTCTCGTTTCTTCAGGATGGCAAGCGTCGGTGTGATCGTTGCAATCTCGGCTTTCGCCAATTTCGTTTACGCCGACGGGGCCGAATGGTCACGCGACGCTCGCGCAATCGCCGCCGTTCATTCGTGGTTTCAATCGCAGCCGGACAAACCGCCGATCTCGCGCCTGGTCTGGTCTCAGCCCTACTCCTGCATCCTGTTCGACCACGATCCCTGGGAGAACGCCGGGTTCACGCGCGACCGCGAAGCCGATTTGAAAACATTGCGCGAATCGCCCGCCGGGACAATGGCCGTGTGGGACGAACGCGTCGGGCCGAAATGGTCTGGGCTGCGAGCAAAAGATTTTGAAGAGACGGGCTTTGTCAGGTTACACGCGCAAGCGTTCACACTGAAAGGCTATATTCTCAGCCGTTCGTGGTTCGGTTACGGCGGGCCACGCGCGCAGACAATTTACTTGCTGTATAAGCCCAAAGCGGACTGACTTTCATTTGATGCTCACTCTAACCGTGTTCGCTACTCTGCCTCCGACGCTCACCACGACATCAACCTCGCCGCGCCCGGCAAGGCCGCGCGGGATGCGGACGTTGCCCTGATCCAATCCGACGAACGAGCCTTGCGCGCCCAGGTAGAACGTCTCAGCGTCAACTCCGCCGATCTTTACGCTGACGGTCTGCAAACCGCTGTTTCCGCGCAACCCCGTCCCGAACAGGAGCAGGAAGACCTGTTCACCATCGGGGCCGAGGTCAATCGGGATTGGCGTGAAACGGCTTTGCCCCGCATCGAATCTTGCAATCGGCTCGAAGACTTGTGCGCCGCCGACTTTAACTCGCAGCGCTGTCGCGGCGGCCACGCCCTGTCCATCGGCGTTCGCGGAGAACAGCCCTGGCGAAACCGGCGAAACCAGAATCGTCCCTGACGAAATTTTCCCATCGCCGCCAGTAATCGTCACCAGCGCAGGGCCGATAGATGTATCCGGCGGGATCAGATAGTTGACCTGCGTCGGAGCTACGAAAAAGAGCGGGGCGTCGCGTTCGGCGCCCGCGCTGTCTTTCACTTTGACCTTCGTGCCCGCCAGCGAAGTCGGTAGCGGCAACGTCGCAGCGATTTTGACTTCGGTCGCCAGACCTTCACCGAATGCCGCGATGATTGATTCTTTCGCCAACTCGACTCCGTTGTAACTCGCGGCTGATACGCTCGCCACCGGCGCTACAGCGGCGCCTCCACCGCTGCCCGCGCCGATCCGGGCAATGAAGGCGTCGAGGCCGCCGCTCGCCGACGGCTGAACCGCGTTGGCGATGGGCAGATCGAGCGAGCCTGTCTGACCGGCCACGTAGATATTTCCCGCTCCATCAACCGCAATGCCGGCGCCTTCATCCGCGCCGCTGCCGCCAAGATAAGTTGAATAGTCCAGGCCGGAGCCAGCCGCGTTGATAGTCGTGATGAATGCGTCATCGCCCCCGCGATTCTTGTCCTGAGCCGGACTTTTCACCGGAAAGTTGTCGGAAGTCGTGCTGCCTGTGAGGTAAACAACGCCTGCCGCGTTAACCGCGATGCTCGAAGCTATATCGCTGCCAGCGCCGCCCAGATAGGTCGAATAGACCAGACCTGATCCTGAAGAATTTATTTTCGAGACGAACGCGTCAAAGCCGCCGCTATTTATGTTTTGAAGCGGGTTGCTGACGTTGAAGTCAGTCGAGGCGGTCGCCCCGGTAACATAAACGTTACCCGATCCGTCAACTGCAATACCGTTTCCTAGCTCTGAGCCAGTACCTCCGAGGTATGTTGAATAGCTTAGCGCAGAGCCGTCGCTAGCGATTTTTGCTACGAACGCGTCCAGATCACCCCGGTTGGTACCTTGCAACGGGTTTTTGAGGTTAAAATCCGTCGAAGCTGTTACTCCGATGACATAAGCGGCGCCGGACGCATCTACTGCTATTCCATATCCCGCGTCCGATTTACCGCCGCCCAGGTATGTGGCGTAAACGACCGCCGAACCCGCCGCGTTGATCCTGGCCACGAACGCATCTTCTTCTCCGCGATTATTGGCTTGCAGCGGATTTTGCACAGGCAGATTCGCGGAGCCTGTCAGACCTGTGATATACGCCGCGCCGCCGCCGTCAATGGCGATACTGTAGGCCGCATCGTTGGCGCCGCCGCCGAAGTACGTCGAGTAAATCAGATCGCTCCCCGTCGCGCTCAGTTTTGCGATGAAAGCGTCGCCACCACCACGATTGTTCGGCTGAATCGGCTGGCGCGCGCTGAAGTCAGTGGATGCGGTAACGCCCGTCACATAAGCGCTGCCCGCCTGGTCAACGGCTATATCCAATCCCTGATCAAGCCCGTTGCCGCCAAGATAAGTCGCATAGACCAGCGCGGAGCCATTAACATCGAGCTTCGCCACGAAGACGTCGCTGCCGCCACGACTTGCGCGCTGAAATGGATTCCTGAGCTGAAAATCAGCCGCGGCCGTCGAACCTGCAATGTAGGCATTGCCCACACTGTCAACGGCTATGCTCAAGCCAGTATCATTGCCGCTGCCTCCGAGGTACGTCGAGTAGCTTAATTGCCCACCATCAGCGTTGATCTTGGTAACAAAAGCGTCAGCGCCTCCCAGGTTATCGCTCTGCAACGCGTTGTTGATATTGAAATCGAGCGAGGTTGTTGAACCAGTAACATAAACATTACGCGCCGAATCAATCGCGATCCCGTAACCTGTATCCGGACGGCTGCCGCCGAGGTAAGTGGCAAAAATCGAATCGGAGCCTGCCGCGTTGAGTTTGAAGACAAACGCGTCAGAGATGCCATGGTTCGATAGTTGAAGAGGATTCTTGACGGAGAAATCGGTCGAGGTTGTATCTCCGACAAGGTAAACATTACCGCTTGCATCCACGACTATCCCGCGCCCCGCATCCTGGCCGCTTCCGCCTAAATAGGTCGAGTAGGACAAATCCGAACCGGCGGCGTTGACCTTGGTCACAAAGGCATCGGAACTGCCTTTGCGCGCGGATTGCAGCGGATTCTTGACGGGGAAATCAACCGACGCGGTTGAGCCGGTAATGTAGACGGCCCCCGCTCCGTCAACCGCCAAGCTGTACCCTTGATCATCATCGGCCCCGCCCAGATAAGTCGAATAAGTCAGCGCGGAGCCTGCCGCATTGAGCTTTGCGACAAATAGATCGAAGCCGCCCCGGTACGCAGACTGTAACGGATTTTTGGTATTAAAATCCGGCGAAGTAGTATACCCGGTAACATAGGCGTTACCTGATCCGTCTACGACAATAGCAGAACCCAGGTCGCCACCTGTGCCTCCGAGGTAAGTTGAATAGCTCAGAGCCGAGCCTGCCGGGTTAAGTTTTGCGATGAACGCATCAAAATCTCCTCGATTGGAAGGCTGAAGCGGCGCCTGTACATTGAAATCATTCGCCGTCGTGTAACCTGTAACATAAGCTGCGCCCGCTGTATCCACAGCAATGCCATAACCGACGTCCTCACCGCTACTGCCGAGGTAGGTGGAATAAATCAATTGAGAGCCATCGGGGCTGAGTTTCGCGATGAACGTTTCCGAACCGCCTCGGCTCGCCGGTTGGAGCGGGTTACGCGTGTTGAAGTCGGAAGAGGTCGTGTTGCCGGTGACGTATGAATTTCCTGCCGAATCCAGCGCGATACCGTTCGCAGCGTCATCTCCGGAGCCGCCCAAATAGGTTGAGTAAACCAGCGTGTCGCCGCTCGCGTTGAGCTTGGCGATAAAAGCGTCAGTCCTGCCCCTGCTCACGCTTTGCGCGGCGTTTTTAATTGTGAAGTCGGCTGCGGATGTCACCCCGGCGACATAAACGTTACCCGCGCTATCTACCTTGACGCTTTGCCCGGTGTCGTCTCCGCCACCGCCCAGATAAGTCGAATATTCCAGCACCGGGTCAATCACCAGCGGCTTTGATACGTCGTAGCTTTCCACCTCGAAGCCAACCTGTTTTTCTCCTCTCATCACATAGCGCCCGGCTACGGCGCGCTGTCCGCCGCTGGTTTGTTGATAAATGACCGGGCTGCGCTGGTAAATAATCCCGCCGCTTAGATGCAAAGCCAGATCGCCGTTACTGTTCAACTCTACCTTATCTGCGCCTTCGTAGCTGACGGTAATAACATTCGGGTCGCGTCCGGGAGTAACAATGAAGTCGTATTCCAGCGCTCGCTGCGTACCGTAATAAGCAAGACTGACGCCGGGGTAAACATCGTGGTACTCGACCCTGCCATAATTCGGGATGTCGCGGCGCCATTTCTTCGGATCATCACCGATCATGTAGTTACTCTTGCCCGGAAGCAAATTAAGCGCGCTTATCCGGCTGGCGGGAGACGCGCCATCGAATTTGATCCGCAAAGCGGCAGGCTGCGGATTGGATTGCTCGGCCAAAGGCGAGCTTGCGGCGTCGCTCATCGCGTTGCGGCTCGCCCCATTCAGGCGCAACACCATTTCCGTTTCGGTGAGCAGCGCCTGGTAGCCGCGCCCGCGCGCCAAATACTTGACCTGCGGATCGGCTTGCCCCTGGTTAGGCTCAAAACTCATTGGAAGCCGGCCATACGCTTCATTGATTCGTGTCGGGTTTGGTTGGCTGGCTGATGCGGAGGGACTTAGTAGCTTTCCCCAGTTAGTTAATATCGCGCAAAGTAACAAGACAGTAACTAAAACGAATGCGAGACGATTTAACTTCTTCATCTTTTACTTCTCAAACTCGGTACTTAAAACTCAAGACCTATAAGTTTTTCCTTCGCTGACTCGATCAGGCGCCAACTAACAGGAAAAATTTATAGGTCTTGGGCCTTTGGTCGTAGGTTCTAGCTCAGTGGATGTTCACCCTAACCGTGTTTGCGGGTTTGCCAGTGACGGTCATCACCAGGTTAATCTCGCCACTTCCAACCAGGCTGCGCGGAATCGGACCGATGTTGCATTGATCCAGCCCGATGAACCCGGGAGCCGCTCCCGAATAGAGCGTCGGCGCGTTCACGCCGCCCAGCGTTACAGTTACGTTTTCGGCGGAGCCGTTGTCGGAGTTGCCGTCGGTATTCGGCGCGTTGCGGAATCCAACACCGTAAAGCAACAGAAAGACCTGTTCGCCCGGTGGCCCCAGGTCAATCGGGACTGACACGAAACGGCTCTGCGCCGCGTCGAATCTGGCGATTGGCTCGAAGACCTGCGTGCCGTCGGTCTTGACTCTCAGCGCGACCGCGGAGGCCACACCCTGCCCGCTCGCGTTCGCGGTGAAGAGGCCGGGAGCGACGCTGGTGATCATCACGTTGCCAACGGAAACCGAGCCGTCGCCACTTGTGACCGTCACCGTCGCCGCGCCCTGCGCGGTTCCGGACGGGATTTGATAGTTGACCTGAGTGGGCGCGACGAAAAAGAGCGCGGCCAGACGGCTCGCGCCCAGGCTGTCGCGCACGCTGACTGTTGTGCCCGCCAGACTGGTCGGCAGCGGCTGCGTGGTCGCTACCTGCGTCGTCGTGGCAAGCTGAGTCCCGAAAGCGGCGACGATCTGTTCGCTGGCCAGTTCGGCGCCGAGGAAACTGGCGGCGGAGACGCTCGCGACCGAACGCGGAACCGCTACGGCGCCCGGCGTCCACGTTGATTGCAACACCTCCACTTTATCGCTGACCACCTC
>JAJVID010000040.1:28620-40797 GCA_022072205.1 Acidobacteriota bacterium
AGAACCAGAATCTGGCGTGTGCCCGCGTCGAATTTCGCCCCTGGCGGCAGGTTGATCGTAATGCCGTATCGCCCCTGCGCGGCCTGGGTCGGATTGGTGTTGAGCGTCGCGTTCGTCGCATCGGCGCCGAGCGTGAATTGTGGGTTGAGCAGCAACGAGGCGTTGAGCGCGATGCTGAAACTCAGCCGGTTCTCGTTGCCCTGCGAAACCAGTTCGATTGGCATCGTCAGCAAACCGCCTGACGCGACGGAAGTCGAAGCCGCCTGGACGAAACGGTTCGATGCGATGACGCTGACCGATGCTGTCGAGGTCGCCCCGCCTTGCGATTGCGGCAAAGCTGCGGTGATCGTAACAGGGCCGCCGATTGCGACTGCGGTCACAGTGAAATCAGCCGAAACCGCGCCCGCCGGTATTGTCACAGTCGGCGGCACAGTCGCAATGTTCGTGTTCGATGAAGCGAGAGTGACGGTGACGGCTGTGCTTTGCGACACGCTGATGCTCGCGGTCATCGTGCCCTGGCCCTGCGGTTGCAACTCAAGCGACGACGGGCTTAGCCCGATTGACGCTTCCGAAATGAGCTTAGCTACGAAAACGTCGGAGCCACCGCCGTAAGCCACCAGCGGAAATTGGATGTTGAAATTCGGCGATGATGTCGCGCCCGTCACGTAAGCCGTGCCGATGCTGTCCACAGCCAGCCCGGAGCCGCGATCGTCGTTGCTGCCGCCCAGATAGGTCGAATAGATGAGCGCCGAACCCGCCGGATTGAATTTCGTGATGAACGCGTCGTTGCCGCCGCGATTATCGGCCTGGATCGGATTCTGCAACGGGAAGTTCGGCGAAGCGGTGACGCCGACAACGTAGATGTTTCCGAAGAAATCAACCGCGATGGCGTTTCCGACTTCGGCCAAAGCTCCGCCCAGATAGGTGGAATAGAGCAGCGCCGAACCCGCCGCGTTGATCTTCGTCACGAACGCGTCGAGATCGCCGCCGCCGTATGACGCCTGCAACGGGTTTTGCGTCGGGAAGTTGAGCGACGTGGTGGAGCCGGTGATATAAGCGACGCCCGAAACATCCACTGCAATCGAGTTTCCGACATCGGCGCGCTGCCCGCCCAGGTAAGTCGAATAGACGAGCGACGCGCCGTCAGAACTGACTTTGGTCACGAAGACATCCTGCTGGCCGCGATTGTTGGCCTGCAACGGATTCTTCGTGTTGAAATCGCCCGAAGCCGTGTTGCCGACGACGTAAGCGCTGCCCGTAGAATCAATGGCGATGCCCGAACCTTCGTCGGTTCCAGCGCCACCGAGAAAGCTGGAATAGACCAGCGCCGTCCCGGCGGAATTGATGCGCGCGACAAAGGCGTCGCCAAGCCCGCGATTGGTAGCTTGAAACGCGCTGACTGTCGTGAAATCGTCCGAGAACGTGCTGCCCGTGATGAACGCGCCACCCGCCAGATCAACCGCGATGCTGCGGCCAAGATCGCCGAAAGACCCGCCCAGATAGGTCGAATAGATGATGTTCGAACCGGAGGCGCTGAACTTCGCAACAAACGCGTCGTTGCCGCCACGATTGGTCGGCTGGAACGGCGTGCGCGTCGGCAGGTTCGTGGAAGTGGTCGCGCCCGTGATGTAACAGCTTCCGCTGCTGTCAACGGCGATGGCGTTGCCCACATCCGAACCGTTGCCTCCGAAATATGTGTTGAACGCGATTGACGAGGCGTCGGCGAAAATCTTGGTCACGAAGGCTTCCAGCCCGCCTTTGCTCACGGTCTGAATCGGGCTTTGCGTCGCGTAATCGTTCGAGCTGGTGTAGCCGGTGATGTAGGCGTTTCCCGAAATGTCGAGCGCGACGCCCAGGCCCAGGTCTTCACCCGATCCGCCCAGGTAAGTCGAGTAAGTCAGCGCGGAACCAGTCGTGGTCAGCTTGGAAACGAAGGCGTCGAGGCCGCCGCGATTGGCGGCTTGCAGCGGGTTCTTCGTGTTGAAATCGGTCGAGCGCGTGTCGCCGGTCACGTAGGCGTTGCCCGATCCGTCAACCGCGATGCCGAATCCCAGGTCGTCCTGACCGCCGCCCAGATAAGTCGAGTAGGTCAGCGTGGAGCCGGTCAGATTCAGCTTGGCCACGAAAGCATCCTGGTTGCCACGATTCGTCAGTTGCAGCGCATTGCTCGTCGGAAAATCATTCGAGGCTGTGCGGCCTGTAATGTAGGCGTTGGAGCTTGAGTCTACCGCGATACCACGCCCGAAATCGCCCTGGCCTCCGCCGAGATAAGTCGAATAGACGAGAGCGGCGCCGTTGGCGTTGATCCGCGTCACGAAGGCGTCGGCGTTGCCGCGATTGACATCCTGCAAGGCGGTGGAAATCGGATAGTCGTCCGAGAAAGTATGGCCGGTGATGTAGGCGTTCTTGTTCGCGTCAACCGCAACGCCGTAAGCCACGTCAAGCTTCGACCCGCCGATGTATGTCGAATAAACCAGCGCGGAGCCTTGTGGGTTGATCTTGGTCACGAAAGCGTCGGAGATGCCCGCGTTGTTCGGTTGCATCGCGTTGATGACGTTGAAATTCGTGGACGCGGTCGTGCCCGCGATGTAGGCGTTGCCGAGCGAGTCTACCGCGACGCCGTAGGCTTCATCGAACGCATTACCGCCGACCCAGGTCGAATAAACGATCTGCGAGCCGTCGCCTTTGATCTTTGCGACGAAGGCGTCGAAGCCGCCGCGATACGTGGTTTGAATGGGATTCTTTACATTGAAATCGGCGGAGGCGGTGGAGCCTGTGACGTACGCGTCGCCAGCCGAATCGAGCGCAATCGCAAAAGCCTGATCAATGTTGCTGCCGCCCAGGTAGGATGAAAAAAGCAGGTTCGCGCCATCGGCGCTGATCTTGGCGATGAAGGCGTCTTCGGTCAGCCCGGTGATCGTGGGCTGGAACGCATTGCGCGTGTTGAAATCCTGCGAATTGGTGATGCCGGCGACAAAGGCGTTGCCCGAAGCGTCAACGGCGATGCCGTGTCCGGAATCTTCGGCGCCGCCGCCAAGATAAGTTGAATAAACGATGGCGCTGCCCGCCGCGTTGATCTTGGTTACGAAGGCGTCGTATTTGCCGCCGCGATTGATCGTTTGCAGCGGCGCGAACGTGTTGAAGTTGTTCGAGTAGGTTGTGCCGGTGACGTACGCGGCGCCAGCGCTGTCAACCGCAATCGCAAATCCTTCGTCCGAACCGATGCCGCCGAAGAATGTCGAGAAGTCAACTACCGGATCAATCACCAGCGGTTTCGACGCGTCGTAATTTTCGACCGCAAACCCGATCTGATTGCCGCCTTTCAAAACATAACGACTGGTCACTGGGCGCCTGCCGCCTGCGACGCTCTGGTCGTTTTGATAAGTCAGTGGCGAACGGTGATAGACCTTCTCTCCCGCGACGTGTAGAACCAGGTCGCCGTTGTTGTCGAGTTCGACACGATCCGCGCCTTCAATGCTCAGTGTGATGTTGTCGGGATCGGCGCCAGGCGAGACGATGAAATCGTATTCGAGCGCCTGCTGCGTGCCGTAAAAAGCGAGATTGACGCCGGGGTAGATTTCGCTGTATTCGACGCGGGCGTAGTTCGGAATGTCAGTATGCCACTTGCTGGAATCGTTGCCGATCAGGTAATTGCTTTTGGTTTGGAGTTCGTTGACGCCGCTGACCTGTTTGGCGTCGCGCGCGCCGACGGGCTTGATGCGCAAAACCGGGAGTGGGGAGTCGGGAGTGGGGAATGGGTCACTACTCACCCGCCGTTCCCCTTCGGCGATTCCCGGCTCTTCACTCCCGCCGCTGGGCTTCGCGCTTTGCAAAACCAGCGCGGCCTCGCCGTCGGTCAGAAACACCTGGTAGCCGTGACCGCGCGAAAGGAACCTGACCGAATCGTCGGCCTGCCCCTGATTCATCTCGAAGTTCATCGGCAGTCGTCCGTACTGCTGCTTCACTTTCGCCTTCGCTGCGGCGTCAGAATCCGAATTGGATTTTGAGCCGGCAGTCTCCAGACCCAACGTCTTCCGTAATTCGTGTGAAGACGCGGACGCCGAGAGTTTTCGCCATGAAACAGCGGCGCCCAATCCAGCCAGGACGACAGCAGCCAACACAATGGTTATCAAACGGGGGCTAACTAGAGCGGCATAACTTCTTCGTGTGAACATCTACTTCAACTCCTCAGGTAAAGTGCGGGCCAGATAAAGCAGGGGCGAAAGAAATACATGTGAATGAAACGCGGGCGAATAGATCACGGACAGGGCAATCTCCATTGATGCGGTTAATGACATAGCAATAGAGATTGACCAGGCGGCAGGCAGCCTCGCTCAAATCAGATGACACAATCCCTCAAGCAGGTCTTTTGCTGATTGCGGTGGAAAGCGTGTGAGGCGCTACCGAAATGGGAAGAGCATTTAGAAGCTCGGCGATCTATCGTGTTGTCTCCTTTTACTCAAAGAAGAACACGGCACGCATTTTATGAACCGGACTCTTGAAAGACAAGCACAATCTGCTCAACCAAATAATCCGCTGGCTGTCATCTTCTGTGGACAGCCAGCCTCTGTTTTATCTTCAAGAGTGGACGCCTGGTCAGAAAGTAAGAGTCCCCTGTAATAAAGTCATAGTGAAAGACCTCGCTCAACCTCTCGATCCAAAAGTATATCTCCAAGTATTTCTCCACTTATCACACTGAAGATGGATCGCAGGAGTCGCTGGCACAATCATTGCTCTAAGCGGCAAACGTAAGTAGATGAATCCTGATTGAATTGGTGAATGGGCTGGTGAACACGAGTGAACAGGGATGAACACGGACGAGTGAATAAACGGCGGGCGAGAAGGTGTAAGCAGCAAGGTTCGATACTTGAAGATTAAAATCAGGGTTCCGAGCATGTTTTTCTTGAAGTCCTGCTTCTTACGCACATATGATGCGGCCGCGCTGGCCGTGAGCAACTCAGCCGCCTAACAAACTTATGGTGCCAAACCATAGTTCCCCCAAAAGACTTTCGTAGTCTTGGATGGGTGCTAGGAAGGGGTAAGTTATGACGACCAAGAAGAGTCGGTTTGCTGTTTTGACAGTGTTGCTTGTTTTGATAACGGGGCTGATTGCAGCCTCTTCAACCCTCCATCGGAAGGACGACGCGGCCCGCGCCGCTGAGTTCCTCAAGTTCGACATACCAGCCCTCGCTCATGGATTCCAAAAGTCTCCGCATCTTCCTGACGGCGATCTTTTCCTTTTGCCGAAGCCTTTGACGATGGCCATCTCCGACGCGCCGGAAGGAGCCGAAGTCTTTCCAGTCACTCTTGAAAAATTCGGCGGCGACGCGGAGGCTCTCGGCGCATTGCCGACAACTACTCCGCAAGGGATGGCGATTTCAACTCCCAACGGAAAACTGCGCGCGATTGCGTGCGCCGAAAGCATCTGGGACGGGAACTTGTTGATCGCTTCGACGCCGGGCAGCGATGGCGACAAGGTGCGGTTGTTCCTCGAACAGCTCGATGGCTCCGAAGGGCCTGAGCTTGCGACGTTCACAGTCAGATCTTCAGGAATCGCCGTCAGCGAATTGCATCCGCACCTGATGATGTTCGTGAACAACCGCAAGGCGATGGGACCGAGCACGCACGAGGGTGATTTCGTTCCCTTCTCGCGGATAGCGGGCGAGAGCGGTTACCGCACCGACCTGATCACGCTCGCCTGGCCGATGGGCATGTTTTCGCCGTTGCAAGGCTGCTTCCGCGTCGGCGTTGAAATTCTGCGCTCCGACAATCCGGGACGAACTTCAGTCGTCATCACCGACATTGTCGTGAACCGCAATCCCGCGCCCGGAGATGAAAACAACCCCGGCGTGGGATTGCTCGAAGGTTTGACTGGCGGTTATCCGACGGGATTCCCCTGCAAACCGGAATGCCCGTTCCCGGGGCCGCCCGATCCGACGATTCCGAATCCGGATCAGACAGGCGGCGACGATTGCAACGCGATCTGTTACCGCTCGCCACAGTATTTCCTGCTCAATCTGGATCGTTTGCCCAAAGGGACGGTTCTGGTCGGCGGGGCGAATTACAACCACCCGATCAGCACGACGGATAAAAAGGCGATGGCGATGGCTCTGCGCGGCGGATTCACGCTGTTGCAGAAACTCAATCAGGAATTCGTGGCGGCGCAGTTGAACGTGTTGAATGCGGGCGGCGACGGATCGCCGAAAGTCTTCTACGCGATGGAAGGCAAGCTCAGTTGTTACGGTCTGGAATTCGACCCGGTCACGCTGAGCAACGGCTTCGAGATCACGCCCGATACGAAGCTGAAAGACCTTTACCAGCAAACCAAGTTCTGCATCTACGACAACAAAGTCGAGGATATGCCCGCTCTGACCAAAATTTTCGACCTGCTCAACGGCAACCATCCTCTGGCGTTCTGCAATAACAAATGGTGACCTGTTTGAGCGTCTGATCTATCGCGCAGCGATTTAGCCTCCTCCTTTCATCTCATCCCTGAGGGATTGCCGGGAAACCGGCGGTCCCTCATTTTGTTTTTGCGGTGAAAGAAAGATCGCGCTGCGCGCGCAAAGTCGGTGAAGAAAACGCCGAAAAGGCAAAAGGCAAAAATGAACAGGAGAGAATTTCCCTCCTTCATTTTCGCCTTTTGCTTTTGTCTTCCGATTTCTCGTTTACGGTTTTGCGACACCGATCACGCCGCAGGCCAGGCGCCCTCCGGCGTTGCCCGTCGGCTGCGTCTTCATGTCGTCGGCGTTGGCGTGAACGATCACGCCGCGACCGATGATCGAACCGGCGCCGCTGAGTTTCAGCGCCGAGTCAGTGAATTCGACGTGAGCCATTCCTTCCTGATTGGCTTCGATGTTGCCCAGATCGCCCGCGTGACGCTTCGCAGCGTCGGGCGCTCCGTGCGGCGCGGCAGCCGGATTGAAATGTCCGCCGGCGGCCGAGCCATCCTTCGAACTGCAATCGCCCCACTCGTGAATGTGGAAGCCGTGCTTGCCGGGCGTCAGGCCTTCGATGTGCGCTGTGACTTTGACCTTGTCGCCTGCTTTGGCGAAAGTCACAACGCCGTGAACCTTGTTACCGTCGGTCGGGTGTAGCGCGGCGACAGCTTTTGTAACTTCCGGCGGCGCCGAATGCTGAGCCGCCGCCCGAAGACCGGCCCACAAAACCATCAGGCTCGCGACAACAACGAACGTCAACATCAAACTATTTTTTTTCAAAGCCATCTCTCCCTTCTTGATTTGCGGTTATTGGGTGAATTTTGCGAAGTGAGTTCTGAAATCCGCCGAATCCATTCCGCCGGCCTTAGCCAGCTTTTCGACCCAGGCGTCGTCAGTGAAATCCTTCGGGCCGATGCGAACCATGTAATCACGCGCGACCTGATAAGTTTCGCTCGTGACATCAACGCCTCGCTGCCTGCCGCTCCCCGTCGCCGGGTCAATCACAGCGCCAAAAGGCATCGGCGTGAACTCGCCGTTTTGCATCGTGATCATCGCGCCTGATCCGCCGGCCATCAAATAGGCGACGGCGGCGTAACCGAGATCGCGCGCGTGTTCGGCATCGTACGGGATGGGCGGCGCGCAGCGCAATTCGTAGCCGATGGTTTTATCAATGAGGGTCACCTTGACGCCGCGTTTTTCCAGCCGGGATTGAACCTCACTTTTGACTTTGCGGCCCAGATCAATCTCGGCTACGCGGATGTGGCCTTGCGCGTCACGATCAACGTCCTGCAGGTCGGTGACCTCTTCGGGACTGAAATGTTCAGAGAGCGCTTCGGAGAGCAGGATCACGCCGTGCTCTTTGCCCATCGCGCGGCGCTTGATAATCGAGCCTTCGACGATGTCGCAGATGTCGGCGAGCGAGATCACCGGTTGCGGAAACTCTTCGGGGATGATCGTGCAGGTCGCGCTGGCGGCCACGCCGATGCCCAGCGTCAGATGGCCAGTCGGCCGCCCCATCGTCACGCCGACGAACCAGCGCCCGCTCGTTTTGGCGTCTTCGATCAGACTCTTGACGATGTCTACGGCGACATGCCGCGCGGTTTCGTAACCGAGAGTGGTCTCCGAATGCGGCAGCGGCAGATCGTTATCAATGCTCTTCGGAATTTGAACGACTTTGATCGCGCCTTCGGATCGGTGCTCAATCGCGGCGGAGCTTGCTACCAGATCGTCGCCGCCGATTGTGACCAGGGCTTCGATGCCCAGTTTCTTTAACGCCGCAATCGTGTTGTCCAGCGCCTGCCGGTCGTGCGAAACGTCGGCTCGTGATGTCCCCAGAATCGAGCCGCCGTCCAGGTGGATGCGCGAAACATCGTCAATCGTCAGTTCACGCTGTTCGTCCGTGTAGCGTTCGGCCAGCCATTCAAAACCGTCGCGAAACCCGATTGGCGTACAGCCCAATCTGATCGCCTCCAACGCGACAGCGGCGATCACGCCGTTGATTCCAGGCGCGGGGCCGCCGCCAACTAAAATGCCAAGTTTTTTGATTGCCATAATTCTTCAATCTCAAATATCAAAAGACAGGATTCGCCTACGCAAACCTTCTCCTCAATTCCTCGACGCTCAAATTTCCAGCCTGGGCCAGCTTTTCGGCCCACGCTGGATTTTCGAAATCCTTGTAGTTCAACCGCAGCATGTACTCGCGCGCGACGCGGTAGCTTTCGCTGGTCACGTCAACGTTGCGGACGCGCGTCCTGCCCGTGTCCGGATTACGGATGTCTTCAAAGCGCAGCGGAACCAGAAGTCCGCTCTGAATGCTGACCATCGCGCCGCTGCCGCCGCTGAGCAAAAAACGGATCGCGGCGTTGCCCAGTTCGCGGCAGTAAGCCATGTCGAACGGGATCGGATCGCAGCAGCGAACTTCGTAGCCGATGTTTTTGTTGCTGATCGCGACGCGAATGCCGCGCTGTTTGAACCGGCCCTCAAGCTCGACTTTGACTTTACGCCCCAGATCAATTTCGGCGAACCGGATGTGACCGTGATCATCTTTCTCCACATCCATCAGGTCTTCCATGTCGCTCGGATCGAGTTTTTCGATCAAGCCCTCGGCCAGCACCGCGACCCCATATTGCCGCCCCATCGCGCGCCGCTTGATGATCGCGCCCTCGATGATGTCGCAGATGTGCGCGAACGGCACGGTCTCGCGCTCGAACTCTTCGCGGATCAGGGTCAGCGTCGCGCCCGAAGCTTTGCCGATGCCCAGCGCCAGATGACCCGCCTGCCGCCCCATTGCGACCACCACGTACCATCGGCGCGTGGCGCGCGCGTCTTCCATCAGATTTTGCACAAGCTCCACGCCGACGTGGCGCGCCGATTGAAAGCCGAAGGTGGGGATGTGCGCAGGCAGCGGCAGATCGTTGTCAATCGTCTTCGGCACGTGAACCGTGCGGATGTCGGAGCGCTCCGCAACGGTGCTCGATGACAACGCCGTGTCGTCGCCACCGATTGTGACCAGATGCGTCACGCCAAGCTGCTTGAGCGTTTCGACGACAGCCATCATTGATTCTTCGGATTTTGTAGGATTTTCGCGCGCAGTGCCGAGCACGGAACCGCCGCGCAGATGGATGCGCGAAACGTCGTCAATCGTGAGCGGCCTGACTTTCGTCGCGTCGCGTCTGACCAGCCATTTGAAGCCGTCCTGAACTCCCAGAACTTCAAAACCTTCGTTGAGCGCTTTAATCGCGGCAGCCGAGATAACCGCATTGATGCCGGGCGCGGGGCCGCCCCCGACCAGAATCGCTAACTTCCCTGCGGATGACATTTTTCCTTCTCCTAATAATGATGATGTGAGGGGCGAAGTAAGTTCGGATTTTACTGAACAGGATTTGGTTTGACCAGACGGGGCTGACATTACCCGAAGAGATGACGAGGATAACGAAGTTTGATGGATGGCAGCGGCGATTGAGGAGTCGGAGTCCGCGCTTTATTTCCTGCTCACGGGCGCCCCCAGCCGTTCTTCTTTCCCCTTCAAATATTTTTCGACCCATTCAAATTCGCGCCGCATCTTGTCGAGTTGATAGCTCGGCACGCCCAGCCCGTGCCCTTGATCGGGATAAACGACAAGCTGCGTCGTCACGCCAAGCCGTTTCAACGTGCGGTAAGTCTCCAGCGATTGTCCGAGCGGCACGCGTTCATCCTTTTCGCCGTGAAAGATCAGCGCGGGAGTTTTGACATTGGTCAGGTAATTGAGCGGCGATTGTTCCTCGAACATCCTGCGCGCTTCCCACGGAACGCCGCCGTGCAACCGTTCGCGCTGATGGACGATGTCGGCGGTTCCCCAATACGACACGGCGTTCGACAAGCCCGCGCCATAAGCCGCGCACTTGAACCGGTTGGTGTGGCCGATGATCCAACCCGACATATAACCGCCGTAACTCCATCCGGCGATGGCCAAACGGTTCCCGTCGGCGATGCCCGTTTTGATCAAGTGATCAACGCCGCTCAGGATGTCTTCGTAATCAACTTTGCCGACGAGTTTCGCGTTCGACTGCGCGAACTTCGCGCCGTAATTCGACGAGCCGCGGAAATTGGGCATGAACACGGCGTAACCGGCGCCGGCGTAAACTTGCGGAAACGCGCTCCACGTCGCGTTGAAAGTTTTCGTATAAGCCCCTTCAGGCCCGCCGTGAATGTAAGTCAGCAACGGATAGCGTTTGCCGGTTTGATAACCGACCGGGTAAACCAGCAGCCCTTCAACCTCAGTCCCGTCGTTCGAGTTCCATTTGATGGGTTCGACCTGGCCCAGCGTCGACGATTCGATCTGCGGGTTCAGCCGCGTCAGCAGAATCGGAATCATATTGCGCGCGTTGAGCAGCGCGACCTCAGTCGGCATTCGCGGGCTTTCGTGAACGTAGGCGATGTTCATTCCGTCAACCGTCATTGAGAAGCCCGTCGTGACGCCGTCATTGCGCGTCATCACCGTCGGCGCGGCGTCGCCGATGTTCATCGTGTAAAGATGCGCGTTGACACCCATCGCGGCCAGAAAGATCACGCGCCGCGAATCGAAGACCCAGCGGTACGAACTGATGTAGCCGTCGAAGTTTTTAGCGAGTACGCGCGGCTCTCCGCCCGCCACCGCCACGATGTGAATGCGTTCCGGCCCAACCGTCGCGTCGCCGTCCGCATGAGCCAGATACGAAATCCAGCGGCCATCGGGCGAAAAGCGCGGCTGATTCTCGGCGCCTCCGCCTTTGGTGATCTGCCGCGATTGCGCTGTGTCGTAAGGCGCGTTCTGCAAAACCGCAGGCGTGACGAAAACCTCGGTCGTGTGATTGTCCATCAACTTCGGCGTCGCGCGCGCGGTGAAGACTATCTGCGAGCCGTCCGGCGACCAGTTGAACGCGGTGATGTGGCGCGAGCCTCTGGTCAGTTGCCTGATCTGTTGTGACGCGACGTCAATGACCCACAACTGCGCGAAGCGGTGATCTTCATCTACGACGACCGGCGGCTTGGTCTTCGGCTTCTCGCGCGGTTCTTCGGCGATGAAGGCGATGGAGCGGCCATCGGGCGACCACTCGAAACTTTGAATTGAAGTTTTATGCGAGGTCAGTGGGACAGGCTCGCCGCCCATCGGATTGAGCAAATAGATTTGCGCGTTCGGAGTCGCATCGCTTCCCCGCTCCGACAGAAAAGCCACGCGGCGCGCGTCGGGCGACCATCGCGGCGAATCGTCGCGCTTCGGATGCGAAGTCAAACGAACAACCTGCCGCATCTCGTCAACCAGCCAGACATCGGAGTTGAACCGGTCGTTCGCGCGATCCCACGAATTGACGACGAAAGCGACGCGGCGCGCGTCGGGCGAAATCTGGGCGTCGCTGGCGCGGTTGAGCGCGACAACGTCTTCGGGAGTCATCGCGCGTTTCGTTTGCGCGGAAACAGCGACGACAAGGAGGAGCGAAAAAAGAACGATGGGGAGAAATCTACGCATGTTTTTCATCTTTGACTAGATCACACTCGACGATTACTTGTGCGCGCGGTGCGGTACGGGGAGCGTAAGCGACCTGAGCCTCGGCAAAAGGCCGTTGGATCGAGACTCAGGTCGCTTACGCTCCCCATACCGCACCGCTGATTCAAACGACGGACGCCCGCGATGGCCGCGATATATTCGCATCGGCTGCCGTCTTCAACAAGCGGAATGCGGGGCGTCGAATCGCCTCCGATTCGCTCCCGCAAAAAAGAG
>JAJVID010000200.1:0-33015 GCA_022072205.1 Acidobacteriota bacterium
AGCTTAGCCTCAAAAATTTTCTCAAAAATTTTCACTTCAGGGCTTGCAAAGGCTCTGCTCCACGAATACAATGCGCAGCAACTAGCAGCGGTAAATACCCTAATGGCTGAGGACGCTGCTGAATCGGGGGGAGCGAAAGCGCCCCCCATAAATTTTTTTGGATAGCCATCTCAACAACAAACCATCAACCAGCAAATCAAAATTTGACTCGCACGCGATAGCTGAGCACTGCTTCTCCATCTTTCGCCACCGGCACACTGAAGCGCGCCGCAAACGCCGCCGTCTTTTCAGCCGGAAAACTGGAATTAACGATCTCCCAATCTCCGCCAATCGGCTCATTGACGATGACTGTCACCGCCTCTTCTTTGTGATTGCGAATGCGAATCTCGTAGGCGTATTCAAAGACTCGCCGAGCGATGGCTTTGTAATCGGTCTGCTTTCTCTCCGCCACAACATCGAAAGCGTCGCCGAGTTTGACTCTGACTGTTTCGTCTTTCGGCGTGTGATCAATCCGGTCTTCGCCGACGAATTGTTGCGCGCCTCCGGCGTCGGCCTTGTAAACGCGCACGATGCCAGCGGGCAAAGGCTGGCCCAGGCTATTTTCCTTCGAGTTCCTGAAACTGACGAAGACGCCGATCTTCTCCTTGATCGGTTCGCCGGGATTGTTGTAGCCCTGAAAATAATAAGGCTGTCCATTCAGGACGAGTTCTTTTTTGACGTTGAAGTTCGCCGCCGATAGCAGGTTGATCTGTTTCGTCTCGTTGTTCTTCATCGTCGTCGGACGTTGAAGCGTATAGAGATGATATTCAAAAAACGCCTGCTCCTGGAATTGGGGCTGCTGCGCAGCTTGAGCGCGCGCCACCTTCATTTCATCACGAGCCATCCCGGCCATCTCGCGCACGCGATTGACATCGCCCGCCACCAGTTTCAATTCGGCGTTGCGATAAGCCGTCCCGCTGTTGTTGTTGATCGTCACCCATCCGTTCAAATCGGCTTTGGTGTCGTTCTGGTTTACGACGACCACGTAATCGGCCCGCCAGTTCAAACCCTGCGTCAGGTACGAAGCCTCGACCGTGTGCTCCTGCGCGCCGGTGTTGTTCAGCGACCAGACCAGCGTCGGTTTGGCGATCAAATCCTGCGGCAGACGGTCGAAGCGAATCTCGGCGATGTTGGTCGGGTTGATCACGATCTGATCGCCAATCTGCCAGACCTGGCCGCTGTTGTTCGACAGCAGCGTCGCGCGTGTCGGAACCATCTTCTCGGTGTTGTTCTCGACCGTGCGGAGCACGAGCGTCAATTCCTTGCCGACGTATTTGTCGAGCAGTTTTTGCGGATTGAGCAGATCGTATTCGTAACTCTGCTCGATCACGTCCAGCGCGTTGGGCGCGGTTGTTGATTTGATGTGAACCGTCGCGGGGTTGATCTGCTGCGCGACATCCATGAATCGCAGTTGCGACGCGCCCCGCGGCAACCGCAGCGTGCGAGTGTCTTTGACCAGACCGAGGTTTGAATTGTAGACCGTGATGGCGACGCTCTTCTGGTCTTCGATCGTGCTTGTTCCGGCCTGATTGGTTTGCGCGGCTTGAGAATTTTCAGTCGTCTTGTCACTCATCGTTCCTCCTTCGCGGCTCGATTTATCCGACGCCGGCGCGGCGAATGCCGTTCCCAGCGTGAGCGCCAGCGCGAGCAGATGCGCCGTCAAGAGTCTTCCGAGGGTCTTCAATGAATTCATCTTTGCCTCCGTTGTTTTCATCCCGATGTTCAAAGCAGGGAGCGTGCGGAGCGCCGCTTCGCGTGTTTTGAACGAAGCCGGACAGTCGGCTTGCACGCCGGGATGGCGAGAAGCATACAACAATTTGCAGTCAAAGCGTTGACAGCCTCGGCCCGCCGCAACTAAATTTCGGCTATGCTCGACAGAACGATTAGCGCCGCTTTGCCAATCTCTCTTCTGCTCACCTTCGCCGCCTGTGGCGGACGACTTTATAAAGTCGCTCCTTTGCCCGCGAGCGCTCCGCCCGAAATTTCAACCAGCGCGAGTGGGTTGAACGTCGGGGCCGTCGCGCTGGATGGCGATCAATCATACGAACGCTTCGAGGCCAATCTGCCGCTGGCCGGAGTAATTGCGGTTGATGTCAGAATGGCCAACAAGTCCGACGCGGCGATCAGGACGAACTCGCTCAGGTTTGATTTGCGCGACGCGGCGGGCGCCAGTCTCAAACATCTCGCGCCGAAAAAAGCGTTGGGCGCGGTGATGAAATATTACGGCAATGGTTTTTATGCGAAAGCCGCGTACAGCCGGACGCTGGAAGATTACGAATCGGTCGCGCTGAAACAGACTGGCGAGATCGAGCCGGGAGGCGAGCTTCGCGGAATCGTCTTTTTCCAAACGAAGCGCGAGACAAAAAATGTTGACGGGTTGGTTCTGTCCATCGCCGGTCTGCCCGCGCCGGTGAGCTTGCCGCTTCAAACGCCGCGCGACTCCGGCGAATCGCGCTCCCAAAAATCCTTCGACTGATTTCAACGTGCCCACAAATCACAACTACGACAATCGAGTGAAAAATCCAATCTACCACGTCGTCTGGGGCGTCCGATTTTTCTTTTCGGGGATACGCGAACTGACACGCCAACCGGCTTTGCTCGGCCTTTCGCTGATTCCGATTCTGCTGACATTCGTTCTGTTGTTGGGGCTGGCCCTCGGCGGCGCGTGGATAGCCGGGCGAATCGTCGCTGACGTTTTCGGCCACGATTTGCGCCTCTTCGTCGAAGCTCTGACATTCGCGCTGGCGCTGGTGATCGGATATTTTCTCTACCTGCCGGTGGCGCGCGTGCTGCTGGCGCCGTTCGCCGAAGCTCTGAGCCGCAAGACGCACGCGATCAATGCCGGCAATGCGATTCGGCAGTCTGATCTGGGGTCGGCGCGGGCGATGTGGGAAGGATTGAAACTGGTGATGTTTCAATCTGTGATTGCGCTGCTGGCTCTTGCGCTCGGTTTGATTTTTCCGCCTGTGGGAGCGCCGGTCGGCGTCATCGTCGCAATTTTCCTGTGCGGCCTGGATTTTTTCGACATTCCGCTTTCGACGCGCGGGCTGCGATTGCGACGGAAGTTGAGCGTGATCTGGCGCAACAAATCTCTGGCAATCGGATTCGGCGCCGCAGCCTACCTGATGCTGCTCATTCCGGTCATCAATCTGTTTTCGTTGCCGGTCGGCGTGATCGGCGCGACGCTGTTGGCTGACGCGCTTGAGCGTGGCGAAGAATTTTGATCGTCACTGGCCGATGATTTCAGGATGGCGTTCGAGGAAGGATCGCGCAATCAGGCTCACGTCGCGGTGTTCGACATCGGCCTCGTAATTCATCCGCCGCATCTCCTCGTCCGATACTTTTCCCGCCAGACGATCGAACACAGCGCGCAATTCGGGATGGCGGTTGAGCGTTTCGCTGCGGATCACGGGCGCAGCGTGATAAGGCGGAAAATAATGCTTGTCGTCTTCGAGCGCGTACAGGTCGAGTTTTGCGATCAACCCGTTGGTCGCGTCGCCCGCGATCAGATCAACCTGTTTTTCGGCCAGCGCGCGATAAGTCAGCGACAGATTCATCGCCAGCGGCGCTTCACGAAACTTCAACCCGTAAGCCTGAACCAGCCCGCGATAACCGTCTTCGCGGTCGAGGAACGCTGAGCCGAATCCCGCGCGCCAGTTCGCCGCGTATTTCGCCGCGTCCGAGATAGTCTTCAATGCCAGCCGCCGCGCATCGTCGCCGCGTACCAGAATCACATACGTGTTGTTGAATCCGAGCGGCGCGAGCATCACGCGCCCCGTCGCGGCGTAGCTTGCGGCCACGCGCCGCGTGACTTCGCCGCTATCCAGAATCACCGGCTGTTTGAAGATCGCGGTCAGCGCCGTGCCGGTGTATTCGACATAAAGATCGAGGTCACCCGCGCGCATCGCCGTTTCGCAAATCAGTGTGTCGCCGAGGTTGAATTTGCGTTGGACTTTGATCGGCGCGCTTCGTTCGATGGTCTGCGCCAACAATTCGCCGAGAATGACCTGCTCGGTAAAATCTTTCGAGCCGACGACGATCCGCCCGTCTGACCTTTCAGACCAGACCAAACCGCCGATGATCAGGATCAACGCGGCGCCGCTGGCGACAGCGACGGCTCCGATTCGTGTTTTCCCGTTTCTTGCGCGATCGGGCGCCGACCATCGTTCAAGCCAGGCCAGCGCGAAATCAGCGGCGAGCGCCATTATCGCCGCCGGGATCGCGCCAGCCAGAATCACGGTGCTGTCAACGCTCGCCACGCCGCGAAAGATGTATTCGCCCAGACCGCCTGCGCCAATCGCCGCCGCAATCGTCGCCGTGCCTACGCCGACCACCGTCGCCACGCGCACGCCCGCCAGGATCGAGGTTCGCGCCAGCGGCAACTCGACCTGATAAAGCAACTCGCGATCAGTCATTCCCATCGCCAGCCCGGCTTCGCGCACCGACGGATCAATGCCTTTCAATCCGCTCACCGTAGTTCGCATCACCGGAAGCAGCGCGTAAAGAATCAACACGATGACCGCCGCCTGCGCGCCGATGCCGCCGATCAAAGGCAGGGGGATCAGAAAGCCGAACATCGCCAGACTCGGAATCGTCTGCACGATGTTAGCAAGGCCGATCAGAGGGCCGCCCAATCGTGGATTGCGATACGAGACGACGCCGAGCGGCACGCCTGCGGCGACAGCGATGCCCGTCGAAGCGGCGACCAGCGCCAGATGACGCAAAATCGCGCTCAGAAATTCGCTGCCGTGATTGAGCCAGAATTCGACGAGGCGCATAAGAATTCAGGGAGTGGGAAGCAGGGAGTGGGGAGTAAGAATAAGAAGTGAGAGTAACACGCTATTCCCCACTTCCCATTCCCCACTCCCTGCTCCCCGTTCCGATTCTCGGCAAAGCGTCGAGGAAGATTTTCACTTCGGTGTTGTTCGATCGAATGATTTCGGCGGGCGTCGCGCAAGCCGCCAGTCGGCCCTTGGCCAGCACACCGACTTTCGTGCCCAGCGAAAACGCCTCGCCCATGTCGTGCGTGACGCAGACGACAGTCTTGCGAACCTGCGACTGGATGCGATGAAACTCGCGGTGCATCTCGGCCCGGGTCAACGGGTCGAGCGCGCCGAACGGTTCGTCCATCAGCAGAATCGGCGGATCAACGGCCAGCGCGCGCGCTACGCCAACCCGCTGACGCTGGCCGCCGGACAATTCGCGCGGGTAACGCCCGCCATAAGTTTTCGGATCGAGGCCGACCAGATTGAGCAATTCATCAACGCGAGTGTTGACGCGGCCTTCCGGCCAGCCTTCCAATCGCGGCACGACCGCGACGTTGCGCGCGATGGTCATGTGCGGGAACAGCCCGACCTCCTGCAACACGTAACCGATGCGGCGGCGAAGCTCGATCGGGTCCCAATCGGATGTCGCGCGGCCTTCAACGCGCACTACGCCCGATTGCGGCGGCAGCAGCCGGTTGATCAATTTCAGGATTGTCGTTTTGCCCGTCCCGCTGCGGCCAACAAGCGCGAGCGTCTCGCCGCGTTCGATGGCAAGCGAAAAGCCATCGAGCGCCAACGGCCCGCCGGGATGGCGGAAACTGACGTCGGCGAACTCGATGGCTATCTTGGCGGATGGCACAGCGGATGACGACAAATGATGGCCGTCCATATTTCACTCAAGCGCTGCGCAGCGAGCCTCCGCATTGATTGCAGAAGTTCATCGTGCGAGCCAATGTCGCGCCGCAATGCGGGCAGGTAGCGCTTGTTGATTCGGGACGCGACGGTTGCGCCGGTTGTGGCGGTTGTGGCGGCGGAGTCAAATATGTTGGCGCAGCCCACGGCTGCTCTTGTCTCGGCGGCGCGGGCGTTTGCGACGGCGCATAGCTTCTGTAATCGGGCGGCGGCGGAGGCGGCATAAATTGCCCCTGCCTTTGCGCGCCACGCATCCCCGCCAGATCGCGATAGACCAGCGCCTGTGTTAATGGCAGCAGCGGCATCGTCGCCAGCACACCGACGCCGCAGGCGAGCACGCCTGCGCTGGCGATGAAGTAGGTCGCCATGGCGAAGAGCGTGAACATGATCCAATCGCGCTTGGTTATCTCAATGCTCTCCTTGATGGCGTCAATTGTCCCCTTACCGCCTTCGACAATCATCGGGTAGGTCAGAAACGTCAACCCGTAAACGATCAATCCTGGGATGAGACAGAAGACGCCTCCGAAACCAGCGCCTATCGCGATCAGTACCAACGCCCCCAGCATGCGCATGAAATACGGCCCGCCTGAAAACAGATCGCCGACCGAGATTGGCTCGCCGCGCAGTTGTTTGAACGCCGCGTTATACAGCCCGCCCAGCAAATAAGAAACCGCGCCGAGAATAACCAGATAGACCACCGGATAGAGCGCCAACAGCGCGGTTGGAAACACCGGGGTCACCGTGGGAATCTCGTCACCTTGCGGCATGCTGGGCATCATCAGGCCGATTATTCCGATAAACGGCAGATAGACTGCGAACACGACCAGATACATCACCAGAATCATCAACACCCAGACAGACCATTGCTTGGTGAACAGATTCCACGCCTCGCTGATCCATTCCCAGCGCACGCTGGGCGCATTTTGTGATTGCATTCGTCTTGCTCCTGTAAGGAAGTGAAATTGATCGGGGCAACGTTAAATTGAGAAACGAATTGGCCGTCGTCTAAACCGCATCGCCGTCGCGATGCCGGAGGAAGAAATTTTCCAGGCTCGCCCGCTGCGGCGCCACCTGCGAGCGCAGTTGATCCATTTCGCCCGCGCTCATCGGCTTGAACGATTTCGCAATCGCGATGTTCTGATCAATGAACTGCACCTTTGGCATTCCGATCACCGCCACTGAAACCGGCAGGCTCAGCGCGTAACGGATCAGCGGTTCGATTGCGGCCTTGCCCGCGCCCGCGCCGACCAGCTTCTCCTGCGCGGTGACTTTCATCAGGATCACGCCGAGGTTTTTCTTTTTCGCGGCGGGCAGCGCCAGTTCTTCAAACCGGAGCGCGCGCGACGGATTCATCGCCATCTGCACGCAATCCAGATCGTTGTGTTCGATTGCCCTGGCCATCACCGCTCCGTCGGTGTGACTGGTCATCCCGATGAAGCGCGCGACTTTCTGTTCGCGCAATTCATAAAGCGCCTTGATCGCGCCGTCTTTGGCTTCGATCTTAGCCAGGTCTTCGGCGGTAGTCAGGCTGTGCAGGTGCAGCAGATTGACGTGATCGGTCTGCAAACGTTTCAGGCTCTGTTCGACCGCGCGCAACGCTTCATCGCGCGTGCGCGCGGCGGGCGAAACTTTCGTCGCCAGCCAGACATCCTTGCGGCGCGTCTTCATCACCATCCCGACGCGCGTCTCGCTCAAGCCCTTGCCGTAATCCATCGCGGTGTCCAGGTAGGTGATGCCGCTGTCAATCACGTGATTGAGCGTGCGCAGCGCCTCGTCTTCGTTCTCATACATCAGAAAACGGCTGCCACAACCGAAGGCGATGACCGGGACTTTGGCGCCCGTGCGGCCCAGGACGCGTTGCGGCAATTTAGTTTTCGCCCCGGCTTCGGATTCCAGAACCGAAGGCAGCACGGTGGCCGACGCGACGGTCAGCGTGGTCTTTTCGATAAATTCGCGGCGCGTGATCTTGTCATTGCTCATACTTGCCTCCTTGAGAAATTGTACGAACTCAGGCCTTGACGCCAGCTTCGGTCAGATACTCCCGCATCACTTTCGCGTAATGCGGGAATGCGATTTCAGGCTCTTCGATCTCCGGATGCCAGCGCTTCTCCCACTCGAAGCAGTAAAAACCTTTGTAACCACCAGCGGCCAGCGCCTTCACGGTTTCTTTGACGGGGACTTCGCCGGTTCCCGTCAGCACGTAGCGGCGATCTTTCTCTCCCGGTTTCAGCGCGCGCGAATCTTTCAAATGCGTGTGGCGGACGTAGCGTCCAAGCTGCTTGAAAGTATCGGCGGGTTTTTCTCCCGCGACGCAGGTGTGATGCGCGTCCCAGAGGAAAGCCACGTTCGGATGGTTTGCGCCCTTGATGATTTCCAGCAGCATCGGCGAGGTTGCGAATTCGCCGTGCGATTCGACGATGACCGTCACCGCGGCCCCTTTCGCGTGATCGCCGAGTTCGCGCAGGCCCGCGATGATCCGGTCAATGGTCACCTTGCGCTCTTCGCCCTTGACCAGTTGATTCGGGAAGACGCGGACGTAAGGCGCGCGGAGTTGATGCGCCAATTCGATGAAGCGTTTGGCCTCGTCCATCTGCTTCGCCCGTTTCGCGGCGTCAGGTTCGTGCATGTTCGCCGAAGCGCCGAGGTCGGAAATTTTCAGCCCCAGCGCGTCCAGATCTTTCAAGCTCTCTTTCAGCTTCGCGCCGGTGAATTGCGGCGATTTGGCCAAATCCATCTCGGCCATCAAACCGCGCAGTTCAATCGCGGCGAACCCGTGCTGCGCCGCGTGATCGAGAATCGTCTTCCATTCCCACTTCGGACAACCGAGCGTGGAGAAGGCGATGGGCAACCGTTTCACTTTGCCGGTTGCCCGGATAATGGCGGGCGCGGCGATTGAAGCGGTGAGTGAGTGAATGAATGTTCGGCGTGTGATCATTGGTCAGTTGCTCCTTCAGAAGATTCCCGGGAGCGCGCCGCTTCCAGGAGTGTTTGCATTATTTCAGGGGAAGGGAAACGGCTTGCCCCGTTTCCGCCGACTCGTAGCACGCGAACACGGCGGCGGCGGTCTTCAAATAATCCTCGCCATCGCTCTCGCAACGCTCGCCGGTTTGCAAACATGAAATGAAATGCTGTTGCGTCGCGTGGACGCTGTCGCCGCGATAGCCTTCAACCGGAAAATCATAATCGCGCAATCTCTCCCCATTGCCGTATTCGTCAATCCAGATGCGGCAATCGCGCGCCAGCCGGATTTTGCCTCGGTCGCCTTCGACGATCAGTTCTTCCGAAATCGGTTCACGCCGCGCCGGGCCGCTGATGCGGTTGGCGTCAATCAACCCGCACGCGCCGTTTTCAAAAGCGAGCTGGATGAGCGTGTGGTCTTCGGCTTTGATCACCGGGTTGACGCGCCGCGTCTGGCAAAAGACGCTCTTGATCTCGCCCATCAGGAAACGAAATGTGTCGAGGAAGTGCACGATCATTTCGTAAACCAGCATCCGCTCCATCTCGCGCAGGTACGGTTGAAGCTGGTAAGGCTCCGCGCCGCGCCCGTCGGAGTTGCGCATCACGAAGCTGGCGTAAAAAGGCTTGCCCGCTGCGCCCTGATCGAGCAGGCGTTTGATTTCGCGGAACCAGGGTTGCCAGCGCCAGTTTTCGTGAATGAACAATCGGACGTTCGCTTCGGCGCAGGCGTTGACCATCGCCAGACATTCTTCCCAACTCGGCGCCATCGGCTTTTGGCAGATGACGTGAGCGCCGTGTCGAGCCGCGAGCCGGACAAGCTCCAGGTGCGACTCGGGGCGCGTGGCGATGTCAACGAAATCGGGCCGCTCACGTTCGATCATCTTGGCGGCGTTTTGATAGACGCGCGAGATTTGCCAGCGCTCAGCGAATTCTTCAGCCCGGCCCGGCGCGGCGTCGGCCACTGCGACGATCCGCGCCCCCTCCGTTCGCAGCCATGCTTCGGCCTGATACTGCGCGAAGTAACCAGCGCCGATCATCACGCCTTTCAGCGCCTCGCCGCTCACGCGACTCCTTCTCTCTTCATTGCGAATGATTCTCCGATGAGTTGTGAAAAATTTGCGAAGTTGATTCGATTGTGATGTTGAATCGCCGCGCCTGACGCCGTTTTCAAACAAATTCACTGCAAAACTGCGCGCATACTAGCTTGACGCGCTGCGGCAGGGCAAGCTCCCGAATCGAGGCTTTGAAATCCGGAAATCACCGTGCTAGGATGCGCTCGCTTTCGATCATCCGCGCATTTCATCATCGTATTTGCGGAGAGTTGGCAGAATGGCTATTGCACCGGTCTTGAAAACCGGCGTCCGAAAGGGCATGGGGGTTCGAATCCCTCACTCTCCGCCATCATCTCGTTTTCCTTTTCCATCGTAGCGCCGCATCTTCTATCTTTCTCCTGACGCCGGTAAGACCGCAAGACACGGACGCCGGGGGTATGCGTACATTTCTCAACCAAAGGAGACTCTGATCCATGAACAACAATCTGTTTTGGACGCGACGACATTTTCTGAGCGGGGCCGCTGGCGCAATCGGAGCTATCGGAACCGGCGATCTGTTCACGCCCGGCGTTTTCGCCCAGAAGCTGATCCAGACGCCGCGTCAGACCGAAGGGCCATTCTACCCGAACAAGATGCCGCTCGACACCGACAACGATCTGCTGGTCATCAACGACTCGATCACTCCCGCTGTGGGAGCAGTCACTTATTTGAGCGGACGCATCCTCGACATCAAAGGCCAGCCGGTGCGCAACGCTTTCGTCGAAATCTGGCAGTGCGACAATAACGGGGCTTATCTGCACACTGGGACCGTCAACGCTGACAAACGGGACGGGAACTTCCAGGGCTTCGGACGCTTCCTGACAGGTTCGACCGGCGAATATCTTTTCCGCACCATCAAACCCGTTCCGTACCCCGGACGCACGCCGCACATTCACTTCGCTGTGAAAATGAAGGGCCGCGAGAAGTTCACCACCCAGTGCTACATCAAGGGCCATCCGGGCAATAAGAATGACGGCGTCTTGAAGGCGATTCGTGATCCAAAGGCTTACGAGGCTGTCATGGTTGATTTCATGCCGATCAAACAGTCGAGCATCGGCGAACTGACGGCCCGGTTCGACATCGTGCTCGGCTTCACGCCGGAAAGCTGATAGCCGCGTAAAACAGATCAACCACGGGGAAACGGGGATCACGGGGAAGGCGCAAGCTTTGCTGCTTTGTCTTTCCCGTGATCCCCATTTCCCCGTGGTTTGATAACTTTATCCAGCTACTCCAATTTCCACGGCTTGCGGTAAGGCCGCGACAGCATCTGGGCCGCTTCCTTGTCGCCCGCGATCTCTTCCTTCTCGCCATTCCATTTCAACGAACGCTGAAGCCGCGTGGCGATATTGCCAAGGTGGCACATCACTGCCGTCAGATGGCCTTCTTCGACATCGGCGATGGGGCGCTGGCGGCTCTTCACGCAATCGAGGAAGTTGCGGATGTGCAGGACCTGCGACTCACCACCGTTGCCCTTCATCTGCATCGGCTCGATCTCGGGCTGCTCTTTCTTGCGCCAGATTTCGGGCGCAATGGTGAATCCGTTGCGCATAATGCTGAGCGTGCCTTTGGCGCCGTGGAAGACCAGGTATTCGTCGCGCGTACGGTTGACTTCGCGGCCCGACCACGAGACGACGCAGCCGTTAAAGTTGTAAAGCACCTCTTGAACGTCGGGAGTCTGGCCGCCGTCCTTGATTTCGTAACGTCCGCCGAAGCCTGAGACGGCTGTCGGGGATTTAGCGTTCAAAGCCCAGCGCGCGATGTCAAGGTTGTGCGCCCCCCAGTTGGTCATTTGCCCGCCGGAATAGTCCCAGAACCAGCGGAAGTGGTAAAGGCAGCGGAATGGGTCGTAGGGAACATAAGGCGCAGGCCCCAGCCACATATCCCAGTTGAGTTCCTTCGGCAGTTCCTTGCTCAGTATCTCTTCGTGCTTGAAGCCGGGCATTGCGTTTCGAGTGAAACCGGCGCTGATCTTGTGAACCGCGCCGATACCGCCTTCCTGAATCAGTTTGACGGCTTGCTGATAATGCGGGCCGGAGCGTTGCTGGCTGCCGGTTTGCACAACGCGGTTATGTTTGCGCGCGGCCTCGACCATCTTTCGGCCTTCGACGACCGTCAGCGAGAGCGGTTTTTCGCAATAAACATCCTTGCCCGCCTGACAGGCCATGATCGTCGGCAGCGCGTGCCAATGATCAGGCGTGGCGACGACCACCGCGTCAATCTCCTTTATGTCCAGCAGGCGGCGGAAATCTTCGTGAGTCGCGACCTTGGTGTTGCAGGCGGCGGCGGCTCGGCTCAGATACGGCTGGTAAACGTCGCAGACCGCGACCGGCGCGACATCCGGTTGTTTCAGGAAGATCGGCCATATCTGCATCCCACGGTCGCCGGGACCGATGATGCCGATGTTGATGCGGTCGTTCGCGCCGAGAATACGCATCCTGCTCAAGGCCGCGCTGGCGCCCGCCGCGACGCTGGTTCTGGTGAAATCTCTTCTGCTGATCTGTTTCATGTGTCTTTTCCTTATCGCTGAATCTTTTTCAGCCGGAGCCGGAAAATGCCGCAAAGTTATTGAAACATTGATCCGCCTTCGGCTATATTGTCCCAAGTTTAGACAATAGCTTTTACTTTAACGGTTGAAGCTTACTGCTTGCGAGAGCCGCAAGCGAGAGTTTCTGACGTTTTAACTTCCTGGCGGTTTCAGTCCGCGTTGCGGTAGCCGAGATTTTACGAAATTTCAGGCCGAAAACAAGTGAAACGCCGCGCGAGATAGCCAGCGCTTTTTTTGCCTGTTTTTCGCTTATCGAGGCTGGCGCGCGCAATCGTTTCTCAAAACGGCATTCAATCGCTTCATTTGTCGTAATAAGAGACAAAGAACGGTTCATGCGCAAAATAAATCCAAACAATTTTCATGTGGCCACGCGCGGCACCTCGCGCGAGATCAACCGGCAGATCGCGCTGAATCTGGTGCGGACGCATCAGCCAATCTCGCGCGCCGATCTGGCGCGGATCATGGGCGTGCGCCGAGGAGCGGTCAGTCTGATCGTTAACGACCTGCTGGCCGAGGGGTTGATCTTCGAGGGGGCGACGGGAGAGAGCCATCGCGGACGCAAGCCGACGTTTCTTTACATTGATTCGCGGGAACGATGCGTGGTGGCGGTGGACATTCGCGTCACGCGCACGTCGCTGATGGTGACGGACCTGATCGGCAGGCAGTTGGTCGCCACGAGCGGTTTCCCGACTGATCGGGACCCTAAACGGCTGGTGGCTGAATTGAGCAAGCGGATCAAAAAAGTTTTGTCCGAGCACAAAGAGGTCGGCGAGTGCAAGGGCGTCGGCGTGGTCGTGCCGGGAATGGTTGATCGCGCCACGAGCCGCGTCATTCACGCTCCGACGCTGGGCTGGCGCGATGTCGAGATTCGTGAATCGCTCGCCTCGGCGACAGGCTTGCCGGTTCATGTCGAAAACTCCGGCAAGGCGTGCGCGCTGGCGCAAATCTGGGCGGCGCGCGGCGACGCGGCTGCGACGGGCGATGTGGTCTTCGTCAGCGTCTCGGACGGCATCGGCGTTGGCATTGTCGTGAACGGCGAAATCCTGCGCGGGCGGCACAACATCGCCGGAGAGTTCGGTCACGTTCCCTTGAGCATTGACGGCCCGCGCTGCCCCTGTGGCGCGACCGGATGCTGGGAAGCTTACATTTCAAATCTGGCGACGCTGTCGCGGTATTTCGGCAGGAACCTGCGCGAGGCGAAGCCCGCCGCCGCCGAAGTCACCACATTCACCATCGAGGATTTGATCGTCAGAGCGCGGGCCGGTGACGCCAAAGCAGTCGCCGCAATCGAAGCGACGGCGCGCTATCTGGGACTCGGTCTGGCTTCAATCGTCAACGCCGTTGACCCTGCGCGAATTTACATCGGCGGCGAAATCATTGCGGCCTGGGATTTGATCGAGCCGGATGTGCGCGCCGCGTTGGCCGAACGGGCGTTGTCGCCCGACGCGGCTAAAACAGAAATCCGAGTCGTCTCTCTGGAAGATCAACCGCGATTGCGCGGGGCGGCTGCGCTGGTGACGGCGCCGGCGTTCGCCGCGCCTCCAATCGCCTGAAGAAAGCTGGGCATGAGATCAGACACGAATACGAATCCAAAGACACCGGCGAAACATTGGGATTGGGAGAGCGTCCCGATCGAGGAACTCGACGAAGGAATAACTCGCCAGATGATCGTGGGCGAGCGATTGATGGTTTGCCGATTGCGATTCGCGCCGCACGTCGTCACCCCGGCTCACGATCATCCGCACGAACAGATCACGATGATCGAGCGTGGCCGCGTGCGTTTCGTCATCGGGAGCGACGAGCGGATCGCGCAGGCGGGCGACGTGCTGCACTTTCCTTCCGGCTGCTGGCACGGCGCGACGATGCTCGATGAAGAAGTCGTGTTGATAGACATCTTCACGCCTTTGCGCGAAGACTTCCTGAAACAGGATGGCGGCGCGTCAACGAATCCGAACGGAGGAAGTTGGTGAAGACGGGAAAGGACAAATTATCGCGCGCGTTGGCGCTGGCCCTGGCGCTGTCGGCGCCGCTTTCTTTGTTCATCACGAACCTGATCGGGCCGGTTACGTTGACGCGCGCCGAGCGGGTTTCTCCCGGCTCCGACGCTCATCTCATCTCCTGGAAAGATTGCCTGAAACAGAAACCGGAATGGTACGCGGGCGACGAGGCCACGCGCATCGCCGACAACGTTCTGCTTTATCAGCGCGAGAGCGGCGGATGGCCGAAGAACATTGATATGGCCGTCGTTTTGAGCGAACAGGAAAAAGCTGAAATCGCCAGGCAGAAGAGCAAGGATGATTCGCTGATTGACAACGGCGCGACCTACACGCAGATGGCCTATCTGGCCAGAGTCTTCAACGCGACGAAACATCCGCGTTTCAAGGATAGCTTCATCCGAGGCCTCGATTACCTGCTCAAAGCGCAATACGAGAACGGCGGATGGCCGCAGTATTACCCGCGATTGACCGGCTATTACAAACGCATCACCTACAACGACGACGCGATGATCGGCGTGATGGAGTTGCTGCGCGATGTCGCGCGGAAAGATCGAGCTTATCTGTTCGTGGATCAAACGCGTCGCGCAAAAGCCGGGCAAGCCGTGATCAAAGGGATCGAATGCGTTCTGAAGACGCAGATAGTCGTCAACGGCAAGCTGACGGTCTGGTGCGCTCAGCACGACGAAGTCACGTTTGCGCCCGCGCCCGCGCGCAGTTACGAACACGCCTCGCTCAGCGGCAGCGAAAGCGCTGGCGTAGCGCGCTTCCTGATGGGCGTTGAACATCCCGACGCGCAGATTGTCGAAGCGATTGAATCGGCCATCGCGTGGTTCAAGCGGTCGAAGCTCACCGGAATCAAATTGGTCGAGAAGCCTGACGCTTCGTTCCCGAATGGTTTTGACCGAGTGGTGATCGAGGACGTCAAAGCCGGGCCGCTCTGGGCGCGGTTTTACCAGATCGGCTCGAATCGCCCGATCTTCAGCGGGCGTGACGGCGTCATCAAATACAGCCTAGCTGAGATCGAGCACGAGCGGCGCACGGGCTACAACTGGTACACGAGCGAGCCTGCCGAGTTGCTGGAGAAAGACTATCCGGCCTGGCGGGCGAAGCGCAGCGCGCGGAAATAGCCTGCCGCGACGCTTCTGACGAGACACAAACAAACGCTGGGAAGAACAGAAGAACAAAATACAACCGATCAATTCAGGCTTTGCTGGGATGTTTGCAACGCGCCGTTGAGGAAGGCCGCATCAGCGGATGTTTCAACTCGGCGGTGAAACCCCTTCGTAAGCTGCGAAACTGCGACGTGTAAGCAGCCGTAGCTCTCCCATCCACATGGAGGAATGAAATGAAACCAGCGGCATCGAGAGTAGTGAAAACACTGCCCCTGGCTGTTTTCACAGTTCTGGTTCTGTTTTCCGCGGCGACTGCGCTGGCGCAGGAAGCGCGCGGCACGATCACCGGCAAAGTCATGGACACGAATAAAGCCGTGGTCCTGGGCGCGACGGTGAAGGTCACTAACGTGGCGATGGGAACATCCACTACGTTGAGAACCAACGATGATGGGTTCTACCAGGCGCCTTATCTCATCCCCGGAACTTACCAGATAATGGTCGAGGCGTCCGGGTTCAAACGCTACGTGCGCGACGGCGTCCTTTTGCAGGTCAACGACAGTCTTCAGATTGACATCGAGCTTGAGGTCGGAACGGTGGATCAGTCGGTCACGATCAGCAGCGACGTCCCGTTGCTCAATACGACCTCCGGTTCGATGGGAACGGTTGTTGACTCGCGGCGTGTGGCCGAATTGCCGATTCCGCACGGCGAGCCGTTCAAGCTGATCGGTCTGGCGGGCGGCGTGGCTTACACGCGCGATCCGAAGCTGGATCGCCCGTTCGAGCCGACGCACATCGTCGGTTACGCCATCAACGGAACGCTGGCCAATCGCAGCGACGTGACGATTGACGGCGTGCCGAGCACCTCGACCGCCAACGCCAACGAAGTCATCGCCTCGTTCGTTCCGCCGCAGGATTTGATCCAGGAGTTCAAGGTGCAGACCGCGACCTTCGACGCCAGCTTTGGCAACACTGAAGGCGGCGTGACGAACCTGAGCATCAAGTCGGGAACGAATCAATTTCACGGCACGGCGGCCTGGACGAAGATGGCGCCGGGGCTGTTCGCCAACGACTTTTTCGGCAACGCCAATGGGACTCCCAGGCCGGAGTTCAACTACACCCGGTGGGGCGGAACGGTAGGCGGCCCGGTCTGGCTGCCGAAGGTTTACAACGGGCGCAGCAGGACGTTCTTCATGTACGGCGTCGAGAGCATTCCCGAAGCGCGTCCGCGCAACAACGGCACGCCGACCATTCCGAGCGAGAAGATGCGCAACGGCGACTTCTCGGAGTTGCTGGCGGTCAATCCGGCCTACCAGCTTCACAATCCGTTCACGCGCCGCACGGCGCCGGGCGGGCGCATTCAATCGGATCCGTTCAAGGACAACATCATCCCGGCTAATCTGATCAACCCAATCGCCAAAAAATTCGTTGACACCTACCTGCCCAAACCGACGGCCAAAGGCGCCGCCGACGGCGTCGGCAATTTCGCGCAGCCCGATCTGACGGAGAGCATCGAGTATCTCTCGAACACGATCCGCATAGATCACGCGGTCAACGAAAAGCATCGCATCTTTGGCCGCGCGAGCTGGTACAACCGCGACAGCAACTACAACAACTATTACCGCAACGCCGCGACCGGAGAGTTCTTCCTCTTCAAATCACGGCAAGGCGCGATTGATCACGTCTGGCTGATCAATTCGACGATGGTTTTGAACACGCGATACGGCTACAACCGCTTCATTCGCGGAACCAATTCCAATCCCGAAAATCGCGGCTTCGATCTGACCAGCCTGGGCTTTCCCGCCTACTACAACGGCCTGATCCCGGAAGACATCCGGCGCTTCCCGCGCTTTGAAATTTCCGGCTACCAGGGCACAGGCGTTGGCGGCGAATTGAGGCCGACCGACACTCACGCGTTCATCTCCACGATGAACCACACGGTGGGCGCGCATTCATTCAAGTACGGGGTGGAGTTCCGCTCCTACCGCGAGACGGACAAGTTTTTCGGCAACAACCAGACGGGGCAGTTCAACTTCGACACCACGTGGACGCGCGGGCCGCTCGACAACGTCAGCACGCCGAGCGCGCTTGGCTTCTCCTTCGCAGCGTTCCTGCTGGGGTTGCCGACTTCGGCGACGATCAATCAACCGGCCAATTACGCTGAGCAGTCCACAACGACCGGCGTCTTCTTCCAGGATGATTGGAAGATCACCCCGAAGCTGACGATCAACCTCGGCCTGCGCTACGAAGTCGAAGGGGCGCTGACCGAACGTTTCAACCGCAGCGTGACCGGCTTCGACTACTTCGCCATCCAGCCGATTGAAGCAGCGGCCAGAGCGAAATACGCGGCCAACCCGACGCCCGAAGTCCCGGCGAGCCAGTTCAACGTCCGGGGCGGCTTGCTCTTCGCTGGCGTCAACGGAGAAGGCCGCGGGCTGTACAAGACGCCGAAGAATAACTACATGCCGCGCCTCGGCTTTGCCTACAAGCTCACCGACAAGACCGTGCTGCGCGGCGGCTACGGCGTCTTCTTCGGCTTTCTTGGCCAGCGCCGCGGCGACGTGAACCAGATCGGCTTCAGCACAAACACGGCGATGACCGTCAGCCTGAACAACGGCATCTCGTTCATCGAGACATTGTCGAACCCGTTCCAGGCTTTCCAGAACGGACTCAGGGAACCGCGCGGGGCAGCCGATGGCATCCAGACGTTCCTCGGCCAGAGCGTCACGTTCTACAACCCAAGACCGCTTTCGCCCTACAACCAGCGTTGGGAATTGAGCGTGCAACGCGAACTGCCCGGCGGATGGGTGGCCGAAGCGGCTTACGTCGGCAATCGCGGGACGCACATCGAATTCGCCCGCAACCTGAACGTGACGCCGCAGAAGTATCTGAGCCGGAGCGCGACGCGTGACAACGCGACCAACTCTTACCTCACCGCGCAAGTCCCCAATCCGTTCGCCGGATTGATGCCCGCGAATGCGATTTCGGACTTGAGAGGAACCAACATCCAGCGACAGAGACTGCTGCGCCCGTTCCCTCAATTCGACGCCGTGAACACGACAGTGAACGACGGTTACTCGTGGTATCACTCGTTGCAAACGCGGCTGGATAAACGATTCTCGAAGGGATACACACTGGGTCTGAGCTACACCTTCTCGAAATTCATGGAGGCTACCGAACTGTTGAACCAGGATGACCCGCGTCCGACCGAAGTGATCTCGGCTTCGGATCGCCCGCACCGGTTCTCGGCCAGCGGCATTTATGAATTCCCGTTCGGCAAGGGCCGGAAGTTCCTGGCCAACGTCAATCAATTCGCGTCGTATGTCGTCAGTGGCTGGCAGATTTCGACGGTCTATCAATTCCAGAGCGGCGTGCCGATCAATTTCGGCAACATTTTCTTCACGGGCAACGTGAAGGACATCGCGCTGTCGGGCAGCGAGCAGTCGCTCACGCGCTGGTTCAATACCAGCGCCGGATTCGTGACCGCCTCGAATGCCCAGCCCGTGAGCAACGTTCGGACTTTCCCGTTTAGATTCAGCTCAGTCCGCAGCGATCAGATCAACAACATTGACTTCTCGCTGCTGAAGAAGACCGAGGTTCTCGAAAACAAGAACCTGGAATTCCGCGCTGAATTCCTGAATGCGTTCAATCACGCGCTGTTCCCCGGGCCGAATACGAATGTGACGCAGGCGACTTTCGGACAGATCATCGCCTCGCAACAGGCGAACTATGCCCGGCGCATTCAGTTGACCTTGAAGTTCACGTTCTGAGGTCAATCTTGTCTTCTCCCCGCGATGATTGCGTTTGAAAATTAACTGCGACAACAGCGCAGGGGCGGGTTTTCCCGGCCCCTGCGCTTCATTTTCGTGTACACGCAATTGCAATCCGATCTAACGGACAATCTCTCGCCAGAGAAACGCATCCGATTGGAAATCGGGAAGGCGGACGACGTGGCTCGCCGAATTGACCTTCTCGAACGCAGTTTGTAACCCGCCCTGACCGGACGCCGTCTTTACAGGTGGCGCGCTGACATCGTTTTTCATTCATCAATAACATTTGGCCCAATAACATTTGGCGCCGTGAGCGCTGTCAACTTATTATCCAGATCACGCTGGAGGATTTGGCGGGCAATAACATCGGCAAGCCGTTCGAGGTGGATTTGTTCGAGTGGGTGGGGCGCCGGCTTTCCACGACAACCGTTGAGTTGTCATTCGAGATTCGCTGACCTTTCGGCGCAGATTCGCGGACACAATTTTCGCAAACCAAACTTTCTTCAAACCAAACCAACGGAGAGAAAAATGAAACGAGACAAGATCACACGACGGAAATTCGTCGCGGGTACGACCGGAGCCGCTTTCGGCGCGATGATCGTTCCGCGTCACGTGCTCGGCGGGACTGGATACAAAGCGCCGAGCGATAAATTGAACGTCGCGGTCATAGGCTGCGGCGGCCAGGGAGCCTCCGACGCGACCGAACTCGTGGTCGGCGGCGAGAACATCGTCGCGCTGGCCGACGTGGATTTCGGTTACGTTGACAAGGCTGTGGCGGAGCGGACGAAGAATCGCGACGGCAGCCCGAACGCGAATTCCGTCAAGCTGCAGGAAGCTTACAACAAAGCGAAGCGCTACGCCGACTTCCGCAAAATGCTCGAAGAGCAGAAAGACATTGACGGGGTGATCGTGGCCACGCCCGACCACATTCACGCGATTGCGGCGAAAGCGGCGCTCGAAGCGGGCAAGCACGTTTATTGCGAAAAGCCGCTCACGTGGTCGGTTCATGAAGCGCGCGTGCTGCGCGAGACGGCGAAGAAGAATCCGAAACTCGTCACACAGATGGGCAACCAGGGACATTCGAGTCACGAAGCGCGCCTGATCAACGAATGGATTCAAGCCGGAATCATCGGCCCGGTGCGGGAAGTTTACGTTTGGACGAACCGCCCGATCTGGCCGCAGGGCGTGCCGCGTCCGGGCAAACCCGCCCCCGAACCCGCGCCAGCTCCCGAAGCGGGACACGCGGCGCCATCAGGCCCGGCGCAGGGGCAAGCGCCCAGGCAGGCGGCGGGGCAACGAATGGCCAGGGGCGGTTACGGATCCGCCGGCAGTTTCGGCAACGAATGGACGCAGGTTCGCGTCAACAGAGAAACCGCCTGGACTGTCCTCAACAATTTCTCGAAGCCGGACACGCTCAACTGGGATTTGTATCTGGGGCCGGCGCCTGAAGTGCAATTCCACCCGATTTATCATCCCTTCAACTGGCGCGGCTGGGTGGATTGGGGCACAGGCGCGCTGGGCGACATGGGCGCGCATCTGATTGACCATCCGTTCTGGGCGCTCGACCTGGGATTGCCGACGCACATCGAAGCCACCTCGACGCCGTGGGGTTACGACAGCAAGAACAATCCTGTGAGCCACCCGCTGGCGACGCAAGTCGTTTATCACTTCGCGGCGCGCGGCGTTCAACCGCCCGTCAGGATGATTTGGGGCGATGGCGGCCTGATGGCGCCTCGTCCGGAACAGATGCCGGAAAATGTCCCGCTCGATCGTGGTGGTGGGGTCATCATCATCGGTTCGAAGGGCATATTGACGCATGAAACCTACGGCAAGAACCCACGCATCTTCCCCGAATCGTTGATGGAAGAGGCCAAAAAAGTTCCGCAGAAATACGAGCGTATCGCCACCGATGAGCGGAATAACGCGCTGCACCGTCAGAACTGGGCGAAAGCCTGCAAGGGCGACGCCAAGCCTAGTTCGCCTTTCGAATACGCCTCAAGGCTCACCGAGACGATGGTGCTTGGCATTGTGGCTCTGAAAACGGGGCAGGGCGTGCAGATTCGCTACGACGGCGAAGCGGGCAAAGTCACGAACGTGGACGCGGCCAATCAATACCTGGGCCGCGAATATCGCAAGGGCTGGAGCCTGTAGCGGAAACTAAATCGAAACGCAAAACATTGGGGCATCAGCCACAGAGCTCACAGAGTGCGCAGAGGTGAAAAGCGCGTCTGCATTCGCCTCTGCGCTCTTTGCGTGCTCTGTGGCAAAATCTGCGCCTTCGCGTCTTGTGCATTCACGACTGTTTTTACTCAAAAGGGCAGAAGCATGAAAGCGGAAAAGCAAAACAGGTTTTTAGCGTTACTGACAATTTTGACGGCGGCGTTGGCGATTGGCGCCGGGGCTTACGCTTCGCAGGAGCCGAAGCCCGCCAGCCCCGCGAGCGCTCAACCTGTCAGTCCGGCCAAAGCGCCCGACAAGCCCGGCAATGTGGATGGTCTGTCAGCCGCGGAATTCTCCCGCCTGAGCCGCGAGATTTCGGAAGATGGCGGTTATTTCCGTTCGGACAATTTCACTTCAAACGAAACCGCTTATCTGACCGTAGTGGACAAACTGCGGCGCCTCGGCGCTAACGGCGGCGCTTACATCGGCGTTGGGCCGGAGCAGAATTTCACCTACATCGCCAAGATTCGCCCGCGCATCGCTTTCATCATAGACATCCGCCGACAGGCCGTGATCCAGCATTTGATGTACAAAGCGATCTTTCACCTTGCGCCAGATCGCGTTCAGTTTCTTGCGCGTTTGCTGAGCAGGCCGACGCCAAAAGATAAGTCCGCGAAGCTCGGCGCTTCGGTCAATGAGATGCTCGCGTTCTTCAGCCAGGCCCCGCCGGACGAGCAGGCATATGTGGCCAATCTGGCCGCGATCCGCAAAACGATTCAGAATGAGTTTCAGTTCCCGCTCTCCGAAACTGATCAGAGGAGCCTGGAGTACGTCTACAGAAGCTTTCACGATGATGGGCTGGAGATAGCCTATAGAATGGGCGATTCGCGGGGCGGTTACTTTCCCGTGTTGAAAGATCTGATCGCGCAGACCGACCTCAACGGAAAGCTCGGCAATTTTCTCACCAGCGACGAAGACTACGATTTCGTGCGCGGCCTGCATCGCAAGAACCTGATCATCCCCGTCGTCGGCGATTTCGGCGGGAAGAAGGCGATTGCGGCGGTAGGCGATTACCTGCGGAAGAACGGCTTCACGGTGACGGCCTTCTACACGTCGAACGTGGAGCAGTACCTGTTTCAGAACAACGTGTTCGAGGCCTTCGCAAACAACGTTCGCAGACTGCCAATCAACGACCGCAGCCTCTTCATCCGCTCGGCCACCGGGCGCTTCGCGCATCCGGCGCGTTTGCCCGGCCACCGCGCCGCCACGCTGTTGCAGCAGATGACAATCTTCCTGAAAGACTTCGATGAAGGCCGCTATCAGAGCTATTACGATCTGATCACGATCAATTACATCGCGCCTGACAAGCCATAGCCGGAAAAGAAATCGAATCGGCGGAAGCGCGGCGCATCCCCGTCTCAAACAAAGAATAATAATTGTTATTGATTTTATCCGGCTGCCCGGTTAGACTTGGCGTGTCGGGAATCAAGTTATGCCGAGAGGAAGATCAAAGAAGGCGGCGGCGTCGCTCAAAGCCGGCCGAAGCGGCGGTGAGGGGAAAGACGCCAGGCGTCAGCGCCCCGCGTTGCGGCAAATGCTCGAAACGCGCGGGGCGAATTTCACCCGCCAGCGCGAGGCCGTCTACGACTACCTGCGCCAGGTTGATCATCACCCGACGGCTGAAGAAGTCTTTGTCGCCGTCAAACGGGAGTTGCCGAAGATCGGCTTGGCGACGGTTTATAAAAACCTCGAAGCGCTGGTCGCGTGCGGCGCGGCGTCGAAGCTGACTTATGGCGATTCGGCGGCGCGCTATGAAATTCGTACGGATCATCATTACCATAGCCGCTGTCTGAAATGCGGATTGATCGCCGACGTGCCTCCGGCGGCGGGCGAACAGTTGATCAAATTGATCAAGGCGCCGCGCGGGTTTAAAGTCGAGGACTGCCGCATCGAACTTTTAGGTCATTGTAAAAACTGCAAATGAAGGAAGGAGAAAAAAATGAGCAAACCGAAAATGTATAAAACCAGCATAGACATTGACGCCGAATCGCGCGAACAGATCGTCGCGCTGTTGAATCAGCAACTGGCCGACACCTTCGATCTTTATAGCCAGACGAAACAGGCGCATTGGAACGTCAAAGGCGCGCAATTCTTCCAGCTTCATGAGCTGTTCGACAAGCTCGCCGCCGAACTGCTCGATCACGTGGACACAATCGCCGAACGCTCGACGACGCTCGGCGGAGCGGCTTTGGGCACGGCTCGGATGGCCGCGGCCAAGACTCGCCTGCCGGAATATTCGGCGGAAGTGGTTGGAAGCCGCGAAAGCGTCGAAGCTCTGGTGGAGCGTTACGCTGAACTGGCCGCGACGACCCGCGCCGCGATTGATCGTTCAGACGAATTAGGAGACGCCGACACGGCTGATTTGTTCACAGGCGTATCGCGCGGGCTGGACAAATCGCTCTGGTTCCTGGAAGCGCACTTGCAGGCATAGCGGTCAAGCGTTTTTATCTTTTAGGAAGCGGTATGTCGCATCCCGGCGAGCGTCGGGGTGCGACATATCGCTTCTTTGCTTTTGGCCTTCAACGTTTTGTGACTGTAACTGGCGCCGTCAGTTTGAAGGTCAACTGTGATTCGCTCGGAATCACCGCCGGGTCGCCGCGTGTGGCCAGCACGTAGCCTGTGCCCGCGCCGCCGCCCACGCCTGCGCCGATTGCCGCGCCTTTACCGCCGCCGGCAATCGCGCCGATTGCCGCGCCTACGCCCGCGCCGATTCCGATCTTCGCCGCATCTTTCTTCTTCGTGCCTTTGGCCTCTTTCGTGTAAGAGCTGGTTGAAAGATCAATAGTGCGCCCGTCAGCCAATTGCAGGCTGGTCAACCTGACCGTCATCGAAGCGCGCCCTTTCACCTTTCCGCCCGGATCGGAATTGACGACCACGCCTTCGACTTGCGCGCCCTTCTTGGCGATCACCCAGTCGCCGTTCACGATTGGTTGCGCCAGGCTGGCAACAAAACGTTCCCCGTCCTTGTCGGTCTTGGTTGAAAGCGTCTTGGCCGTGTAGATCGAGATCGGCGCGCCAGCGGCTATCGTAAACGTGCGCGGCGTCGGAGCCGGAGTCGGCGCGGCGGCGTTGGTCGGATTGCCGGCCGGAGCGCCGGGCGCGAAGCCTCCGCCAGAGGCGTTTGGATTGCCCGCAGCGGTTGAAGCCGTGTCAGCAACCGGCGACGCCGATGTCAGAGCCGCAGCGTTGCTTGGCGAAGCGGTTGGTTGAGCGTTCGAGCCGGTATTCTCAGCCTTCGGCGAGCAGCCGAATTGCGCCAGCAGCAACGCCGCTACGGCGAATCCCCAGACAAAGTGAATCTTCAGGCATTTTTTCATAGTCGCTCCTTTTTGTTTCGTAAAGCAGATTGAAATTGAGTTCCGGGTCTTCCGCGCTTTTGGTGGGGGATGAAAGACCGGAGACTCGTTCAGGTCGAACCGGCGCAATGATGACCCGATAATATTCGTCAATTTGCCGCATCGAGCGCAAGCGGCGCGAAGCCTCTTGCGCTCTTTTCGCGCCGGGCGATAATGATCAGGCGATGAAGATTCTGACCGCGCAACAGATGCGAGAGATTGACCGGCTGACCGTCGAGCGCTGCGGCATTCCGTATGCGACGTTGATGGAGACGGCGGGCAGCCGCGTGGTGGAAGCGGTTATCGAGCATTACGGCTCGTTGAGTGGAAAATATTTTGCGGTCTTCTGTGGCAAAGGCAACAACGGTGGCGATGGCGCGGTTATCGCCAGGCTTTTGTTTATGCGTGGCGCTCAAGCGGTTGATGTTTTCCTTTTCGGCGAGTTGGCGGAAACGAAAGGCGAAGCGCGCGCGAACTTCGAGATTATCAAACGGCTTGCTGAATGCGCGAAATCCGAAAATCTCAAGCGGCTTGCTGATGATGAAATTAAATCGTCTGTTTGCGACATCTCTTTCACTGAAATCATTACCGAAGAGCAGGCCGCAGAACTGTTTCTTTCACCGGATGTAGTGATTGATGCGCTGCTGGGTACCGGAATAACCCGCCCCGCCGAAGGCTCATATCTTGATGCGATATTGACGATCAACAGTATCAGGAGCATCAGCGGCGCGCCTGTTATTTCAGTTGATATTCCTTCAGGTCTGTCGTCAGACACCGGCCAGGCGATGGGCGCACACGTTCTGGCTGACCTGACCGTCTCATTCACCGCTCCGAAAATCGGCAATGTTTTGCCGCCAGCAGGCGAGGCGAATGGCAAACTCATCATCGCTTCAATTGGCACGCCCGATTGGTTGATTGAAGAAGAATCCGGTTCACATCTTCATCTTCTTGAAGAAAGGCGGATCGCGGATTGGCTGAAAGCTTCGCGCCGCTACGCTGACGCCTACAAAGGCTCAGTCGGCGACGTTCTGTTGATCGCAGGCTCGCGCGGCAAAACAGGCGCGGCTGCGCTGTCTTCCGAAACGATTTTGAGAGCGGGCGCCGGATTGGTCACGGTGGCCACTGCGCGCTCGGCGCAATCGTTGCTCGTCACGCAGACGCGGACTGAAGTCATGACCGAAGCGTTGGATGAACTCGAAAGCGGCGCAATTTCGCACGCGGCTTTGGATCACGCGCTGCAACTTGCCGAGAAGCGTACGGTCATCGCGCTCGGTCCCGGCTTGTCATCAAGCGAAGAGAGCACGCGGCGCTTCGTTCTTGAATTTGTGGAGCGGCGAAACGCGCCGATGGTCATTGATGCCGACGGGTTGAATGCGCTCGCGCCCTGGCCAGCGAATTTGGACGATTTGAAAGGCTCGGATGAAGCGCCGATCATCATCACGCCACATCCGGGCGAGATGGCGAGGCTGATTGGCAAGACAAACGCCGAAGTTGTAGCCGACCGGGCCAACGTCGCGCGAGAGTTCGCCACGACGCGCCACGCCATCACGGTTTTGAAGGGCAGCCGCACGATCATCGCCGCGCCCGATGGCGAAGTTTACGTCAACCCAACAGGCAACGCGGGAATGGCGACCGCCGGATCGGGCGATGTTTTAACAGGCTTGATCGCGGGCTTGCTCGCGCAACGCCCATCGGAGCCTCTGGAAGCGGCAATCGCCGGAGTCTATCTGCACGGACTCGCGGGCGATCTGGCGGCGAACAAACTCGGAATGCGCTCGATGATCGCTTCCGACATCACCGCCAATCTGAGCGAGGCCATTTTGCAAATCGGCGGCGAAGCTGAACGCGGAGGGCCGAGCACAATCTCAACGATCTGATGCAATCAATTCCGACCGGACAGTTCATCACGCGCTCAGCCGAAGAGACCTTCGAGCTTGCTTACCAGATCGGCGAAGCGGTCAACGAGCCGACAGTATTTTTGCTGCAAGGCGACCTGGGCGCGGGCAAGACGGTTTTTGCCAAAGGCATCGGCGCGGGATTGGATATTGATCCTGCCGAAGTCAACAGCCCGACGTTCACGATTGTGAATCAACTCGATGGCCCCGGCGCGAGGATGCGGCTTTACCATCTTGACCTGTATCGCATCGAAGGCGGCGCGAATGAAGTTTATGATCTCGGCTTGGAAGAGATGCTGAACGATCCTGCCGGCCTGGTCGTAATTGAATGGCCGGAGCGGCTGGGAGAGTTTGCGATTCCGAATGCTTATCAAGTTATGATTTCCGATCTCGGCGGCGATGAGCGCAAAATAGAAATCACTCGTGATAGATGAGCCACCAGATAAAACTCTGAAGACATCTGTGCTGACACTCAACACTCCACTCGTAGAACTCCACCATCACGGCCTGCCGCGCGTCGGCCAGAAGACCGCGCACGGCCTGGCGGTCGAGATGGCCGCTATCGCCGCGAAGCCTGACGCGCGCGACGCGACGGTTGAAGACCTGCTGCATTACCTGCCGATGCGTTACGAGGACCGGTCGAATCTGGCGCGCATCTCGCAGTTGCAGGACGGGCAGACGGCTTCGGTTGAGGTGATGGTGCGCGTGGGCGGGATCATTCCCCTCAAGGGCGGGCGGCTGAAGATGTACGAGTTCATCGCCACCGACGGCGAGGGGCAGGCGCGGGCTTTCTGGTGGAACCAGATTTATCTCAACAAAGTTTTTCAACGCGGCTCGCGCGTGATCCTTTACGGGCAGTGGAAGCTGAACAAGTACAAAGGCTATTACGAGGTCGAGAATCCTGAGTACGAGATTTTGACCGACGACGATGACGATCCTGAAACGTCGGCGATTCACACGACGCGGCGCGTGCCTGTTTATCGCAAGCTCGGCGATTTTCGCACGCGGCAATTGCGCTCGATCTTTCATCACCTGCTCAGCAAAATCGAAAAGGACGCCGCCGAATCTTTGCCGGACGAAATTATCGCGCGATGCAGTCTGATCCCGCGCTTCGAGGCTTTGCGCAAAGTTCATTTTCCCGCCGACGATTCTCCGATTGACGATTACATCCTGGCGCGAAGCCCCGCGCACCGGCGGTTGATCTTCGAGGAATTTTTCTGGCTCTCGATTGCGCTGGGACTTCGTCGCGGTGAACGTATCAGCGAGCCGAAAGGCGAAGTGATCGAAATCACCGACCGTGTGCGCGAGGCCGTGCGCTCGATCCTGCCGTTCCATCCGACCGAGGCGCAGAAGCGAACGTTGAAAGAGATCGTTGACGATATGACCAGCGACAAGCCGATGAACCGTTTGTTGCAGGGCGACGTGGGCAGCGGTAAAACGATTGTCGCGGTGCAAGCGATGATCATCGCGATTGAGAACGGCTATCAGACGGCGTTGATGGCTCCGACGGAAATTTTGGCCGAACAGCACGCGCGCAATATCAAACGCTGGCTCAGCGATACGCCGTATCGAGTCGAATTGCTGACGGGAAGTTTGAAGGCGAAAGAGAAGCGCGAGGTTCAAGCGGCGATTGCGGCGGGCGATGTTGATCTGATCGTCGGCACGCACGCGGTGATTCAGGAGGCGGTGCAATTCAAGAAACTCGGCTTCGCAGTGATTGACGAGCAGCATCGCTTTGGCGTGATGCAGCGAGCGGAATTGCGGCGACGCGGCGTCAACCCCGACGTGCTGGTCGTAACAGCGACGCCGATTCCGCGCAGCCTGGCGATGACTGTTTACGGCGACCTCGAAGTTTCGATCATTGACGAATTGCCGCCGGGCCGGACGCCCGTTTCAACGCATGTTCGCGGCGACGACCGGCGCGAGAAGATTTACGAATTCATCCGCGACCAGATCAAAAAAGGACGACAGGCTTATGTCGTATATCCGATCATCGAAGAATCAGAAAAGCTCGACCTGCGAAACGCGACCGAGATGTTTGAAAACCTGCGCAAGGAAGTCTTCCCGGAATTCAGCGTTGGCTTGCTGCACGGAAAGATGAAGCCTGCGGAAAAAGAAGCGGTGATGCAGGCGTTCGGCGCGAACAAGATTCAGATTCTGGTGGCGACCACAGTGATCGAAGTCGGCGTTGACGTGCCGAACGCTTCGGTGATGTTGATCGAACACGCCGAGCGCTTCGGTTTGTCGCAACTGCATCAGTTGCGCGGGCGCGTCGGGCGCGGCGCGGCTGAAAGTTTCTGCATCCTGCTCGCGCAGTTTCAAAAGACCAAAGAGGCCCGCGAGCGGTTGAAGATCATGGAAGAGACTACGGACGGGTTCAAAATCGCCGAGAAGGATTTGGAGATTCGCGGGCCTGGCGAAGTGATGGGCACGCGGCAATCGGGCATCCCTGCGTTTCGCATCGCCAACATCGTTCGTGATCAGAAGATTCTGGAGATCGCGCGGCGCGAAGCTGGCTACATGCTCAACGAGCGCAGGAATACGCGCGAGACTGACAGGTTGATCAATCACGTGCGCAGCCAGCCGCGATACGGATTGGCGAATGTCGGGTGATAGCGCCTGCCACAGAGACACAGAGGCACAAAGAAAGAGAGATGGGGAGATTGAATTTCGTTATTCCTCCTCCTCTTCTTCTCTGTGCCTCTGTGTCTCTGTGGCAAATTTCAGTCAGCGTCCCGCTCTTCCATAACGACTAGCGCGTAATGCCAGCGGGCGGTGATCGGAATAGGCTCGTATGCTTTTTCGTGGCGTAATGCGAAGGCGAGCGCCTCTTCAACGGCTTCGCCGAGATCGGGGTGAACGCCTTGTTTCAGGCAGGCGTCCAGGTGAGTGGCGAGAATGTCTTCAGCCCAGGCAAGCTCTTCATCGGTGATCTTAAACAGATGCTCAATTTCGGACTCGATCCCTGTAATCGCCTGGCGTTTGATGTGTGAATCCAGCAAGCGTTTAGCGAGAGAAACAGCGTTGGGATGCTTCATACTTACCTCTTCGGTTGAGCTTGTTGTTAATTAAATTTTCCCGTGACCGTGATCTTGAATTGATGCGGGCATACTATCGTCGCTCGACGTGACTGGCAAGTTATTTTTCGGTCAAAGCGGCGGTTGAAAAATTAAGATGGCGATGAAGAGTGATGAATCAAGTTCGTGGCTTGTGATCCTGCCAGAGCTTTGCGCCCGCAGTTGTCGCTTCGAGCTTGCGCGAGAGGCTGAGTTGAATCAGGCCGCGATCGCTGAGAGCGGCTATCTCCTGCTTCGCAATGTCTTCGTCAATGTCGGCGTTGGGGCCGAGTGTGTGGTCAATGATCCACCCTGCCAGTCCGATTCTTTCGGCGCCGGTTGATGCGATCAGGTGTTCGGGACTGTACCGCCCGCTGAGTTCGGCGATGACGCCGAGCAGCGCAAACGAGCAGGAGCCGAGATCGGAAGCTGAATGAACAAAATCCGGCGATGGATCGGTCGAGTTGTCTCGCAGATCACGATGCGCGAGCGGCAACGATTCCTGCGCCCGCTCGATTCTGGCTCGCAATTCGTAATCGCCGCGCAATCCGCGCGCAGTCTGTTTTTCATAAAGCAGCAGAGTGCAGGCCGCATCGAGCGAGGCGTAATTCAATTGCTCTTCGCTCAGAGGGCGGCGGCTCCAATCGCCGCGCTGTTCGGTTTTGTCGAGTTGAAAGCCGAGATGCGTTTCGACCTGAGCCTGCAACGAGCAACGCCGCTCGCCGCTGCGCCGGGCGGCCAGCATCGTGTCGTGAATCGGCGAGGTCGCGATGCGAAAATGGCGCAACAGCTTCACCGCGTCAAAGCTGGCGTTGTGGATGGCTTTGGTCTTCAGACTCAGTTCAAGCGGATGGCGCAACGGCTCAGGGTCGAAGGCGGTCATCGCGTCAATTACTGCGACGCGCATCTCGCCATTTTCGCGAAAAGCCAACTGAATGAGCGAAACGCGCTCCGCTTCCCGATCCCACCAATTGACGGTCTCGATGTCGAGCGCGATTGCCGGCGCGTCGTTGATGCGTTCGACCGATGCGGAGAGCGCTGACTGGTTGTTGATGAATTCGACCGTGTGATTGAACATCGCGGTTATCTTCTTTTATCGTTCACTCAGAAGCAAGACAGGCCTTGTCGCGAATTATCGAAGTGACAAGGAAGATTACCGAGAATAAAGAGCCTGACGCGCCGATCCTCAGCGTGATCTCTGATAAACAATCGTCCATCCGCCTGGCGTTTGAGAAAGAACTGCCCGATGCGCGGCTCGCGCAGCCAAGCGGTTGACATCCGCTTCGGCGCAAGCTCGCCCGACAAATGGCGTTGGAAACGATGCGGGAGCATTACGTCTTATCGTGAAATCCTGATCCAGCCGCTTCCAATGCGGCGAAGCGCGGGCAGAGAACGCGCGCGAAGTTTGGCGAAACCCCGATTCTCATCAAAAACCTGGCCCGTCAAAAAATTGACGCCGCGCGAGGCGCTCAAATAGAATCTACGTGCGCCTACTCCGCAACCGGCTCCGCAAACTTAAGTTTTTCGAGGCAAAGTATCTTATGGAAACCATGGCTCTCGCGCCCGAACGAAGAAGCACAGGCAATCTGGCCGACAACCAGTTGCTCAACCGCGAACTCAGTTGGATCGAATTCAACAGCCGCGTGCTCGACGAAGCGCTCGACCCGTCGCAGCCGCTGCTCGAACGATTGAAATTCCTCTCTATTTTTTCGGGCAACCTTGATGAATTTTTCATGGTTCGCGTTTCGGGTTTGCAGGAGCAACTCGACGCCAATCCACTGATGCTCTCTCCCGACGGACTTTCGGCGGCGACGCAGTTGAAACAGATTTCCGAACGTTTGCGCCCGCTGCTCGACGTGCAGATGCGCTGCCTCTTAAAACAGATTCTGCCTGGGCTGGAACCATACGGCGTGCGAATCATCCCGTACGGCAAATTGAGCAAGGAGCAGCGCGAAGAACTGCGCGGTTTTTTCCACGAACGCGTCTTTCCCATTCTCACGCCTCTTTCGGTTGATCCGAGCCATCCGTTCCCGTACATCTCGAACATCAGCATGAACCTGGGCATCCTGGTCATCCCGGAAAAGCCGGAGGACGAGGAGGATGAATCGCGCTTCGCCCGCGTCAAACTGCCGCCGAATGTGCCCAGGCTGATTCCAGTCACTGGCGAAGGTTATTGTTTCGTGATGCTCGAAGAGGTGATGGCGGCGCACATCGAATCGCTCTTTCCCGGAATGCGCATCGTCGAATGTCAGCCGTTCCGCATCACGCGCGACGCCGACATCGAAATCGAAGAGGATGAGGCGGGCGATCTGCTCAAACACGTCGAACAGCAGGTGCGCAATCGCCGCTTCGGTTTCGGCGTCCGGCTGGAAGTCGCTTCGGGGATGAGTCCGCACATGGTCAAACTGCTGCGCCATTCGCTGGAATTGGAGGAGCAGGACGTTTACACGATTGATGGGCCGCTAAACATCCCTGACCTGATGGCGACGCTCTACAAGCTCGATCTGCCGCAGTTGAAAGATGAACCTTTCTCGCCGACCACTCCGCCCATCCTGCGTTTGGGAGACACCATCTTCGACGCCATCCGTCATCAGGATATTTTGCTGCATCATCCTTACGAATCGTTCGCGCCGGTAGTCGAATTCCTGCGCCAGGCCGCGCGCGATCCGAACGTGCTGGCCATCAAACAGACGCTCTACCGCGTGGGCAAGGATTCGCCGATAGTCGAATCGCTGATCGAAGCCTCCGAAAACGGCAAACAGGTCGCGGTGCTGGTCGAATTGAAAGCCCGCTTCGACGAAGAAGCGAACATCCAATGGGCGAAGCGATTGGAGAAAGCCGGCGTCCACGTCATCTACGGCCTGGTCGGATTGAAGACTCACGCGAAGATCGCGCTCGTCGTGCGGCAGGAGAAAAACAAACTCCGGCGTTACGTCCACCTCGGCACGGGCAATTACAATCCGGTCACGGCGCGCATCTACACCGACCTGGGGCTGTTCACCGCCGACGAAGATTTCGGCAAAGACGTTTCCGAGTTGTTCAATTACCTGACGGGATATTCCAAGCAGGAGCGTTTCCGCAAACTGCTGGTCGCGCCGGTCAACCTGCGCAAATCAATCACCGAGATGGTTCGCCGCGAAATCACGCATCATCAGGCCGGACGGCCTTCGGGAATTATCGCCAAATTCAACAGCATGACCGACACGGCGATGATCGAAGAGTTTTACTCGGCTTCGCGCGAAGGCGTCCCGATTGATCTGATTGTGCGCGGCATCTGCTGCCTGCGTCCCGGCTGGCCCGGCAAGAGCGAAACGATCCGCGT
>JAJVID010000200.1:33115-40323 GCA_022072205.1 Acidobacteriota bacterium
CTGAGCGCATCTTGCTTCCAACTGTTCGATGGGGAATGGTCGTTCGATGAGGTTTCCCGGGTAACCAGCCTATCAGGGAAAGTTGATGCAGTGTTGGTTGAAAGAAATGGCGGCGCGACCACATCCTTTGGCTATGAAGTTTTCGTTGTGTCAAGAGGTAAAGCTGTCACGAAGGGTTCCGAAATCGCTTCTCTTTATGGTGCAGTGCGGAGCGACCAAGCTTATGGCGTGAACTTAAAATGGGAAGGTAGCAACAGATTGGTAATTGAATATCTTAAACATCGTGGAGCGGAACTAAAAAAGCCAATCTCCACCATTGATGGCGAACAGGTTTCTGCTGTCTTTCGCTCAGACGTCAATGATCCGACGGCTCCGCCAGGTGGGATGCTTTACAATCTGAAGCAGGGGAAATAACGCTCACGCCAGCCTCGATCAGACTTCAAATTCTGATCGCCTGTCCCGATGCAGCCGACTCATAAAGCGCAACCACAACTTCCAACGATTTCCTTCCCTCTCTTCCATCAATCATAGGCGCGCGGTCTTCGATCACCGCTCGCATCATGTCTTCAATCTGGCGGCGATGGCCTTCGTTTGAAATCGCGGCAGGATTGGCTGAGCCGTCGGTGATCTGCTCGCCTTCGTTCGCCTCTTCGCTCTCGCCGTCAATCTCCCAGACGCTGATCGCGTCGCCGTCCAGGATCACCGTGCCGCGTTCGCCTGAAATTTCCAGACGGCGTTTGAAGCCGGGTTTTGCTGAAGTCGTAGCCTCGATTACGCCGAGCGCGCCGTTCTGAAAACGCAGGTTGGCGACCAGCGTGTCTTCGGCTTCGATGTGCGGATAGCGTAGCGCGCCCTTCATCGCAAACGCCACATCAACCGGCCCCATCATCCATCGCAGCAAATCAACCGTGTGGATCGCCTGATTGATCAACGCGCCGCCTCCGTCCAGCGCCATCGTGCCGTGCCAGGAGTCGGCGTAATATTCCGGCGCGCGATACCATTTCACGTAAGCGTCGCCGAGCATCAACCGCCCCAGCTTTCCCTCGTCAATTGCGTGTTTGATTTTCTGGACAGCGGGAAGAAAGCGCGATTGGAAGATCACGCCGAGCTTGACGCCGCTGCGGTCGCAAGCTTCGATCAGCGCGTCGGCTTTTTCCAGCGTGGTTTCGATGGGCTTTTCGACCAACACGTGTTTGCCGGCCTGCGCGGCGGCGATGCCTTGCTCGGCGTGCAGTCCGCTTGGCGTGCAGATGTTGACGATTTGCAGGCCGGGATGTCTGAGGAATTGGTCGTAATTGGTGTAACCGGTCGCGCCGAATTTCGCCGCGAATTCCGCCGTGCGTTTTTCATCGCGCGCGCATACGGCCACGAGACGCGCGCCGGGAATCGAAGTGATAGCTTCCGCCTGAACTTTGCCGATCAACCCGCAACCGACGACGCCGAATCCGATCTCTGTGGTCATTCTTTTTCCTCGATCAAAATTTGAAATTTGGGATGTTCGATTGCACAATCGCAGCGCTCAATCGCACAAACGGAGAATAGTATGCCGATCACCATTTCAGGTTTTCATCACGCCGGGTTTCTCGTTACCGACATCGAACGCGCGGCGGATTTTTACGAAAACACGCTCGGACTGAAATCGCTGCCGCGTCCCGATCTGGATATTTCCGGACGCTGGTACGATTTGAACAACGGCCATCAGCTTCACCTGATGAGCGTCGCCGAAATGCCCACTCACGCCGAGCCGCCTCGCCACGACCGCCACATCGCGCTCAGCGTGCCAGACGTTCATGAAACAGAACGGCGATTGAGCGAGATGGGCATACAGGTTAGTTACGGCAGCGGGCGCGCCGGCAATCCTCAACTTTTTATCCGCGATCCTGACGGCAACACAATCGAGTTGCGTCCGGCGATGTGAAATCCTGATTGACGACGCGGTGATCCTATTCGCGCTGGACGACGCGGTCAATGGCGCAGCCGCTGAACCATCGCCTTTCGTTGTGTTTGCGGAAAAGCGTGGCTATACTCCGCGCTCCGCAATTGACAATTACATCGCTGACTGCAATCAACCTGACAAGATGTCTGATTCAAACACGCCAAATTATCGCCGCGTCGCTTCACTTAAAACCGCCGACGATTTCGCAAATCACATCGAACGGCTCGGCGTCGAACTTCATTTCGACCGCGAGCTTCAATCGGGAGCCGATTCGCCGCTGGGCCAGCCGTATCAGCTCGACGGTTTCAAGATCGGCAATCGTTTTTGCATTCTGCCGATGGAAGGCTGGGACGGCACGGAAGACGGCAAACCGTCTGAGCTGACCGTTCGCCGCTGGAAACATTTCGGCGAAAGCGGAGCGAAGCTGATCTGGGGGGGCGAAGCTGTCGCCGTCCGCCACGATGGACGCGCAAATCCGAACCAATTGATTTCGTCGGACGAAACCACCTCCGAGCTTGAAAAGCTGCGTAAGGTTCTGGTCGCGGCGCATGAAGAGAAATGCGGTTCGAGCGGCGATCTGCTCGTCGGATTGCAGTTGACGCATTCGGGAAGGTTCGCGCGGCCAAACGACAAGAAGAAGCTTGAGCCGCGCATCCTTTATCACCACCCGATCCTTGATCGGAAGTTCAACATTGCGCCAGACCACGCCTGTCTGACCGATGCTGAAATTGACGATCTGATCGGCGATTTCGTCAAAGCCGCTCGGCGAGCCGAAGCCGCCGGTTTCGCTTTCGTTGATCTGAAACATTGTCACGGTTATCTGGGTCACGAATTTCTGAGCGCCACCACGCGCGAAGGCCGTTACGGCGGCGCGTTTGAAAACCGCACGCGGTTTTTGCGCGAACTGGTGGCGGGCATTCGCCGCGACGCGCCCGGTTTGATGATTGGCGTGCGGCTGAGCGCATTCGATCTGCTGCCGTTCAAGATGCCCGAAGGTCCGAGCGCCGATAAACGCGGCGTGCCCGAACAGTTTGAAGGCCGCTACCCGCACGCTTTCGGCGGCGACGCTGAAAACCCGCTGGCGATCAATTTGACCGAGACGTTTCGGATCTTCGATCTGCTTGACGAACTGAACGTCAAACTCGTCTGCGTCTCGGCGGGCAGCCCTTATTACAACCCGCACATTCAACGGCCTGCGCTCTTCCCGCCATCCGATGGGTATGAGCCGCCAGAAGACCCGCTGGTCGGCGTCGCGCGGCAAATCAAAGTCACTGGCGAGTTGAAAGCGCGCTATCCGCAATTGTGCGTGGTCGGATCGGGCTACACCTATTTGCAGGATTGGCTGCCGAACGTCGGACAGTTTTATGTGCGCACGAGACAGGTTGATTTCGTTGGGTTGGGGCGGATGGTTCTAGCCTACCACGACCTGCCGCTGGACGTGATCAATGGCGCGCGGCTGCAAACCAAACGGCTGTGCCGCACGTTCAGCGATTGCACGACCGGGCCGCGCAACGGGTTGGTCTCAGGCTGTTTCCCGCTCGATCCGTTTTATCGTTCGCACCCGCAGGCCGAGACGCTGAAAGTTCTCAAACGAAAGCAGTAGTCCAGGCAGGCTAAGCCGGTGGGCAGGAATTTTGAAGCGCAACCGTTTTCATATTTCATATTCCATATGAAATATGGCCTGCGACGCGTGCTTGTTTTCCGGCCGCTTGGGCAGTAGACTCCGCAGCGGTTGTAGCGGCGGTACCCGTATCGGTTTACGCCATTCCCTGATTTACGACAAACAATCAAGCAAGGAGACAGTAACGATGAGTAAACGCGCATTGAAACTGGTTGGCCTGTCACTGGCCTGCGCTGCGGTTTTGGCCGTAGCCGCTTTGGCGCAAAACAGCGCCGTCGAAGGAACATACAATGTGTCCGCGACCAGCGCCGAACTCGGCACGATCAATTTTGTGCTGGTTATCAAACGCGACGCGGGCAAATGGACTGCTGAAGTCAAAGACTCGCCGACACCGCTGACCGTCACCAACGTCACGGTTGACGACGCCGGCAAAATCACGATCACCGCCGACGCGGGCGGCACGGCTGTGACAATTCTCGGCAAATACGATAGCGGCGCGGTCGCGGGCGATTGGTCCGCTGGCGACATCAAGGGCACGTGGAAAGGCGCGAAGAAAGACGCCGTTGTGGCCGAGGCAAAACCAGCCGACAAGCCCGCCGCTTCGTCCGCAGGCGCCGCAGCCGGAATCGAAGGAATCTATGACGCCAAAGTCATCGCCGAAGGTCAGGGCGAATTGCCATTCACGCTGATCATCAAGCGTGATGGCGACAAATTGGTCACATTGGTCGAGAACGGCGGCGACCTGAACATCGTCAGCGTCGAAGTCAAGGAAGGCGACGCCGTCACTTTGTCGGCGACGTTCCAGGGCAATCCGTTCCAATTGCCCGGCAAGCGAACCGGCGCCGAAATGGGCGGCAAATGGGAAGCCGGCGGCTTCTCTGGCACCTGGTCGGCGAAGAAGAAGTAAATCAAAAAGCCAACGAAGAAATGGCCGGTGGTTATCGCAAGATGGCGCCGGCCTTTGATTTTTAACTGTCTGAATGGAGAGAGCGCATGAAACTGCGAGCCGCGATTTTCATCTGTTGCATCAGCGCGCTGGGAGCGGCGCACGCTTTCGCGCAGACGAAAGAGAAGCCTCAGGACAACACCGCCGTTTGCCACGTTCCGACTGCGACAAAAGCCGCGACCGCGCCCGCGCGTTTGATGGACGGCTATGGCAAGGTTCACATGCCGATCACGACGAAATCCGAAGAGGCTCAGAAATTCTTCGATCAGGGACTGTCGCTGCTCCATTCATTCTGGTTTTACGAATCGGATCGCTCGTTCGAGCGCGCGGCGCAACTCGATCCGGAATGCGCGATGGCGCAGTGGGGAATCGCCATGGCCGCCGTGAATGAAAAGCGGCGCGACGAAGCCGTCAAACGCGCGAAAGAACTGGCCGCCAAAGCGAGCCAGCGCGAGAAACTTTACATCGCGGCGGTTGAAGCGCGTTATCAGGGCGAACGGACGACGATTCAAAACAACGGTTTTCTGGGCGCCAGCGAGCCTTACCAGAAAGCGATGCGAAAGATCGTCGCGTTCTATCCCGAAGATTTGGAAGCCAGGCTGTTTCTCGCTCTCGCGTTGATGTCCGGTTACGAGCGCGACGGAACGCCGAAGCCGGGCACGGTCGAATCAATCGCGTTGTTGCAGGTCGTGCTGTCGAAAGACCCGAAGCATCTGGCTGCGCACCATTACATGATCCACGCGACTGAATCGGGCAAACGCGCGATTGACGGAGCAGCGTCGGCGGACATCTACGGCTCGCTTGCGCCGAAGGTCGGACACGCGGTTCACATGCCCGGCCACACCTACGTTCACATTGACCGCTGGGACGATGCGGCGCGCGCGTTTGAAGGCTCCGCCGAAGTTGATCGCGCCTACATCCGCGACAACAAGGAAACCACCGATCACGCGGCCGGCCCTTACGGTCACAACGTTCATTTTCTGGCGATGGTTTACGGCTATCAGGGCCGTTACCGCGACGCCGTGCGCGTCAGCCAGGAACTGCTCGACGCTACGAAATCGCCGGATGAACAGAGATCGCGCACCGCGCTCGAAGGCCGCATCTCGATGCTGCGCGCGCTCGTCCGATTCGAGAAATACGACGAGATTTTGAACGGCCAGTCGGCGCCCGATGAAGGAGCGTTCGAGGTTCTCAAAGCCTGGCGCTATTACGCGCAGGCGCTGGCGAAGATCAGCAAAGGCGACGTAGCTGCGGCGCGCGCTCAGCTTGAAACTCTCGAACGCGAGACGGCCTGGCTGAAAGAAAAATTCGGCAAAGCCAAAGACCTGCCGCAGGCGGGAAGACAGCGCCAGCAATTGCGGGCGCTGACCGTCGCCCCGCTCGAACTGCAAGCCCGCATCCTGGCCCGCGAAGGCAAGGCCGATGAAGCCATCGCCAAATTGCGCGAAGGCATCGAGGAAGAGATCAAACTGGGCTACTCCGAACCGCCGCTCTACCCAACGCCGATGGAAGAGGTCGCCGGGAAAGTCTGCCTTGAACTGAAGCGGTGGAAAGAGGCCGAAGAATTTTTCAACGCCGCGCTCGAACGCGATCCGGGCAGTGGACGGGCCTATTTCGGCTTGATGCAATCGCAACAGGCTCTGGGCAAAGACGCCGAAGCGCGCGAATCATACGCGAAGTTCGTGAAGGCCTGGGCGAAGGCCGACGCCGATTTGCCGGAGGTGCGGCGCGCAAAGGAACTGTCAGCGACATTCAGCGCATCGGGGCAATGAGGTCTGAATCGTGGTAAAAATGCCGAAGGCGAAGAGCCGCACAGTTGCGCTCTTCGCCTTTCGTTTTTTACCCGGCCATCTTCACCGCGGATTGAATCCCGTCGCGCGCCGGAAAGCCTCGACGTACTTGCCGTCTTTCTTCGTCGCGCGGCCTTTCAGGTATTCGACCATCTTCCTTCTCCAATGAAAGATTGGGAGCGGAGCTTAACGTCTTACGGCTCCAAGTCGCAAACAAAATGAATGAGCTTTCCGAATCGCCATACACGGGAGTTATAATGGCCGCGCTGAGTATTGAAAAGGAGCGCGAAGAATGCCTACGAAAACTCTCTACAGCCAATACGACGAACAGCCGCCGTCGCCTAAAGAAGTCCTGCCGACGATGTACGACCTTCCTGACGAAGAGGAGAATCAGCCTGGTATGCCCGACATCTTCCACGTATGGCAAGCCCGCCTGCTGGACGAAACCTTCCGCCCGCCCAATTACGAGCCTGAAGAGATTTTCACCGCCAGCGATCTGAACATCTACTACAACGTCCACGACTTCAGCCAATGCAAACGCCCCGACTGGTTCGCGGTGGTCGGCCTGCCGAAGCTGGAAAAGAAGCCGGAGATGCGATTGAGTTACGTGGTCTGGCAGGAGGGCATTGACCCGCTGATCGTGGTTGAATTGCTCTCGCCGAGCACCGAGAAGGAAGACCTGGGCCAGAAGCTGCGCGATGCGAAAAGCCCGCCGTCCAAATGGGAGGTCTACGAACGCTGGCTGCGCGTGCCGTATTATGTGACCTTCAGCCGCTACAACGATGAACTGCGCATCTTCAAGTTGTCAGGACCGCATTATCAGGAAATCACAGATCATCAGGGCCGGTTCTGGGTCGAGGGAGCGGAGCTTGGACTGGGATTGTGGCGGGGTAGTTACTTGAATGAAGATCGGCT
>JAJVID010000186.1:0-11618 GCA_022072205.1 Acidobacteriota bacterium
TCGAATTGCAGATCGCGCAGGCTCGTAACTTTTTTCATCTCCGCGATGATCTTGTCGGCGAAGCCGCGATTGGCCGCGAGATTCGGGCCGCTCACCGCGACCTCGACTGGAGTGGGCGCGCCGAAGTTCATGATTTTGGTAACCACGTCGCCCGCTTCATACGACAGAGCCACGCCTGGAATCACTTCGGGCAGCTTCCGACGCAACCGCTCTTTGAATTCTTCGAGGCGAATGCCGGAGCCGCGCTTCAACGCAATCGTCAACACGGTTTCGTGCGGCCCGCTCGTCCACAGATGGATCGTGTTGACGGGATAGCTCGCGGGTTGCGTGCCGATGTAACCGAGCGTGATGTCAACATTGTCCGCGCCCGCTTCGGCTTTGATCGTGTCGAGCGTCTTGAGCGCGACGACCTCGGTTCGTTCGACGCGCGTTCCCACAGGCGCGCGCAAACGCAGTTGAAACATTCCCGTGTCAACCTGCGGAAAAATATCCGTGCCGAGATTGCGCCCGATCAGGAAGATGCCGGCGAGCGCGATCACCGCGTAACCCGCCAACGCGATCCAGCGCAACCGCCACGCCGCGTTCAGCAGACCTTCGTACTTCACGCGCATTTTGTCGAATAAGGATTGTTTGCGCTCTTCGGCGCGCAAACTCTTCAACAGCCAGACCGAAAGCACGGGCACGAGTGTGTTCGACAAAAAGTACGACGCCAGCATCGCAAAGCCCACGGCCAGCGAAAGCGGCACGAACAGAGATCGCGCCACGCCGACCATAAACAACGACGGCACGAACACCGCGAGCACCGCCAGCATCGCCAGCAATCGCGGCGTGATCGTTTCGCGCGTGGCGTCCCAGACGGCGTGGCGCAACGGTTCGCCGCGCGACAGATGCGTGTGGATGTTTTCGATGGCGACCGTTGATTCATCAACCAGAATGCCGATGGCCAGCGCCAATCCGCCGAGCGTCATGATGTTGATCGTCTGTCCGGTCAGCCACAGGCCGACGACTCCGGCCAGAACCGCAAACGGGATTGTCGTGACGACGATCAGCGCGCTGCGCAGGTCGCGCAGAAACAACAAGACCATCAAGCCCGTCAACAGCGCGCCCAACGCGCCCTCGAAGATCAAACCGCGAATCGAATTCTTGACGATGATTGATTGATCGAACTCGAAGCTGACCTTGATGTCTTCGGGCACGAGCGATTGGAAGCGCGGCAACTCGGATTTGACGCGGTTGACGACTTCCAGCGTCGAAGCTTCGGCGCGTTTGGTGACCGGGATGTAAACCGTGCGTCGGCCATTGACCAATCCGTAGCCGGCCAGAATGTCGCTGCCATTTTCGACCACGCCGACATCGCGCACGTAAACATTCGGCCCGCTGCCTGCGCGGATCGGCAGATCGGCCAGCTCACGAATGTCGCGCACGACGCCGTTCATCGGCGCCAGCCGATTCAAATCGCCCGTGCGCACGTTGCCCGCAGGCAGAATCGCGTTGCCCGCCGCGACGGCTTTGGCCACTTCTTCCGGCGACATCGAAAACGAACGCAAACGATCAGGGTCAACGCGAATGATGACCGTGCGCTGGTTGCCGCCGAACGGAGGGGGCGCCGACACGCCAGGCAAAGTCGAGAAGGCCGGACGCACGCGGAAGAGCGCGAGGTCTTGAATTTCGGCCACGCCGCGCGTCTCGCTGGAAAAGACGAGTTGGCCGACGGGCACGCTGCCCGCGTCGAATCGCATCACGAACGGATTGACCGTGCCCGGCGGCATGAACGCTTTCGACCGTTCAACGTAGGCGATGACCTGAGACAGCGCCTGGCTCATATCAGTGCCCGGATGAAAGAAGAGTTTGAGCAGCGCGACGTTCTGAATCGAACGCGATTCGACGTGCTCGATGCCGGAGATGTAGAGGAAGTGATATTCGTAATACGAAGTGAGAAAGCTCTCCATCTGCGCCGGATCCATTCCGCCGTAAGGTTGCGCGACGTAGATCACCGGCAGATTGAGATTCGGAAAGATGTCCACCGGCATTCGCGTGACGGCAAGTATTGATCCAAGAGCGAGACCGATGACGGCGACGAGAATGGTGAACGGGCGGCGTAGCGCAATGTTGATGAGCCACATTATTTCTTTGCCTTCTCGATAAATGGTTTCAGATCGCCCTGCAATTTGGCTGCGGCGAGCATCGCGCGCCACACGGCGAGCTTCGCCACGGAGTCTTCGATTTCCGCCTGAGCCAGCAATCGCTGCGCGTCGGCCACTTCGATGATGTTCGCCAGCCCGTATTCGTAACGCGTCCGCGCGCGCGTCAGCGTCTCCTGCGCGGCTTTGACTTGAACCACGGTGTTCGCGGCGATCTTGCGCGCCGACTCGATCAGCGTGCGCGCGCGCGCATCCTGCGTTTTGAGCGTGTTGAGCGCCTGGTCGTAACGCGCTTGTTCGGCGGCGGTGTTGTTCGCTTCGGCTTTGCGGCGCGCGCGCAGTCCGAAGATGTCGAAGATTGGGAAGCTGATCGTCACGCCGGTGGCGTAGTTGAACGCGTTCGGATACCAGCCTTTGGCATTGTCGAAAGTCCCATCGAGTTTGGCGCCAGCGCCTCTGCCGAAAACAGCCGTCTGCCAGTTGAAGCGTGGGAAATACGAGCGATCAAGCAGCCGCTCGCGCGACCGCGAAGTGTCAATCGCGGCGGTTTGCGCAATCGCCAGCGGGTGCAGCGAGAAGTTGACCTCAGTCGGCGGCGACGCTGGCGGCAGTTCGAGCAGTGGGCCGGGGTCAATCGTGATGTTCGCTCCTGCCTGCCCGATGGCTTCAGCCAGATTTGCGCGAGCGAGTTCGGCGTTCTGCTCGGCCTGGATCAATTGGTTTTTCGCGGCGGCCAGTTCGGCCTCTGCGCGCGACGCGTCAACGCCGGGCCGAAGTTGATTTTCGACCAGCGCGCGAACGGCTCTGGCAATCGTCTCGGCGCGTTCGACTCCTGACTGCGCCGCCTCCACCGTTTGTTCGGCGGCGAGCAGAGTCAGGAAGGCGTCGGCTGCGGCGGCGCTCACGTCGAGCCGTGTCACAGCTTCGTTCGCGTTTGCCTGTCTGCTAGTCGCCCGCGCCAGTTCGACGTTGGCTTTGCGCAAACCAAAATCGAACGGCTCCCACGACAGCAGCAACCCGCCCGCGCTGCCCCACGCGCTTTCGAGCGATGTGTTGTTGAGTTGAGGCCCCGAAATCGGCGGGATCACGGATTGCGGCAGCAGCAGCCCGAAAACATTGTTGCGCGTTGCGCGATTCTGTTGCCAGAGCATGTCGGCGCGCGGCAGGTAATTCGCTCGCGCCAGTTCGACGCCCGCTTCGGCGGATTGCGATTGCGCTCTTGCCGCCCGGATCGCCGGATAGTTGCTCAGCGCGAGTTCGACAGCAGCCTCCAGCTTCAACGGCTGGCGCTGCGATTCCTGCGCCGCGCAAGGGCAAGGGAGCAGCGCGAGAAGAATGAACAGAAGGAGGCGCGCGCGTTTTCCAATCTGCATTGAGCGAAATTTTCCCTTCCTGACGCGGCAAGCTATCAACCCCTGTTCATCGCCTGACAATAGCCAATGGACAATATCCAATGTGATAACTTTCCAGGTCGTGTCTTGATTTGTTTTGTGATTGTCAGATTGCAGGAATCATCAACGCGTCGCCGCGCGCAAGACACTCATTGCCTTTTGCATGGCCAGAAAGATCGGGAGCGAGGCGAGTCGGACGGCGACAGAAAATGCGATCAACAATGACGTTGCTCTCCATCTGCGCCTTACATCTTTGGCGGCGCGGCGCTGCGAACTGCGCGATGTCGGCCAGGCTAAGTTCAATCTCGATCTCGCCGATCTTTTTGCGCCTGGTTTCTCCCGCCGCACGCGGAGAGAACGAATCCCGTTCCGACAATGGCCGACGCGCGGAAAAACGCGCGCCTTGTGTTTCGCGAATTCATGCTTACATCTCGCTTTTCTTCTCGTGCTCGTCGAAGGCTTTGATCAGGCCTTTGACCACTTCCGCCGAAGTTTCAAGCAAGGCCCGTGCGCCAGGCTCCCGCGTTTTACTCGCGCCCTCGCGCATTTGGGCGATCAGCTCTTTCATCAAATCTCTGGTTCCTGCGGTTTCGCGCAACAGGCTTCCTGCCGGGCGTCCATCCTCCAGCAATTCGGAAAACAGTTCGCGGACTTTCACCTTCGCGGCTGCCAGCGCCTTGCGCCCCTTCGCCGTAGCCCGGTAGACGCGGCGCGATTGCCCGCCGCTGCTTTTGCCGGACGAACGCAAATACCCGCGCTCTTCCAACCCGTGCAGGAGCGGGTAGAGGGTGCCCGGACTAAGCCGGTAGCCGTGCCTTGCCAATTCTTCAATAATGCCCACGCCGAAAATCGGCTCCTGGCAGGCGTGATGAAGAATGTGCAAGCGTATCAAACCGGAGTAGAGGTCTTTATCCGCCATGACTCCACTGACAGTATCGAATTTCGATTCGGAATCCGATACTACTAACAGAATATTTTTTTATCAAGTTTCCGACCGATTTGTTCAGTCTGGTTGAATGGCGAAAGCCGCGCGTTCGTGCCCTCTGATTTTTGCTAGAAAATTGAGGATGCGTTTCGCCAGTCCGTATTTTCGATTCAGCAGATCATCCGCTTGTCGCGCTTCCGCTTGATCGAGCCGGCGGACTGTGGCGTCAACCCATTCGCCCTTAACATTGCCGCGTATATCGCACGGAGCTATGCGCACGCGCGGATTGGCGCTGAGGCGTTTGACCTTGTACGAATGCGCCACCGTGTAGAAGTAAAGTACTCCATCGCCTTCTGCGAACCACAAGGGCGTTCGCACGCCCTGGCCGTTCCTGCGATAGCTTTCCAGATTCAAATATTTTCGGTTGTGGAACTGCGTGAATACGCCGCTGCTCATCGCTTTCTCCTTCTGCGGTTGCGAACGATCAAGCCGGAGAATGAAGACGGCGCGCCCGTTTATAAAACAGACGCGCCGTCTCGTGATTGTTCCAAATGGCCGAACTGCGTCATACGCCTTCCGACTGGTAAATCAATCTGCTTTTGGCCCTGCCGCTATCACTTCGTCGGATACGCCCGCGGCAAACTGCTCGAAATTTTCGCGGAACAATTTCGCCAGGTGTCGAGCCTTCTCGTCATAAGCGCTCGGATTTTTCCACGTCCTTCGCGGTTTCAACACTTCGCTCGGAACATCGGGGCACATGACTGGAACGTGAACTCCGAAGACCGGGTCAGGTTCGGTTGAAACATTGGCCAGCCGCCCGTCGAGCGCGGCCCTCACCATCGCGCGGGTGTAGGCGATCTTCATCCGTTGCCCTTCGCCATAAGGCCCGCCCGACCATCCGGTGTTGACCAGCCAGCAATGCGCCTGATGTTTGGCTATGCGCTCGCGCAACAACTCGGCGTAAACGCCGGGATGATGAACCATGAAAGGCGCGCCGAAACAGGTTGAAAAAGTCGCTTGCGGCTCTTTGCCCAAACCTTTTTCGGTGCCCGCGACTTTGGCCGTGTAACCGGAAATGAAGTGGTACATGGCCTGCTCCGGCGTCAGCTTTGAAATCGGCGGCAACACGCCGAAAGCGTCAGCAGTCAGCAGAATGATGTTTCGGGGATGTCCGCCCGAACCCGAAGGCTCGTAGTTTGAAATATAAGAAAGCGGGTAAGCAGCGCGCGTGTTTTCAGTCAGCGATCCGTCGTTCAAATCCAGCCGCCGCGTCGTCTGATCCATCACCACATTTTCAAGCACCGTCCCGAACTTCCGGGTGCAGGCGTAGATGTCCGGTTCGGCTTCCGCCGACAGGTTGATCACTTTTGCGTAACAACCGCCTTCGAAATTGAAGACGCCGCGATCAGACCAGCCGTGTTCGTCATCGCCGATCAGCTTTCTTTCGGGGTCGGCGGACAGCGTGGTTTTGCCCGTGCCCGACAGACCGAAGAAGATCGCCGCGTCGCCGGCTTTGCCGATGTTGGCCGAACAGTGCATCGAAAGCACGCCGCCGAGCGGCAGCAGGTAGTTCAACAGCGTGAAGATGGATTTCTTCGTCTCGCCCGCGTAGCTCGTGCCGCCGATCAGGATCAGCTTCCTGCCGAAATCCATCAGGATGAATGTGGACGAATTGGTTTTGTCGGTTTCGGGGTTGGCCTGGAGTGTCGGAACATTGATGACGGTGAATTCGGGGATGTGGCTGGCCGCCTGTGTGTTCCAATCGGGGCGGACGAACATGTTACGGGCAAACAGGCTGTGCCAGGCGTATTCGGTGATTACGCGAATCGGGACGCGGTATTCCGGATCGGCTCCGGCAAAACAATCCTGCACGTAAACATCTTTGCCCTGCAGGTGAGCCAGGACTTTCGCAAGCAGTTTGTCGAAATTGGTCTGCTCGAACGGGCGGTTGGCCTTGCTCCACCAGACGTGTTTTTCCGATGAGGCTTCCCGCACTATGAACTTGTCGTTGGGAGAGCGTCCGGTGTGCTGGCCCGTGTTGACGACCAAAGGGCCAAGATGAGCGATTTGTCCTTCGTTGCGTTTGATGGCGTGTTCGTATAATTCGCCTGCGCTGAGATTCCAGTAAGCGTGATTAACATTTTTGATGCCGAGATTTTCCAAACCATAAGAACTGGGATTCCAACCTGATTGCTCTGCCATATCTCTCCTTCCGGTAGGTCTGTTCGGCGCGTCTGTCTGGCTCCGTTGGGCGCCAGAATTGGTCAAACAAACCGAACAAGTTTTATCCAAAATGGATGAAGCGCGGTTTGGCGCCGCGCTGTCAGGGTGATTACAAATTTTTATCGCGCAATTACGATAGCCAAAAAGACGCGGCTTGTCGAGGCGCGCCGCCTCCGAACCCGATTGTGATCATTGGGGATTTAATCTAATCCTCTCCGATCCTCGCTTCTCAATCCGAGGCTGACAGCTTCTTCTGTGTTCGACGCGCGGGGAAGAAAAGCGGCGTTCATTTCGGGCGAGACACGCAAGCCTGGCGCGCGCCAGATCACAACAGAGGCGATGATCAGCACTATGGTCGCCGCCGCTCCACCTTCGCTTCCGTAATTTCCTCCTGTCAGCCAGACCGGTTCGCCGCTCGTCGAAACCAGGATCGAATGCTGCGGTATTTGCATTCCGCTTACAGGAATGCCGAAGAAGGCGCCCATCGCCCAGTTCCAGGTGAAGTGCAACGCGGTCGGAAACCACAGGCTGCGAGTTCTCAGATACGCGATTGAAAGCCAGACGCCTGCCAGCACGGTGTTTGCGGTCGAGAAAAGAGTCCGGTTCGGGTTACTCCAATGCGCCCACCCGAAATAAACTGAAAAGAGCAGAATCGGGACGATGGCCGGCGCGCTTCGCAGCAGCGTCTGAAACGCGTAACCTCGAAAGACAAGCTCTTCAAAAGCTCCGGCAAGAATCAGCAACGCAAGCGCCATGACGATTTCCACCCCGACAATCCGGACGCCCTTCCAATCAAATCCCGGCCCGCCACGCCAGACCGGGTTGAAACCGAGCCGCGTGCCTCCGCCGATGACTTGCAGCATCACGATGGATGCGATCATCGCCGCCGCCGTCGCACAGCCTTTCAAAACATCGCTGAACCAGCCGCTGTGCAAAGCGAAGCCGAGCGCGGACAGTTTCAGTCTTTCCAGAAAATTCAGACAGAGCCACGAAACCGCCACCACCCAGGCGACCAACACCGCGTAGGTCAAAATCATTGGGAGGCTGATGTCGAAGGCCGCCGCCTGTTCCGTCGCGACCGGTTTCAAAAACAATCCGACGAGCGCGTAAGGTGAGTAAAGCAGCGCGATGAAAATCGCTGCGCGCCAGACGCCGCGCAACAGTCCCGTTCTTTGGTCAATGAAAAGTTCCGTCAAGTTCATGGCGGTGAAGATAGGCGAGGAACCGCAAGGCCGCAACAGGCCCCCCAATTGCTACGCTTGAAAACGCTCTGTTAGAATCCCGCTTCCGAGCGCATCGTTCGCAATCCGTTAATCACAATGCCTGAGCGACAATCACAACAGGGACCGGGGTATTCCGCTGACGCCGCCGCCAAACGCCGCGTTCGTCGTCGCCGCGTGCGGATCGCGCTGCTGGCGGTGGCGACCGTACTGATGTTCACGCTGCTTTTTGTACAGGCGGCGTTCAATACGTTGCCCTGGGTGCGTCCGGATTCGGCCAACGAGGCGGTCATCCTTTACGCGCTTTCGACGATCAACCTTCTGGCCTTCGTCGTGCTGCTGATGGTGCTGGTGCGCAACATCATCAAGCTGCGCCGCGAACGGTTGCAGATGAAGCTCGGCGCGAAGTTCAAGACGCGCCTCGTCGCTTATTTCATCTCGCTCTCGCTGCTGCCCGTAATTTTCCTCTTCGTTGCGACCAGCGGATTGATCAACCGGAGCGTCGAGAAATGGTTCAGCGAGCCGGCGATCCAGATGGTGATGAACGCGCGCGGGATCGAGGGCGATTACGTCAAAGGCGAGCAGGACGGTTTGGAGCGCGTGGCGGTCACACTGGCGCGCCTTGTCGCGCTTGCCGGTCAGGATCAAATCGGCGCCATTCTCAAAGCCGAAAGCGAAAACCAGCGGCTGGCTATCGCGCAGCTTTACGATCAACAGGGCCGTCTCATCGCCGAGCAGGCCGAACGCCCTCTTGAATCGTTCGATGAAAATTTCCGCGCGGCCTGGCGAGCGGCGTTGACCGAATCAAAACGCAGTGTGGCGATCAGCGACGACAGCAGCAAATTGACTTACCTGATCGCCGCTGCGCCTGGCGAACGCGGCAGAATCATCATTGCGCAGCAGGTCTCTCCCGACTTCGCCGAGCGGATCAACAGAATCAATCAACTTCAGGGCGAATACGACGCGCTCAAAGGCAAGCAGAAGTGGCTGAAAAACACCGCGCTGCTGACGCTCGCTCTGATCACGCTTCTGGTGCTCTTCATAGCCTTCTGGCTGGCGGTCTACGTCGCGCGCTCGATCGCCGATCCCGTCCAGCAACTGGCGCAGGCGACCGAGCGAATCAAGAGCGGCGACCTGAGCTATCGCGCCGGCGTCATCGGTGATGACGAATTGGCCTCGCTTGCGCTTTCGTTCAACGAGATGACCGCCGAACTGGGCGAAAACCGCCGCCGGTTGGAACGATCCGCGACCGATCTTCAGACGATCAACGCCGCGCTCGATGAACGACGCCGTTACATTGAAACCGTGATGCAGAGCCTGTCGGCAGGCGTGGTTTCGCTGGACGAAAACAGGAACGTGACGATGATCAACGAAGCCGCGCGGCAGTTGTTGAAGGTCGAACGGGAACAGGCGACAAATGTCAGGCTGGAAGCTTTGCTGCCCGAAGAATACCGCGAAGAGTTGCGCAAAATGATCCTGCGCGCCGCCCGCTTGCGCTCGGTCACGCGCGAAGTCCATTTCACGCTCGCCAACCAGGCCAAGCTCGACGCAGCGATAACTGTCACTGCGCTCGACGACCCGCGAGGCCAATCGCGCGGCGCGGTGATCGTCATCGAAGACCTGACCGAATTGATCGAGGCCCAGCGCCGCGCCGCCTGGAGCGAGGTCGCGCGCAGAATGGCTCACGAAATCAAAAACCCGCTCACGCCGATCCGGCTCTCGGCTGAGCGATTGGCCAAAAACCTGCTCGGCGAACGGAACGGCTCAAGCAGCGCCGCGTCAAAACACGACGGCCTGAACGAACGCCAGACCGATCTCGTCCGCGAATGCACGACGATGATCGGCGCCGAAGTCGCTACGTTGCAGCGGATGGTTGATGAATTCTCGAATTTCGCGCGGCTGCCGAAAGCCACTCTCGAAACCGCTTCGCTGAACGAAGTCGTCGAGAATACCTTGAAGCTTTACGACGAACGGCTGGACGGCATCCGTCTCTCGCCGATGCTCGCCGATGCGCTGCCCACCGTGATGATTGATTGCGAACAGATCAAACGCGCGCTGGTCAATCTGATTGACAACGCCGCCGAAGCGCTGATGGACGCGCCGGGAGACCGCCGCATCAACGTCATCACGCGCGAAGTCGTTGAGCGCGAAAGCCTGGAACTGATCGTCGCCGACACCGGCCCCGGCATTCCGTCAGAAGATCGCGAACGCATCTTCGATCCGTATTTTTCAACGCGCAAACGCGGCACGGGCCTGGGACTGGCCATCGTCAGCCGCATCGTCGCCGAGCACCAGGGACGCATTCGCGTGCAGGAGAATTTGCCGCGCGGCGCGCGCTTCATAATCGAATTACCAATCGCGAACTGATTTTTATGGCTCATTCCGTTTTGATCGTTGATGACGAACCCGGCATCCGCCAATCGCTCTCCGGCGTTCTCGAAGACGAAGGCTTCGCGGTCGCCACTGCGGCGAGCGGCGAAGAATGCCTGCAAGCCTTCGAGCAGCGGCTTTACACCTGCGTGCTGCTCGACGTCTGGTTGCCGGGCATTGACGGCCTTGAAACGTTGTCCCGGTTGAAGGCCAACTACCCCGACACCAGCGTCGTGATGATCTCCGGTCACGGGCGCATCGAAACCGCCGTGCGCGCGACGAAACTCGGCGCTTACGATTTCATCGAAAAACCTCTGGCGCTGGAAAAGACCGTCCTCGCCGTCAAAAACGCGATTCGCCAACGCGAGCTCGAAACGACCAATTCGGAGTTGCAGGCGAAACTCGAACGCGGCTACGCGATGGTCGGCGATTCGGTCCCGATGCGCGCCTTGAGGCAACAAATCGCTTACGCCGCGCCGACCAGCGGGCGTGTGCTGATTTACGGCGAATCGGGAACAGGCAAGGAACTGGTCGCGCGCGCTCTACACTCGTACAGCCTGCGCGCCTCGCGCCCGTTCATCGAAGTCAACTGCGCCGCCATTCCCGAAGAATTGATCGAATCCGAACTGTTCGGTCACATCAAAGGCGCTTTCACCGGCGCGACTCAGGCCAGGCGCGGAAAATTCGAGCGAGCGGACGGCGCGACGATCTTTCTGGACGAAGTCGGCGATATGAGTTTGAAGACTCAATCGAAAGTTTTGCGCGCGCTGGAAGAACAACGATTCGAGCCGGTCGGTTCGGAAACATCCGTGACAGTTGACGCGCGCGTGATCGCCGCGACCAACAAACGGCTCGAAGCCGAAATTGAACGCGGCTCGTTTCGCGCCGACCTGTTCTACCGCCTGAACGTCATTCCGTTTGAGATTCCGCCGCTGCGCGAACGATTGGAAGATGTGCCCGCGCTGGTCGAGCATTTCAACCGCGAGTTCTCGCTGGCCAACCGCAAACCGCCGAAAGATTTCAAAGCCTCGGCAATCGAACGGATGAAGAATTACACCTGGCCCGGCAACGTCCGCGAGCTTCGCAACACGGTCGAGCGCGTGATCATCATGCACACACGCAACGAAATCGTCGCCGACGACTTGCCGATCCTCAGCGCCGAATCGCCTCCCGCGTCGAGCTACAATTTCGATTCCTACCGCGAAGCCTCGGAAGCCTACGAACGCGAATACATCCTGCGCAAACTGGCCGAAAGCGACGGCAACATCTCCCGCACAGCGGAATTGATGGGTATTGATCGCAGCCATCTTTATCGAAGGATGAAGGTCCTGGGAATCAACAGAGTCTA
>JAJVID010000186.1:11718-23868 GCA_022072205.1 Acidobacteriota bacterium
GCGGCGCTGACTGACGGATGGTTTGGCTGAAACAGTTGGTGAGTTGGCGCTCGCCCGGAAACAATCCGCTCTACCGCTCTTTCCATTCCCAGGCGTTCGCCTTTAAACTCTGAACCGTTGGAAGCCGAAACTCTCAAAACCATTTTCCTTCTCTTGATCGCCGCTGGCGTTTGCGCGGCGTTGCACTGGCTTGTAGGCATAGCGCAGCGCCGTGTCGTACGCCGGATCGCTCCTCCTCCGCCTCCCGCCGCCGTCGCGCCGCCGTCGCTCAAGCGGCTGCTGCTTGATTGGACTGGCAATGCGTTGCGCACGCTGATCTGGGTTCTTTACTTCGCATTTCTGATCAACGTGTTGCCGCACACACGCACGCAGTTTGAAAATCTGGGCGAACGCCTGATGCGAGTGCGCGGAAATCTGGCCAGGTGGTTGTTGGATCCGGGTATCAATCTGGTCATCATAATCGTGGTGACCGTTTTCCTGATGCGGTTTGCGTCGGCGTTGATCAAAGCCATCTTTCATCTGTTTGAACGCGGCGCGATGAACAGAGAGGAACTGGCTACGCGCCGCCGATTGCAAACTCTCTCGGCGACTTTTCGCGGCATATCGCAAGCGATCATCCTGTTCATCGGCCTGATGGTCTTCCTTCGACAACTTGGCGCCGACATCACGCCGATACTGGCCAGCGCGGGCGTGGTGGGCATCGCCATAGGTTTGGGCGCCCAGAGTCTGATCAAGGATTTCTTCGCGGGTCTGCTGATCCTGCTCGAAGATCAATTAAGCGTGGGCGACTCGGTGAAAATCGGCGAGACAAGCGGGACGGTGGAACATTTGACGCTGCGGGTGACGCGCGTGCGCGGGCTTGATGGATCGCTGACGATGATCCCGAACGGCAGCATCGGCGCGGTCGTCAATTACTCGAAAGACTGGTCGCGCGCCGTGCTCGACATCGAGATTGATTACAAAGAAGACGTTGATCGCGCGATGAAAGTTATGCTCGAAACCGCAAAGCGGATGAGAGAGGAAGCCCCAGCCGAGATCATCGAGGAGCCGGTGATGCTGGGCGTGGACAGGCTTGGCAATTCGGGAGTCACGCTTCGATTGTTGGCGAAAACGGCGGCGAGCAAACAGGCCGAAGTAGGGCGCGAACTCCGCCGCCGCATCAAACTCGCGTTCGACGAGCAGGGAATAAAGACGCCTTCGCCGACTCCGCAACTGGTGCTGACGCCGCCGCCGCAGGTAAAGAAAGGTGAAGAGTTGAAAAGGTGAATAGCGCCGGTTTCAGCTTTTCAATAACTCGCGCACGAGTTTCAAGTCCTCCCACGCCTCGCGCTTCTTTTCAGCGACGCGCAGCAGATAAGCAGGATTGAAAGTCGGCACAACCGGTATCTCACGATTATTCAAACGAAGCGTGAAGACCTGGCCGCGCAAATCTGAAATGGTTTTCTTCGATCTGAGCAGCGTTTGAGCCGCGAGCGCGCCCAGCGCGATGATCACGCGCGGATTGACCGCCAGAATTTGCCGCAACAGAAATGGCCGGCAATCCTCAATCTCTTCGGCTGAAAACTTCCGCTCGCCCGCCGGAACGCATTTGATCACGTTGCAGAGATAACATTCCGACCGCGCGAGATTGATCGCGGCCAGCATCCTGGTCAGCAACATTCCCGCCGGCCCCTGGAACGGCATTTCCGATTGGATGTCGTCAATGCCCGGCCCTTCACCGATAACCATCAGGTCGGACTGCGCCGGCCCTTCGCCAAAAGCGACCGGCATCCCCGCTCTGCAGGCGCCGCAAACGGGGCTGCCCTTTACGTCGGCCAGAATTTTCGCCAGCGAATCGTCCGCCGGAACCTCGACTGACTCGACGTGCGCGCTGGTTTCGTCATTCAGCAGATCGCCGAACAACAGACCTGATTGCGAACTCGATTGTTGATCGTTGCGCTCAGCCATACCCCACCTCCGGATTAAATTCATGTCCCGGAGCCAGAGCATATCAGAAAAGAACAGGGCAAAGAACGGGCCGCGAGCCTGTCAATATTGCTTTGGAAAGCCTTTAACCATTTCATTTGCGAGGATATTTTTACCGGACAACCAGCTTGACAGATCAAATCGCGCTGAGTAAGATGCGCCTTCGTTTCAAGGGCGTGTAGCTCAGCTGGGAGAGCGCCGCGTTCGCAATGCGGAGGTCAGGGGTTCGATCCCCCTCACGTCCATCAAGAATTCCACTGGCAAGAATTCCACCGGGATTCAACGAGTTCCAAAGCTTGCTCCTCAGTAGCTCAATGGCAGAGCATCCGGCTGTTAACCGGAGGGTTGTAGGTTCGAGTCCTACCTGAGGAGCCAATATTTTCTGTGAGGCGCGGCCATCTTGTTAAGATGGCCGTTTTGCTTTATCGGTTCAACTCCTTCATCAAAGGCGGTTTTACCACGATGAGTTCTGAGGTGGGCAACGGAGAGAAGCGGTATCACAAGGTGGCTTCGGTCGGAGAAGTCCCGATGGGATCGGGCAAATTGGTCGAAGCGGCTGGGCAGAAAATCGCGTTGTTCAACTTCAAAGGTGAGCATTACGCGGTCAGCGATATGTGCCCGCATCGCGGCGCGTCGCTGGCCGAAGGCTTTCTGGATGGCGGCAAGGTCTTTTGCCCCTGGCACTGTTTCGATTTCAACCTGAAGACCGGCGATTGCACGATGGTTCCTTCGCTGCGCATTCAAACGTACGAAGTCAAAATCGAGGGCGGAGATATTTTCGTCGCGTGCTGAAGATGGTTTCGACCCGAGAGGTTTATGACAGGCTTCTGTTCACTGTGGCCGCCGCATGGAATCTGGGCGCTGCGGCCATGCTCATTCTGAATCCCGATTTCCTGCTGGCGAGGTTGGGCGTCAACGACGCGGCTGCGCGATTGCTGGCGCGTTCGTTTGCTTCGAGCGTGACGACGTGGGGAATCGGTTACGCGATGATTGCGTTTGATCGAAAGCGCTTCCGCGATTTCGCATGGCTGGGCGTGATTTCAAAAACGATCTTCTTCACGATTTACGCCGTGGCTTTTTCGGGCGGGCGGCTTTCATTTGCGGCGTTCATTCCCGCGCTGGTTGATCTGATCTTCGCCAGCCTCTTCGCAGAGTTCCTCTGGCGCACGTCGTCCAAAACCGGATGATCGTTATCTCGCTACCTGTTCAGCGTCATCAATCCGAGCAGCAGTGGCAAATAGAGCACTGAGACTTTGAGCAGCCGGCGTGATTGCTCATTCGTCAATTGTCTGGCCGCGATGATGCTGGCGTGTAAAAACCACGCGCCCAAAAGCGCCGCCCCCGCCAGATAAATCCAGCCGGAAAAATGCAGAAAAGTCGGGAGCAGGCTCACCGGCACGAGCGCGATCGTGTAGCCGACGATCTGGCGCGCCGTTGATTTGCCGTCGGGTTCGATCACAGGAAGCATGCGGATGCCCGCGCGGGCGTAATCTTCGCGGCACATCGCCGCAATCGCGTGGAAATGTGGGAATTGCCAAAGGAACATGATCCCGAACAGCACAAGGGCTTCAATTCCAATTTCGTTTCGCGCCGCCGTCCAGCCGAGCAGCGCGGGCAAGGCCCCCGGAATCGCGCCGATGAACGTGCACCAGTGAGTTCGCGTTTTGAGCGGCGTGTAAAGGAACAGGTAGCTGGCCAGCGCGATGAATCCCACCAGAGCCGACAGAGGATTGATAAACCATGCGAGATAGGCTTCAGCGATCAGAGAAACCGCAACGCCGAAAACGAGCGCGTAACCTGCGGTCAGTTTACCCGAAGGCAGCGGGCGGAGTTTCGTGCGCCGCATCAACGCGTCCAGGTCGCGCTCCCAATATTGATTGAGCGCGCTGATGCCGCTTGAAAGCAAGCCGACGCCGATGGCCGTGTGAAGAAATTGAATCCAATCAATTGATGATGGAGAGCCGAGCGCAAATCCGGCCAACGCCGACAGCGCGACCAGAAGCGTGATGCGGGGCTTCGTCAGGTCAACATAAGCCGCCAGCTTCTCATTGAAACTCAAGCGGGGCTGTGAGGTGACCGCGACCTCCGGCGCCGACCCAACTGAAGCGTCGGCTGTCGTGATGACTTCCATGTGAATACCTTCCGAATGATGAAGAATGATCTTTAATTATGATGATTCGGTAAGCGATAAGATAACAGACGGCGCCGGGCTTTTCCAAATTCGACATTCAACCCAGCAAAATCTCATCCAGCCTTTTTTGATCAACTGTTCCGGTTTCGGCAATAAACCTCGCCGCCTGATCGCAAATCTCCTGAACGGGGTGTCCGGCGTGGCCGCGCGTCCATTTCCAGTCCACGCGGTGCCTTGATGCCGCCGAATCCAGCCGTTTCCAGAATTCCAGATTGGCTTTGCGCTTGAATTCGCCTTTCATCGTTTTGACGACGTATTGGGAATCCGAAACCAGTTCGACGGCGCAGGGTTCTTTCAACGCTTCGAGCGCGACGCAGGCCGCGACAATCTCCGCCTGCTGATTTGTCGCCAGGCCCAGGTACTCGCCGATGATCTTGCGGTTGCCCTGGAATTCCAGCACGGCGGCGGCTCCGGCGCGCGCGGACTTGCCGCCATTTCCCAAACTGCTTCCGTCGCAAACAATGTTTATCTGTTTCATCGTTACCTTTAAATTTCCTTCTCCATTTTCGCCAACGCGGCGTCGCGGCGTTGCTGATACTTCGCGCGCAACATCAGCGTGAATTCCATCTCTGAATTGACCGACCGCAGCGCCAGCCGCGTTTCAGCGATCAGCATCACGCAGCCGTAAAAGAGAAACACCGTGCCGACGATGCCTAGCGTGTTCGGCGCCCACGCGGCGCGGTTGAAAACTGAGACAAAGCCTATGGCGACCGACGCGGCCACGAACATGCTGAGCGAGATATAAAAGCTGGTCAGCGACCGCTGGATCAATCTGCCTCGGCGCACGTGAATGGCGATCTGCCGGTCAACTTCGGCGCGACGGTCGTCGGGGAAATCAATCACTTCGTCTTTCGATAAATGTTCGATGGTCTGCGATAGGTCGCGCACGCGGTCAACGATGCGGGCCAGACGCGTCGAAGTCGAAAAGACCAGCGTCCCGCAGGCCGAGATCAGAACCGCCGGAGTGATCATCGCGCTCAGAACATTCAGCGAATGCAACGTGTTCTGCATATTTCGTCAGGCGGGCCATTCAGACCAACGCGTTGATGCGTTCGGCGAGCTTGAAATCCTTCTCGGTTAAACCGCCCTCGCTATGCGTCGTCACGCTCAATCGAACGTTATTCCATCCGTGAATCAGAATGTCCGGGTGATGATCCATATCTTCGGCTTCATCGGCGACGCGGTTGACGAACTCCAGGGCGGCCTTGAAATTCTCGAACTTCAGGTCGCGCGTCAGCCAGTCTCCCTCGCGGCGCCAATCCGCCAGGCGCGACAGGCGATCTTTGATCTGCTCTTCACCAAGCTTCATCGGTATTCTCCTCCTTCAACTTGTCTTGAATGTCAGGCGGTAAGACCAACAGCCAATCACGGCCAGATGTTCGCACACGGAATGCGGCTTGCACAATATGACGCGCGTTGTATAGACTGAGCCATCAATCTCAATAGTTAAAGAAAGCCTCCCTAAACATAAGAATTGAAGTAACGGCTTGAAGGAGACACACGACTATATGGCGCCTGATCTTATGGTTGAACGCCGTCTTGCGATTGCCCCCGCTACGCTTGTCAGCGCGTACCGAACGATGTACACGGCGCGCCGGATTGACGATAAAGAACTGGTGCTCAAGCGGCAGAATCGGGTCTATTTCCAGATCAGCGGCGCGGGGCACGAAGCCGTTCTGATCGCCGCCGGGTTGCATTTGCGCCCCGCTTACGACTGGTTCTTCGCTTACTACCGCGACCGCGCTCTGGCGTTGCATCTTGGCATCACGCCTTACGACCAGTTGCTCGGCGCTGTGGCTGCGAAAGACGATCCGAATTCCGGCGCGCGCCAGATGCCGTCGCATTGGAGTAACCCCGATCTGCACGTCTTTTCGCGCTCATCCGCCACCGGCACCCAGTTTTTACAGGCCGTCGGCGCAGCCGAAGCGGGCTATCGCTATTCGCTGATCAAGGAGATCGAAGACCGCGCGGCGCATTTCAAACACGACGAGATCGTTTACGTCTCGGCGGGCGACGGCACTACGAGCGAAGGTGAATTCTGGGAATCGCTCAATACCGCCTGTAATCTGAAATTGCCGGTTCTGTATTTGATCGAAGACAACGGTTACGCGATCTCAGTCCCAGTCGAAGTCCAAACCGCAGGCGGCAGCATATCGCGGCTGGTTTCTTCATTTCCCGGTCTTTACATCGAAGAGTGCGACGGGACCGACCTGCTGGCTAGTTACGAAACGATGGGGCGCGCCGTTGAATACGTGCGCGAACGCCGAGGTCCTGCGCTGGTTCACGCCCACGTCATCCGGCCTTATTCGCACTCGCAATCCGACGACGAATCGGCTTACCGTCCGGCTGAAGAACGCGCGATTGACGCCGCCCGCGACCCGATCAAACGACTCGGCGATCTGCTCGTCGGCGAACGCATTCTGACCCGTGAAGAATTGCAGAGAGTGAGAGACGAGGCCGACGCCGAGATCAACGAAGCCGCCGAGCGCGCGCTGATGATTCCGCAACCGCCGAAAGATTCGGCGACGCTTTATGTTTATTCGCCCGACGTTGACCCGACTTCATCCGAATTCGACACCGAAGACAAACTGAATCTGAGCGGAAACGAAGGCACGATGGTGGATTTGATCAACCGATGCCTGTACGAAGAAATGGAACGCAACCCGCGCATCGTCGTGTTGGGCGAAGATGTGGCCGACGCCAGCCGCGCCGAATACCTGAACCGCATCAAAGGCAAAGGCGGAGTTTTCAAAGTCACGGCCAACCTGCAACGACGTTTCGGTAGCGACCGCGTTTACAACACGCCGCTGGCCGAAGCCAACGTCATCGGGCGCGCGATGGGCATGGCCGCGCGCGGATTGAAGCCCGTCGCCGAAATTCAATTCTTCGATTACATCTGGCCCGCGTTTATGCAAATGCGTGACGAAGTTCCGTTGCTGCGCTGGCGGTCGAACAACTCCTGGAAATGTCCGATGGTTGTGCGCGTGCCGGTGGGCGGTTATCTGAAAGGCGGCGCGATCTATCACAGCCAGTCCGGCGTTTCGACCTTCACCTCGATCCCCGGATGGCGCGTGGTGATGCCGTCAACCGCGCTCGATGCGAACGGCTTGTTGCGAACCGCCATCCGTTCGGACGACCCGGTGCTCTTCCTCGAACACAAGCATCTTTACCGTCAGACGTACAACAAGAGCCGTTATCCCGGCGCGGATTTCATGATTCCGTTCGGCAAGGCCAAAGTCGCGCGCGAAGGGACTGATCTGACAATCGTCACTTACGGCGCGCTGGTTCAACGTTCGCTGGTGGCCGCGAAGCAGGCCGCTGGCAAAGGCATTGACGTGGAAGTGATTGATCTGCGCAGCCTGAACCCCTACGACTGGCAGGCGATTGAGCGCAGCGTCAGGAAGACCAACCGCGTGATCGTGGCTTACGAAGATTTCGCTTCGTGGGGCTACGGCGCCGAAATCGCCGCGCGCGTCGCTGACGAACTTTTCGATCATCTGGATGCGCCGGTCAAACGTGTGGCCGCGCTCGATTGCTTCGTCGCTTACGCGCCGGATGTCGAAGACGCGACCCTGCCGCAGATTGAAGACGTGCTCAAAGCGATTCAAGAAATCGCGGCTTATTGATTTTCAGTTGTGATGAATTCTTTGGCCGGAAAACTGACCGGAGTTTTCGTGGGATCACGGAAAGGCGAAGACAAGGCGCCGGTCGAATCCGCCGAGTTGATCGCCGATCGCGGCCTGCTCGGAGACATCCACGCAGGCCGCGACCCTCGCCGTCAGGTCAGCTTGTTCGCCGCCGAAACCCTGCGCGATTTGCAGAACGAAGGCTTTGAAATCTCAGCCGAAAGCCTGGGCGCGAACCTTTTCACCGAAAACATCAAACTTGACTCCCTCAAACCCGGAGCGCGGCTTCGTGTCGGCGAAGCCGTGATCGAAATCGTCGAAGCGCGCAAACCCTGCCGCTCGATCACGAAGATAGACAACCGGTTGCCCAAACGGCTTTACGGCCAATGCGGTCAGCTTGGGCGGATCGTCAAGGGCGGGGAAGCGCGAGTCGGCGATGAGGTGGATGTGATTGCCGATTGAGAGATCGAAGTTTTAGTCTATCAATTGATCAACCAATTACAGAAAGCAAGAGGCAGTGACCCGCGAAGATCACTGCCTCTGGTTGAATCAAGCAGGTTTGAACCCGCCGTTTATTTCCCCGACCCAATCCGCATTCCGTAAAACGACCGGTAAACGAAGAAAAACGCGATGGCCAGGAAGATCGCCGCCAGCGTGTGGCTCAACACTGAGCCTCGTTGCGCCGTCAGGCTCACGGCCAGTTCCACGGCCAGCAATCCAAACAACGTCGTGAACTTGATGACCGGGTTCATCGCCACCGACGAGGTGTCTTTGAACGGATCGCCGACCGTGTCGCCGACGACCGTCGCGTCGTGCAGATCGGTGCCTTTGGCCTTCAATTCAACTTCCACGATCTTCTTGGCGTTGTCCCACGCGCCGCCCGCGTTGGCCATGAAGATCGCTTGATAGAGGCCGAAGACGGCGATTGAAATCAGGTAGCCGATGAAGAAGTACGGCTCGACGAATGCGAAACCGAGCGAGGCGAAGAAGACCGTCAGGAAGATGTTGAACATGCCCTTCTGCGCATATTGCGTGCAGATTTGAACGACCTTCTTGCTGTCTTCCACCGAGGCTTTCTCAACACCCTCAAGCCGGATGTTGGCCTTGATGAATTCGACCGCGCGATATGCGCCAGTGGTCACGGCCTGGGTTGACGCGCCGGTGAACCAGTAAATCACCGCGCCGCCCGCGATCAGCCCCAGCACGAACGGAGCGTACAGGATCGAGAGTTTCTGAACGGCCGCGGCGTCGGTCAGCCCGGTGGTCAGCATCATGATGATCGAGAAGATCAGCGTCGTCGCGCCTACCACCGCCGTGCCGATGAGCACCGGCTTGGCTGTCGCCTTGAACGTGTTGCCCGCGCCGTCGTTCTCTTCCAGCAGGTGTTTGGCGCGGTCGAAATTGGCGACCAGGCCGAACTCGTTCCGCACCTCGTTTTCGACGTTCGGTACCTGCTCGATCAACGACAGTTCGTAAACCGATTGCGCGTTGTCCGTCACCGGGCCGTAGGAGTCAACCGCGATGGTCACCGGCCCCATTCCCAGAAAACCGAACGCGACCAGACCGAACGCGAAGACCGCCGGCGCCACCATCAACGCGCCCAGGCCGGGGCTGAACAGATACGCGATGCCCATCAACGCCACAATGCTGATGCCCAGCCAGAAGCCGGAGAAGTTGCCCGCGACCATTCCCGAAAGGATGTTGAGTGACGGGCCGCCTTCGCGCGACGAGGTGACGACCTCGCCCACGTGCCGCGATTCGGTCGAGGTGAAGACTTTGACCAGTTCCGGGATGATCGCGCCAGCCGCCGTGCCGCACGAGATGATGATTGAAAGCTGCCACCACAGATCGGTGTTGCCGCCCAGGTTGGGAATCATCAGGTAGGAGACGATGAAGGTCAGCACAATCGAAACCGCCGAGGTGATGATGACCAGGTTGGTCAGCGGCTTCTCGAAATTCATCTCGCTCGCTCGCCCGTACTTCGCTTTGGCGAAGGCCTCGTTGATGAAGTAAGAACCCGCCGAAGCGACAACCATCATGATGCGCATCACGAAGATCCAGACCAGCAACTGCACCTGGATCATCTGGTAATTGGCGCCTGCCGACGTCGGATTGATGGCCAGCAGGATGAACGAGATCAGCGCCACGCCCGTCACGCCGTAAGTTTCAAAGCCGTCAGCCGAAGGGCCAACCGAATCGCCAGCGTTGTCGCCCGTGCAATCGGCGATCACGCCCGGATTGCGCGCGTCGTCTTCCTTGATCTTGAAGACGATCTTCATCAGGTCGGAGCCGATGTCGGCGATCTTGGTGAAGATGCCGCCCGCGATGCGCAGCGCCGCCGCTCCCAGCGATTCGCCAATCGCGAAGCCGATGAAGCACGGCCCGGCGTAATCGCCCGGCACGAACAGCAGGATGAAGAGCATGATCAACAGCTCGACCGAGATCAGCAGCATCCCGATGCTCATCCCGGCCTTGAGCGGGATGGTGTAGATCGGATAAGGCCGCCCCTCAAGCGAAGCGAACGCCGTGCGCGAATTGGCGAAAGTGTTGACGCGGATGCCGAACCACGCTACGCCGTAGCTGCCCGCGATGCCGACCAGACTGAAGAGCAGAATAATCGGCAACGTAACCGCAAGCGGCTTGTCGGGAACAGGCGATAGCACACCGAAATAAAGAACTATGATTGCGGCGATGAACGCCCAGAGGATGAGAATGAATCTGCCCTGCGTGACGAGATAGGTCTTGCAGGTTTCATAGATCAGTTCGGAAATTTCGAGCATCGCCCGATGGACAGGCAGTTTCTTCAACTGCATGTAGATGACCAGGCCAAAGACCATCCCCAGAAACGAAACGAGCAGGCCGATCAAAAGCAGCGAGCGGCCGTCAACGCCCATAAAACTGACCGATGAAAGATCGGGGATTTTCAAACTGGCTTCGCCGCCTCTGTGCGCGGCGCCTTCGCCGTGCGGCTGCGCGGCCAGAGCCGACGCGGCATTGACGCCGACCAGAGCAATGCCCGCCGCAATCGCCATAGCGGCGCGGCGAAAACGGGTGATTGAAATTGATGGGGAGAATCGTTTGTTCAGGTAGAGCAACGTTAATAGGCTGATGCCTAGTGTAAGTAGCAACATAAGCTGGCGCTTCCTTGTTCTATTTGGATTTTTGACGTTACAGCAAGTCGCGGATTATAGACAAAGCGCATTAAGTTGCAAAGCGGCAAAATCCCGAATTTACGGGCTTTTTTGCGCATCAGGCGCTCAGGCTTTCTGGTCAGACAAACATCTTCAGCGACCGGCAATTTCCGGCGCGACTCTCGTTCAATAACTGAAGAAAAGCTCACGGCAAGACGAGGTTGTAATTCGTTTTGTTCGTGCTAAAGTCTGAATCGCATTTCATTAGGCTTGAGGGGAAGAAGATGTATCGTAGCGGGAAGACAACTGTTTCAATCATCGCGCTGTTTTCTTTGATTTTGGCAATTTCAATTATTGCTCCGGCGCAGAGCGGGCGCGGGCGGCAACCGGTTCCGGCGCCGAAACCGACGCCGAAACCTAACACGCCATTAACCACCGTGCTCGGCATACCCGATGGCGGCAAGTTGACGCGGCAGGATGTTGACGGCGCAATCTCGCGGTACGTGTTGAGGAATGGGTTGACCGTGATCGTGCGCGAACGCCATTCGTCGCCGCTCGTGGCCGTCAATGTCAGCGTCAAAGCGGGTTCGGTCAACGATCCCGAAGAAGCGGCGGGAATGGCGCGGCTAACCAGACAGTTGGTTTTGAAGGGAACGGCCACGCGGTCAGGCGCGGCGATTGATCGGGCGGTGGCCAAACTCGGCGGAGTTTTAAGTTCAAAGTCCGGGTACGATCAGACTTCATACAATCTCATCGCTCCGTCTGAAAGTTATCAGGCGATGATCGAATTGCTCGCCGATCTGATCCAACATCCGGCTTTTAAACCTGAAGACGTGAAGGGCGCGGCGCAATTGGCGTTGCTCGAAAGCAAACGCGAGCAGGACAGGGCAGACGCGGCGGCGATTGAAAAACTCTTTGCGACGGCGTTCACTGTGAATCGCCTGAGGCGCGGCGGCGCGGTGTCTGATTCGGCGCCGGCTTCCGTGACGCGCGATCAGGCGATGGCTTTTTATCAAAATCATTACCACCCGGCCAACACTGTGGTCACGGTCGTCGGCGACATCTTTTCGCTCAAGGCGCTCGGTGAGGTTCAACTCAATTTCGGCAATTTCAAAAAAATCACCACAACCCAACCGCCCGCAGCCAGCGCGCCAAAAACAACCGCCGCAAATTCCAAACCTGCTCCGGCGCCTGCCGAAAACCAATCCGCAATCCGCAATCCGCAATCCGCAATCGT
>JAJVID010000186.1:23968-26116 GCA_022072205.1 Acidobacteriota bacterium
GAAGAGCCTGCGCAGGACAAGCTGCGTTACGGCAATTCGCGCGCGGACATTGGCGAGAGCATTGTCACAATCGGTTACCGCACGCCCGCGCTCAAGGCCGATAAAGAAGGTTTGAAGGAGGCGGCGACGATGCAGGTGATGGCGGCGGTTTTGGGATTGGGCCAGGGGTCACGCCTGTGGCAGGGCTTGCGCGAGGGGCAGGCTTCGCGCGACAAGGCCGGCGTCGTTTTCGAGATCAACGCGAATCACGTGTGGCTACCCGGCGCCGGAATGTTCGTCGCGCAAATGCGAGTTGATCCCGACCGGATTGACCGCGCCGAGGCCGAATATTTCCGCGAGATCGAACGCTTCCGCCGCGAACTCGTGGGCGAGGCCGAATTGTCGCGCGCCCGCGTGATGCTGGAAAAACAGTTTTTCGACACGATTTCGAAATACGAAGACGAGGCCGAGACGCTGGCTCGCTATCAGATTCAACTCGGCGATTTCCGATTGTTCGATTCAAACCTGGCGCGCATCCGCGCCGTCACCCCGCAGGACGTTCAGCAGGCGGCGGCGAAATATCTGACGCTGGCCAACGCTTCAGTCCACGAATACGAATCGTCGAAGGCGCCGGCGCGCACGTTCACGCCGGAAAAATTCGCCGAGTTGATTCTGACGTTTGAATCAAAAGCCGCTCAGCCGATCAGGCCCGAAGATGTCAAACCGGCGGTCGCGTTGAAAGAATTCAAACAGGGCGACGAGCGCGGGCAGGCGAGCGAAGGCCAGAACGTGATCATCGCCAGCGTGCCTTTGCCGATCAGGGATTATTCGGTGCTGCGCGGGCCGCGCGCTTACGTGCGCGAGGACAAGGCCTATCCGAAGCTTTCGGTCGGCGTCTATTTTCAGGGCGGGCGTTTGATCGAAGACCAGACGACGAGCGGCATGACCGAGTTGATGCTGCGTTCGATGATGAAGAGCACGACGACGCGCAAGTTCGACCTGATCGCGCACGAACTGGAAAGTTACGGAGGCCGGATTCAGATCGTCAACGAGCCGGATTTCTTCGGCTTCACGCTCGACGTGATGTCGCGCAACGCCGAGCCTGCGATCAAGCTGCTGCTGGACGTAATCGAAAATCCATACTTCGACAAGGTGGAAGTGGCGCGCGAACGCGACGCGTTGATCGCCCGCCAATCGCGGCGACGGGATGACGGCGAAGCTCGATCAATTGATTTGATGCTGGCGTCGCTCTATCCCGGTCATCCTTACGGGCTGCCGCGATTCGGGCTGGCCGAAGTCGTGAAGGCGGCAAACGAAGAGAAGCTGGATGCGTGGCACGCGAAGACGGTCAAGCGGCAGTACCCGCTCGTGCTGATCGTCGGCGACACGGACGGGTCGGCGCTCGTTTCCAGAATTTTCTCCGAAGGATTGAGGCGCAACGAACTCGACAAAACGATCAAGGCCAATCTGCCGAACAACTACGCGACGCCCGAAGACAAAATCGAACAGCGATTGCGGCAATCATCGGCGCTGGCCGTCGGGTTCCGCACGCCGCAGCTTACGCCGGAGAAGCAGAACGATCAGCTTGCGCTGGCGATGTTGGGGACGATGGCGTCTTCGGGGAAATTGACCGAAGAGTTGCGAGACAAATTGAATCTGACAGACGACGTGGCTCTGGTCGCCGATCAGCGTCTGGCCTCCGGCGCGTTGTTCGCCCGATTTGCGACGCTGCCCGAAAACGAGCAGCGCGCGCGCGAGGCGTTGCAGGCCGCGCTGCAAAACCTGGTCGCCTCGCAAATTTCAGACGAAGAGTTCGAGCAGGGCCGCAACGCCGAGATCGGACGTTACGCCATCGCGCTGGAGAATCACACGGCGAGAACTCTGGAATATGCGCGCGCGGTCATCTTCGGGCGCAAGCCTTCAGACGTCGAATCGCAACCCGATCTGATCCGCGAGGTCAAAAAAGCCGACATCAAACGCGTCGCTGAAAGCGCAATGAAATCCGGTCAGGCCGGGCTTGGCGTCGTGCGCGGCGCTGCGACGGCGGCGGCTCAATCGAGTCAAAACCGAAATCAATAAGGCGGGCGACACGGATTCGACGTAGCAGTAAATGCAGAGCGAATTTGATTTCATAAAACGTATTCGCGATCAGGCGGCGAAACATCAATC
>JAJVID010000186.1:26472-28398 GCA_022072205.1 Acidobacteriota bacterium
CAATTGATTCGATTGTGATCGGGCATTGCGGGGCCGGAAAGGCCGTTCGACGCGATGGCGCGAAAGCCGGAGACGCGATCTATCTGACAGGCTCGATTGGCGCGTCGGCAGCCGGGTTGAAATTGTTACTTGACGGCGCGCGCGTGAACGAGAGCGAAGACAACTTGACGCAATCGGCTCTGCGCGCGCATTTGCGGCCCGATCCTCGCGTCGAATTCGGGCGGCGAGTTGGCGAATTCGGTCTGGCGCATTCGATGATTGACGTGAGCGACGGCCTGGCTCAGGACCTGGCGCACATCTGTGAAGAGAGCGGAGTCGCGGCGATTGTTGATTTCGATTCCGCGCCAGTGGCCCGCGAGGTCGGCCTGATCTTGAAAGAGCCTGAAGCGGCTTTCGCTTTTGCGGTTAATGGCGGAGAAGATTTCGAGTTGCTGCTGACAGCGAGCCGCGACAATGAAACCAGGCTGTTTGAAATTGCGGATGATTGCGGGTTGAAGCTTTCGCGCATCGGCGAAATCGTCCCGGCGGATCAGGTTCGGGCGTCGTCTCGGCTTCTGCTGCGACGCGGCGGCGAGATCAGGCCTCTGTCAATTCGCGGATTCGATCACTTCGCAATTTGACGCGCACGGCTGCCTGCCCTAAGCTTTCGCTTCGATCAAACGCATTCAAAACATTACCGTCAAAACGGAGCGATCAAAATTGATAGATAGACAAGAGCAATTGCAAATAAAGCTGCTGCGCCGAGTGGGCGAAGCGATCAAGGATTTCGGAATGATCACCGAAGGCGACCGAGTCATGGTCTGCCTGAGCGGCGGCAAGGACAGCTACACGCTGCTTCATCTGTTGATGGAAATAAGACGCCGGGCGCCGGTCAACTTCGATGTCCTCGCGGTCAATCTGGATCAGAAACAACCGGGTTTCCCCGAACACGTCCTGCCTGAATATCTTTCGAGCATCGGCGTCCCTTACCGCATTGTCGAGCAGGACACTTATTCGGTCGTCAAACGTCTGGAGCCGAAGACCTATTGCTCGGTCTGCGCGCGGATGCGGCGCGGCATTTTGTACAACGTCGCGGTCGAAGAAGGCTGCACAAAGATCGCGCTCGGTCATCACGCCGACGACATTCTGCAAACATTCCTGCTCAATCTGTTTTTCGTCGGAACGATGAAGGCGATGCCGCCCGTGCTACGCTCGGACGACGGGCGCAACACGGTGATCCGCCCGATGGCTTACGTCTGGGAAAAAGACATCGCCGAATACGTCACGATGCAGGATTTCCCGATCATTCCCTGCAATCTGTGCGGCTCGCAGGAGAACCTGAAGCGCAAACGAGTCAAACGGCTGATTGACGATTTGCAGAAGGAGATTCCGCACGTCCGCCAATCAATGCTGAAGGCGATGGGCAACGTCGTCAACACTCACATGCTCGATCACAACCTCTTCGACTTTAAATCGCTGTCGGCGGCCATCGGCGATGTCGAGGCCGAACTCGACCTTGCGATAGGCGTTCACGACGAGGAGTTTGAGGCTGAGATAGCCGCGCCCGCGCTGGTTTCGATAGCGCGCTGATTTTTGTAGCAAGCCGAAGAGAGATTACGGAAAAGACGGAAATAACGGAAAAGACGGAAAAGAACCAGAGAGGTGGTTTCTGTTTGTTCCGTTCATTCCGCCTGTTCGGTATATCCCTTGTTCCTGTCCGGTCACTTTTTCATCACAAATCGTCAAACCGACTCAAGGAGAAGATATGCGCATTCGCCTCTCTAACGCCGCCGTCCGTCTGCTCTGCCTTTCGTTGTTGCTGCCCGTACAAATCATTCCCGCAATCGCGCAATCGAAAGCGGCAAGCGCGCCGCGCAAGACTCCCGGCAAGACCGCCGTCGGCACGCTGCTGTCCAACGGTTGGACGCTGACGCCCGAAGGCGCGCA
>JAJVID010000186.1:28498-40004 GCA_022072205.1 Acidobacteriota bacterium
TGCCCGTACAAATCATTCCCGCAATCGCGCAATCGAAAGCGGCAAGCGCGCCGCGCAAGACTCCCGGCAAGACCGCCGTCGGCACGCTGCTGTCCAACGGTTGGACGCTGACGCCCGAAGGCGCGCAAGTTCCGGTCAGCGATCTGCCGCTCAACACGGTTATGAGCAATGACGGGCGCTATCTGCTGGTGACAACCAACGGCGCGGGCGATCAGACGATCAACGTGATTGACCTGAAGACCGGTCAGAGCGCGCAAACCGTGGGCGTGAAAAAATCCTGGCTCGGTCTGGCATTCGCGCCGGACGGCAAACGCTTCTTCGTTTCGGGCGGCGATGATAACGAAGTGATGATCTTCGATTTCGCCAACGGCAGGGCGACGCCGTCAGGCAAGATCATTCTGGGCAGCGAGGATTACCACAAACTCAGCGACAGAGCGCGCGCCGAAGCGCGGCGCAAAGGTCTTGGCGAATTCGCATTCCCCGCAGGCATCGCCGCCACGCCGGACGGCAGACGGTTGTACATCGCCGAAAACCTGACGCATAAAGTCGCCGTCGTTGATCTGGCCAATCAGAAAGTCATCACGAAGATTGCGGTCGGCGAATATCCATATGATTGCGAAGTTTCGGCGGATGGCAAACGCGTTTACGTCAGCATCTGGGGCGGGCGCAGCGTCGCCGTGATTGATTCGGCGAGAAATGAAGTTGTCGGAAACATTCAGACCGGCGATCATCCGAACGATCTGGAACTGACGCGCGACGGCAAAACTCTGTACGTCGCCAACGCCAACAGCAACACGGTCTCGGTCATTGACACCGCGCAGATGAAAGAGATTGAAGCGATCTCGACCGCGCTGCATCCGAAATCACCCATTGGCAGCACGCCCAACGCCGTCGCGCTCTCGCCCGATGAAAAGACGCTCTACATTGCAAACGCCGACAACAACAACGTCGCTGTCGTTGATGTAGCCAAACGGGCGATGAGCGAAGTGGAAGGTTTCATCCCGACCGGCTGGTATCCGACTTCGGTGCGCGTGAGCAAAGACGGCAGGCGAATCTTCGTCGCCAACGGCAAAGGCGTCGCGTCGGCGGCCAACCCCGAAGGCCCAAGCCCGCTGAAAGGACGCACGACGCAATACATCGGCAGCTTGCTGAAAGGCACAATCTCGTTGATCAATCTGCCGGCGAAGGCGCGGCTCGCGCAGCTTACGCGCCGCGTTTACGCCAATTCGCCTTACACCGACGCGATGTTGAAAGCCGCGCGCCCGCCGAAAGAGAAGACCGCGATTCCAGTCCGCATCGGCGATCCGTCACCGATCAAACACGTCATTTACGTGATCAAGGAGAACCGCACTTACGATCAGGTGCTGGGCGATATGAAGGAAGGCAACGGCGACGCGAGCCTCTGCCTGTTTGGCGAAGAGATCACGCCCAATCAACACGCCATCGCGCGCGAATTCGTGCTGCTCGATAATTTTTACGTTGACGCCGAAGTCTCAGCCGATGGCCACAACTGGTCAACGGCGGCTTACGCCACCGATTACGTCGAGAAGACCTGGCCGACGAATTATTCGCAGCGCGGGCGCACTTACGATTACGAAGGCGGCAAGAAAATATCGCGGCCTACGGGCGGTTACATCTGGGATTATTGCGCGCGCGCCGGAGTCAGTTATCGCAGTTACGGCGAATTCATCAGCTCGCGTCCGGGCAAACCGGGCGGCGGCGGCGAGACGGGCGGCGATCCGAACGCCGCGCCGAGGCGCGAGAATTACACCAACGAGACATCGCTGGAAGGCCATTTCAGCCCGACTTTCCCGCCCTGGGATTTGAACATTCCCGACAACAAACGCATTGACGCTTGGCTGGAAGAGTTCCGCGAATACGAGAAGTCAGGTCAACTGCCTCAGTTTCAAATCGTGCGCATCGGCGGCAATCACACTCAAGGCACGCGGGCCGGCGCTCCGACGCCTCGCGCGCACGTGGCCGAAAACGATCTGGCTGTCGGACGCCTGGTCGAAGCCGTCACGCACAGCGAGCGGTATTGGAAGGAGACGGCGGTTTTCATCGTCGAGGATGACGCGCAGAACGGCCCCGACCACGTTGACGCGCATCGTTCGACCGCTTTCGTCGTCAGCCCTTACACCAAACGCCGCCACGTTGATTCGACGATGTACACGACTTCGGGATTGTTGCGAACGATGGAGTTGATTCTGGGGCTGCCGCCGATGAGCCAGTACGACGCCGGAGCGACGCCGATGTACAACAGCTTCACGAATAAAGCCGACCTGACGCCGTTCAAGAGCCTGGCGGCGCGCGTTGATCTGGCCGAGAAGAATCCGCAGAACGCGCCCGGCTCGCAGCGTTCCGCCGAGCTTGATTTCAGCAAGGAAGACGCGGCGCCCGACATCGAATTCAACGAGATCATCTGGATGTCGGTGCGCGGCGCCAATTCGCGAATGCCGGCGCCGGTGCGCAGCGCGTTCGTCCGCGCCGTTGACGACGATGATGATGAGGCCGACAAAGATCACGAACGGGAAGAGAGAAGGGAACGGCGCGGGAGGGGGCGCCGCAGGTGAGATTTGACAATGTCTCCATCATCGGCAATAAAAGCTGTAGTCACGCCATCAGAGGAGACAAAGTCATGTTGGAAATTAATATTGGAGCCACAATCGAGAGTCGAGGCCACGAAGTCGGACGAGTCGAGCGGGTGGTGTTGAACCATCATTTTTACGAGGCTACTCACCTGGTGGTCAGACACGGCGGATTGCTTAACGCCAGACATCTGCTGATGCCGTTCGATTGGGTGATCAAGTCTGAACACGACCGCGTCATCATTGACCGGACGGACGAAGAGATAGCCGAACTGCCCAACTTCGAGATGCAGCATTACGTCACGCTGGGCCAGTTGGACAAAGAGCACGCTGAGCATCCTCGCTCGCAGATCAAGCCGTCCGATTGGATCAACTATGTTCTCCCATTCGTCGCCAACGTATTCGGCGATCCGTATCATCCGCCCGGCGTCGTCGTCACCGATCAATTGCTCTCGACCACCGAAAGCGCCGTCAATCGCGGCCTGCCGGTCGAATCGAGCGACGGGCACAAGATCGGCGAAGTTCACGAGGTGTTGCTCAGCGAACCCGACTGGAGGTTGAGCGGAATCGTCATCACACGCGGCTTCGTGCTGAAACACCCGATGCGCGTGCCCGCCGATTGGGTGGCCAACATTGGAAGCGACCGCATCAGGCTCAACCGTTCGCAACAGCAGATCGAAGATTGGGAGAAGCAGCGTTCCTAGTGAAGAATTTCGGAAATAATCCACCTGACCTGACCGGCCTGGAACGACATTTTTCTGTCCTGCATTTTTCTGTTGGAAGCGGGTTTAACAGAAAAATGGGGGACAGAAAAATATTCTCCTCAAGCCGGGTGGATGATTTCTGGAACTGTCCGCTAGTGGATGGTTTCAAAAGTAATCCACCTACTTGGCGCCAGGAATTTTTCTGTCTGGCATTTTTCTGTTTGTGTATGGCCAACAGAAAAATGGCAGACAGAAAAATAGTCGCGCCGCAAGGTGGATCACTTCCGAAACCGTCCACCAGGTCAATTTGCAATTGCCTGTGTGGTGTGGAGCGGGATCTTTAACGGAAAGATGATAGACGATGCGCACAACCGAACTTATCGAGATTGATCTGCAAGGCGAGCAGGTGTTTTTCCCTTCGGAGATTCTGGGGAAATACAACCAGCCCGGCCCCCGCTACACCAGCTATCCGACCGCGCCCGAATGGAGCGACAGCTTCGGCGAGGACGAATGGCAGGCGGCGATTGAAGAGACCATCGCGAGCCGCGCGCCAATCTCGCTTTACGTCCACCTGCCTTTCTGCCAATCGCTCTGCCTCTTCTGCGGTTGCAACGTCGTGATCAGCAAAAAGGGCGAAGAAATCTCAGCGCCTTATCTTTCCCGATTGAAAAAAGAAATTGACTGGCTCGGCGCGCGGCTCGATCCTTCGCGCCGCATCGAGCAGATGCATTGGGGCGGCGGCACGCCGACTTATCTCACGGCTGAACAGATCGAAGAGCTTTTCGCGCGCCTCGCCTCGCGCTTCAAATTCGCGGACGACGCCGAAATCGGCATCGAGATCGAACCGCGCACGACCAGCGAAGAGCAATGCCGGACGCTGCGCCGATTGGGATTCAACCGGATCAGCATGGGCGTGCAGGATTTCGATCCGCTCGTTCAAAAAACCATCAACCGCATCCAGCCTTACGAAATGACCAAAGCGGTCTTCGACGAGTGTCGCAATCTCGGTTTCGACAGCATCAACATTGATCTGATTTACGGCTTGCCGCATCAGACGGTCGAAGGCTTCACGCAAACGGTCGAGAAGATTCTGCTGCTCAACCCCGACCGGATCGCGCTCTTCAGCTACGCGCACGTGCCCTGGCTCAAAAAACAGCAGGGCAGCTTCGCCAAACATCTGCCGCAAGGCTTCGAGAAGTTCCGCATCTTCCGCCGCGCGATTGAACAATTGACCGAGGCCGGATACCGCTACATCGGGATGGATCATTTCGCGCGACCCAACGACGAGCTTTGCCACGCGCAGGATGACCGCACGCTGACGCGCAATTTTCAAGGCTACACGACCAAAGCCGGCTGCGATCTTTACGGCCTGGGTGTCAGCGCGATCAGCAGTCTGGAAAACGTCTACGCGCAAAACTGGCGCGAGCTGCCGAGCTATTACGAAGCGATTGATCAGGACCGTTTGCCGGTGATGCGCGGGCTGCGCATCACGCCGGAAGACAAACTGCGCCGCGCGATAATCAACCGCATTTTGTGTCACGGCTTTTTGCCGAAGGCCGAGATCGAACAGGAATTCGGAATCGAGTTCGATGAGCGATTCGCGCCGGAGCTTGATCGCCTGCGCGAGTTGGAACAGGATCAACTCGTCCGCCTCGACCGCGAAGCGATCACGGTCACGACGCTGGGTCGCATCTTCATGCGCAACGTCGCGATGATCTTCGACGCGCGGCTCAACCGAACGGATCAGGCGCGACGGCAGACTTTTTCACGCACGCTATAGCGAAAGATTTCCGATGAACAGAAGAAAATTTCTCTTGAAAACGGCGCAGGCTGCGGCGGCTTCAGCGGCGTTGCGCGGCTCGGCGTTCGCCATCATCACGTCCGACAAACTCCGCCCGCAGATTCCCTTCGGCGCGCAAAGCGGCGATGTCACATCGAATCGCGCCGTCATTTGGAGCCGCGCTGATCGCCCGGCGCGAATGATCGTCGAGCACGCGACGACGGAATCTTTCAAAGACGCAAGGCGCATCATCGGCCCGGCGGCGATTGAACCGAGCGATTTCACCGCGCGAATTGATCTGACCGATCTGCCCGCCGGGCAGAAGATTTTCTATCGCGTCACGTTTCAGGATTTGAACGACGGCAAGGTCTCCAGCGAACCGCTCATCGGCAGTTTTCAAACCGCGCCGAACACGCGACGCGACGTGAGCTTCGTCTGGGGCGGCGACGTGTGCGGGCAAGGCTGGGGCATCAATCCTGAATTCGGCGGGATGAAAATCTTCGAGACGATGCGGCTCGCGCGGCCCGATTTCTTCATCCATTCCGGCGACACGGTCTACGCCGACGGCGTCATCCAGGCCGAAGTCAAACTCGATGACGGTTCGATCTGGAAGAATCTGACGACGCCGGAGAAATCGAAAGTCGCAGAAACGCTGGACGAATTTCGCGGCGCTTATCGTTACAACCTGCTGGATGAAAATCTGCGCCGCTTCAACGCTGAAGTTCCAATCCTGGCGCAATGGGATGATCACGAAGTCCGCAACAACTGGTATCCGGGACAGCGGCTTGATGACGACAACCGCTACACCGTCAAAAGCGTTGATCTGTTGGCGGCGCGCGCCAAACGAGCATTTCTCGATTACCTGCCGCTGCGCTTCAACGCGGACGATCCCGAACGAATTTATCGCGCGTCCAGCTACGGCCCGCTGCTCGATGTGATAATGCTGGATGAGCGCAGCTATCGCGGGCCGAACACGCCGAACCGGCAGACAAAGGCAAGCGACGAAACCGTGTTCTTCGGCTCCGCGCAGATGGCGTGGATCAAGCAGCGATTGCTCGCCTCTCGCGCGACGTGGAAAGTGATCGCCAGCGATATGCCCATCGGCATCGTCGTGCGCGACGGAAAGAATTTTGAAGCCTTCGCCAACGGCGACGGCCCGGCGCTTGGGCGCGAACTTGAGTTGGCTGAACTGCTGCGATTCATCAAGCGAAACAGGATCAAAAACATCATCTGGATCACGACGGACGTGCATTATTGCGCGGCGCATTTTTACGATCCGGCCAAAGCGCAATTCACCGACTTCAATCCGTTCTGGGAATTCATCGCCGGGCCATTGAACGCAGGCACGTTCGGCCCTGACAAGATGGACAACACGTTCGGCCCGCAAGTGAAATTCATCGGCGTTCCGCAAGGCATGAAACCGAACCGCTCGCCGAAAGACGGCTTCCAGTTTTTCGGCGAGGTCAAAATTGACGGCAAGACCGGAGTGATGACCGTTGGCTTGCGCGACATCAACGGCAAAAAGCTTTTCAGCGTTGATCTGCCGCCGCAGAGATGAATCTGGAATTTGAGATTTGACTCTCGGTTCGCTCACTTTTCGCGAGTGTCTTGAAAATACAGCATTGAATAGAATACGGATTGAGCTGATGCGACTGATTGGAACAGATCAAATCCGTCGCAATCAGTCGCATCAGTTCAATCCGTGTTCCATCTGATCAGCCAAAATAGAATACTGATCGAACGGATGCGACGGATTGAGGCTGATCTGATCCGTTCCGATCTGTAGCATCAGTTCAATCAGTATTCTATTCGGCTTCCTATTTTCAAAAACCCCTCGAAAAGTGAGCGAACCGAGAGTTTGAGATTTGAGATCTGAGATTTGAGATTGAGGTTTGAGATGAAACAGGAGATGAAACAGATAAAACAGATGAAAGAGATGACGAATCGAATCGCAAGAATTCTGCTCTGTCTGCTGGCTTCCGCCGCGCTGTTGGCTACTCGGCCTTCAGACGTGAATGGCTGGGGCGCGCATGGCCACGAACTGTCGGGCCGCGCGGCGGCGATGAATTTCCCCGCCGAAGCGCCGAAGTTTTTCCGCAAGGCGGTCAATCAACTCGGCTACCTCAATCCGGAACCGGATCGCTGGCGCAGCCGCGAGGAATCGAATCTGGACAAGGCTCTGGATTCAGCGTATGCGCCTGATCATTTTCTCGATATGGAACTCGTTCCGCCCGCCGCATTCAACGCCGTCAACCGCTACGAATTCACCGCCGAGATGATCAAAGCGGGCCAGAAGCCCACAACCGCCGGATTCGTTCCGTTCAGTATTCTCGAAATGTTTCAACGCCTGCGCATCGAATTCCGTTTGTGGCGCGCCGAGAAAGATTCAAACAAGCGCAAATGGATCGAGCAGCGAATCATCAACGACGCAGGCATTCTGGGCCATTACGTCAGCGACGCGGCCAACCCGCATCACACCACGATCCATTACAACGGATGGTCCGGCGCCAACCCGAAAGGCTACACGACCTACACGCGCGAGAATGGAATCCATTACCGCTTTGAAGAACTCTACGTGCAATCGCACATTCAAATAAACGACGTGGCGCCGCTGGTCGGCGCGCCGCGCGTGATCGAAAAACCGCGCGAAGAGATTTGGAATTACCTGCGAAGCTCAAACGCGCTGGTCGAACAGCTTTACATCCTCGACAAACAGGAACCGTTCGGCGACAAGACCACTTCGCCGGAGCACAAGAAATTTGTCAGCGCGCGATTGGCCGCCGGGGCGCAGATGCTGCGCGATCTGTGGTGGACGGCCTGGGTGACAAGCGCGCCAGCGCCAGTGGCGACAACCGCCGAAACGAAATGAGAGGTCAACGATGAAACATCCGGCATTACTCGACCGCAAACGCGCCGCATTGGCCGTGATTGATGTGCAGGAGGCGTTCAGCAAGATCATTGCTGATTTTGACGAGATGGCCTCGCGCATCGCGCTGATGGTCGAGGCCTGCAATCTGCTCAACCTGCCGATCATCGTCACCGAACAATATCCGAAAGGGCTTGGACGCACGGTCGAAACAATCGGGCGCCATTTGCCCGAAGGCGTTCAGCCAATCGAAAAGCTCTCGTTTTCAGCCTGCGGCGCGCAGGAATTCGACACGCGGCTGCGTGAACGCCACATCGAGCAGGTGATCTTGTGCGGCATCGAAGCGCACATCTGCGTCAGCCAGACGGCGCACGACCTGTTGCAAAATGGCTATCAGGTACATTTGCTGAGCGACGCTGTTTCAACTCGGTTGGTCAGGAATCGTGAAGTGGCGATAAACAAGATGGCCAGGGCGGGAGCGATCATCTCCTCGATTGAGATGGCGTTGTTTGAATTGTGTCCGGCGGGAACGGCGGAGTTCAAACAGATGCAGGCGTTGGTGAAGGAATTAAGATAGGAAAGAGCATGGAGTTCAGGCTTCAGCCTGCCGGCGCGTTTCAACGCAAAAGCGGCAGGCTGAAGCCTGAACTCCATGCTCTTTCGATTGCGGGCTTATTTCTTAGTGAAGACCCAGGTTGATTCGTTCGTGCCTCGCGGGGATTCCGACTTGCGATGAACCTTGAGCGTCTTGCCTTCATCGGCCAGTTCCCAATGTTCGACAGTTGTTGACGTGAAATCGCCATTCGGGGTGCTGAAGTTGGAGACGGTATTGATCTCGATAGTCTTACCGTCATTGAGCCATTTCGCTTTCGAGGTTGATTTCCCGCGCTGGGTTTCAGCGGTCGTCTCGCTGCCGTCAAGCTTGACGGTCAATGAGCCTCCGCCACCCATCATCCCCCGTCCGCCGCCACCGCCGCCTTCTCCCATATTCAGCTTCTGATCGCGCGAAATTTGTTTGTCGTCCTGCGTGATTGTCCACGTTGCGCCCTGCAGCCGATCCGCCATCATCTGCGGCAACTGGCTCTTGCCTTTGTCCAGTTCCCACGTGCCCGCGAAGTTGGCGCCTTTTTGCGCGCTCACCGCTGCTACGCCGATCATCATTGCGCAGAACACGCCACAAAACATCAATGCTCTTTTCATTGTCGTGCCTCCCTGTGAAGTTTGAGTGAATTTGAACTGATTGCGCCGCCGTTTTCCACGAACCCTCGAAATGGCGGCCTGATCCGTTCAGTAAGACGATAGCGCGACGCTGAAAGTCACAATAAATTCCAGGCGCATCGCTCGATCAGGATCAGCCTTCAACCTCATCCACGACTTTCCGCGCGACCTCTTCGCGGTGATGATTGGCGTCGCCGAACATAATCTCAGACGCTTTGGCGCGTTTGTAGTAAAGCTGCATGTTGTGTTCCCAGGTGAAGCCGATGCCGCCGTGAAGCTGCACCCCACGATTGCCGACTTCGCGCGCCGCGTCTGAACAATGAGCTTTAGCCACCGACACAGCCAGCTTCGCCGACGGATCGTTTTCCGAAACCGCCCACGCCGCGTAATACGTGGCCGAACGCGCGCCTTCGGTGAAATTGAACATATCGGCGCACTGATGCTGCACGGCCTGATAAATGCCAATCGGCTTGCCGAACTGCTGCCGCGTCTTCGCGTATTCGACGGTGTTTTCCAGCGTCCACTGCATTCCGCCGAGCATCTCGGCGCACAGCGCGACAATCGCAATGTCCGTAGCCGATTCAATCGCCTCCTGCGTGCGCGCGTTGAACGCGAGCGCGTCAGCTTCAGCCACGACCACATCGCCGAATTCGACCGAGTAGAGCTTGCGCGTCGCGTCAATGCCCGGTGTCGCCGTGATCTTCAATCCGCGCGCGCCGCGTTCAACCGGCAGCAAGACCAATCCATCATTGCCGCGCGCGACGCAGATGATCACGTCAGCGACTTCGGCGTCGGTGACAAACTCCTTGCGCCCGCTCAGCCGATATTCTTTGCCTTCTTTTTCAGCGCGCATCTGCACGGCTGCCGGATTCCAATCGGCGTCTTCTTCGAGCAATGCGACCGTCGCCTTCATCTCGCCCGCCGCAATCGCTTCCAGATATTGTTTGCGCTGTCCCTCGCTGCCCGCGCGATCAATCAAAGCGGCGGCCCACAACGTCGAAATGAACGGCCCCGGCAAACACGCGCGGCCCATCTCTTCGCAGACGGCGATCAGGTCAACCAGGCTCAGTCCAAGCCCGCCGAACTCTTCGGGGATGATCAAACCAGTCCAGCCCTGATCGGCCATCGCGCGCCACAATCCGTCATCGAAGGCCGTTTCAGTCGCCATCAATTCGCGCACGCGCTCAGGCTTGCATTCGCGCGCGAAGAAATCGCGCGCAGATTGTTGGAGAAGTTTTTGCGCTTTACTCAGGTCGAAGTCCATAGTGTGTTGGTGGTTGGTGGTTGGTGGTTGGTGGTTGGTAGTTGGTGGCTGGTGGTTGGTGGTTCGTGAGAACCGACCACCGACCACCAACCACCAACCACCATTTTCAGTAGCTCTTCGGCAAGCCAAGCACGCGCTCGGCGACGATGTTTCGGAGGATTTCGCTCGTGCCCGCCTCGATGGTGTTGGCGCGCGCGCGCAGGTAATCGAAGACCCACTGCCCGTCGTCGAAGCCCCACAACTGCGCGTGAGGGCCGAGCGCCTCCATCGCCGTCTGTTGAAACCGCTGATTGAACTCGCTCCATTGAATTTTGAGTATCGAGCCTTCGGGGCCGGGAACGCCCGTCTGGCTGATTTTGGTGAGCGAACGCATGTTGGTGAGCCTGAAGATTTCAAGCTCGATGTAAGCCTGCGCGAGCTTTTGGCGATAGACTGGATTTTGACTTGCAGGTTTGCCGCCGCGTTTCGTCTGGCGAGCCCGCTCGATCAATTCATCGAAATTGCGTTTGAATTGAACGTAGGTGCCCGTGCCCAGATTGGCGCGCTCGTTCATCAACGTGGTGATCGCCGTCTGCCAGCCTTTGTTGATTTCGCCGAGCACGTTCGCCACAGGCACGCGCACATTGTCGAAAAAGACTTCGTTGAAACTGGCGTCGCCGGTCATTTGTTTGAGCGGGCGCACCACAACGCCCGGACTGTGCATATCAACGAGCAGCGCGGTGATGCCTTTGTGCTTCGGAGCTTCCATGTCGGTGCGCGTCAGCAGCAGGCACCAGTCAGCGACGTGAGCCAGGCTGGTCCAAATCTTCTGGCCGTTGACCACGAAATGATCGCCATCGCGCGTGGCTTTCGTCGCAAGCGAAGCGACGTCGCTGCCCGCGTTCGGCTCTGAAAATCCCTGACACCAGATCTCTTCGGCTGAAACTATCTTCGGCAGAAAGCGGGCCTTCTGCTCCGGCGTTCCGACAGCGATGATCGTCGGGCCAATCAGGTAAAGGCCGAGCGCGTTGATCAGCGGCGGGGCTTCGGCGCGCGCCCACTCCTCCTGCAGGATCGCCATCTCGATCAGCTTCGCGCTGCGCCCGC
>JAJVID010000026.1:0-5074 GCA_022072205.1 Acidobacteriota bacterium
CGCTTTTTGCAGACTGGCGCCGCTGCGGCTGCATCCGCTGCGCTCGCGCATCAACAACTCATCGCATACGCCGCCCATGTTTTGAAGACAGGCGTGAAGTTCAAGGTCGGCGCTCCCGATTGGAATTTGCGGCAGACCGCGAAGACTGACTCGGTCGCGCTGGCCAAAAAGATCGGCTTCGACGGCGTGCAGGTCAGCATCGGCCGCCAGATGCAATTGAAAGATGAAGCCTTACAAAAGGCTTTTCTCGCAGAGTCGAAGAAGATCGGATTGCCGATAACCTCGCTCTGTCTGGACATCCTGCACGTCAACGGATTGAAGTCCGACCCGCTGGGCAAACAGTGGGTGGCTGAATCAATCCCGATTGCGAAGGCGATGGGTGTGAAAGTGATCCTGCTGCCGTTCTTCGGCAAGTGGGCGTTGAAGACGGCAGCCGAGATGGATTATGTCGGCGACGCGTTGCGCGAGATTGCTCCGGCGGCTGAAAAGGCCGGGGTGATTCTCGGTCTCGAAGACACAATCTCGGCGCGCGACAACGTGCGGATCATGGAACGGTCGAAGTCGCCCGCCGTGCTGACCTATTACGACGTTGGCAATTCGACTCAGAACGGATTCAACGTCATCGAAGAGATTCGCTGGCTCGGACGTTCGCGCATCTGCGAAGTTCATTTGAAAGACAATCCGAATTATCTGGGCCAGGGCAAGATTGATTTCAAGGCGGTGGTTGACGCGCTGGCCGACATCGGCTTCGACAAATGGGCGCAACTTGAATGCGACAGCCCCAGCGGTTCGGTCGAAAACGATATGAGCGCGAATCTGAAATTCATTCGCGGGGTTATTGCGAAGCGCAACGCGTGACGCCGCTGGCGCGGCATTGTTCAACGCGTCAATTTGAACGCCAGTCGGATGGAACGCGCGCGAACCAGGCTGCGATTCCCAACACGCCGACAATCAGCGCGAGCAGATAAAAGATTACGGCGTAAGAACCGGTGCGCGTCACGCATTCGGCCAACAGCAGCGGCCCGATTGCCGAAGCGAGAACGGTCAGCGTCTGAGCAGCTCCCTGAATTTTGCCCAGATGAGCGCGTCCGAAAGCGCGGCTCCAGAAAGAGAAGAAAATCACCATCACAAAACCGCCCGCGACGCCCATCACCGAAGCGTAGGCCGCGACGTGCGCCTGCGTCCGCACGTGCGGCAGCGCCAGCAGCGATAGCGCCAGCAGGCTCATCGCCAGCGCCATCAAACGGTTCAGCGTCCATTTCGTCGCCAGCCATCCACCGAAGAAATTTCCGGCCAACGCTGTCAAAGCGGTGATCACCAGGCTGCTGTGATAAGTGGCCGCGTCGAAGCCCAACTCCGCGAGGATGGATTCGTTGAACAGCGCGATGCCCGAAGCGATCAGGCCGTAAATGGAACTCGCCAGGGCGAAGATCCAAAACGCGGGCGTCGCCAGAGCTTGAAATAATGTGTGACCAGTTCCCGCTTCGTCCGATTTCTCTTCCGTCTGTTTTTCGCCGTCGAGCGAGACGCCGCAATCTTCCGGCGTGCGCCGCACAAGCAGCCAGCCGATGGGCGCGAGGCCGAACAGGATCGCCGCGCCGACTCCGGCCCACGCTGCGCGCCATCCGCCCCCAACCACAGCCGCTCCGACAACGGGGAAGGCGATCATAAACCCGACGCTCAGGATGACGGTGTAAACAGCCATCGCCAGGCTCAACCTGCGGACGAACCATTGGCCGACAATCGTCAGGCTGATGACCGAAAGCGCGCTCTGCCCCAGGCCGCGCGTCAGCGTGATGAGCAATGCGAGCCAGATGACGCCCCGCACGCCGCTCATCGCCAGCGTGACCGCGCCTAACGCCAGCGCCACACCCGTCAGCGCCACGCGGCTGCCCAGCCGGTCTATCAACCGCCCGACGCCCAGGCAGAGCAGCGAGCCGAGCAGCGTCGCCCAGAGATTGATCTGTGCGAAGAGCACGCGGTCAACCTGAAGGTCTTTGATCAACGGCTCAGTGATCAACCCCAGTCCCTGCGTCCTGCCGGGCAGCGTTCCGACCATCGCCAACGCCGCCACTGTCAGGTTCACCCAGCCGTAATAAACCGGCAGTCGCGCCAATCCCAGCGCCGGGCGATTCGCTTCCACTCGCAAAGAGTCCATTCGTTTATTCCTTGAAGTTCGGCTTAGCTTCGGAGCGCCCCAACGTTTTGCTCACAAACAGCCACAGGAAGACCAGCCACAAACAGAGTCCTAATCCGATCCAGCGAAGCGGGCCGGTTTTAAATACGACAGTGGCGTTGAAGATGATGAAGATCAGAAAGCCTTGCCACGCTGACGCCAGCCATCGCGGACGATTGCGATAAGCGTCCAGACCCCGGCGCCACCAGACGGCGTCCGCAATCCAGCCGACGATCAGCGCGTAGTTGATGAACAGCCCGCCGCCCCAGTTCATCCCGGTCACTTCGGCGGTCTGGCGCGCGGTTTCGCGATACGCCGACGCCTGGCTCCAATTGTGGTAGTAGTGAAGGGCGCACGCCACGTGAAGGAGAAGACCGGCGCAGCCGGCAGTCCAGGCCATCCGGGCCACCTCATCCCATCTCCTCCTTCCGCGAGAAAGCAGATAGACCGAGGCGCCGGTCGCGTACCCCGCGAGCGCCAACCAAACGGTTATTTTTGTGAGAAGCTCGCCTTTGCTCATCCATCAACTTTACGAGCGTTATTTTGCAGGCGTCAGCACGACATTCCTGAACCACACCTTGCCGTGATCGCCTTGCAGCATGATCGGCCCCGGCGTTCCTTCCGCGCTGTCGAGCGCGCCGCCGGTGATGCCGGGGATATCCTGCCGGTCAATCACCGTCTGGCCGTTGAGCGCGACGGTCAACTGGCGACCGATCAATGTAACTTCGTACTTCTGCCATTCGCCGGCTTTCTTCGACGCGTTTAGCTTCGGAGTGAGGAATCCATAGATGCTGCCCATCCCGTGACTCTCAGGCTCCTTGCCGAAATCGTCGAGGATTTGCGCTTCGTAACGCCCGCGCAGATAAAGGCCGCTGTTGCTCGGCTGACCGCCGTTCGTCTGCGGGTCGGCGAGTTTGAATTCAAGGCTGAGTTTGAAGTCCTGGAATTTCTGTTCGGTGATGATGTCAACGCAGCCTTTGCTATTGGTCATCGCGCCGCCTTCAACGCTCCAGCATCCTTTGCCTTTTTCCGCGCGCAGCTTCCAACCCGTCAGGTCTTTGCCGTTTAAGAGTTGGATCGGCTGTCCCCATTTCGGATTCGCTTTGGCTTTGAGCGCGGGCGCGCGCACGCCGGACCATTTCAACGTCGCGCCGTCTTCGCCGTTGGTCGTCCCTTCGAGCTTCGCTCCGGCAAGTTTGCCGTCGAAGACTAGATCAACTTTCATTCTTTCGTACTGCGGCGGCAGGCTGAATTTGAGCTTTCCGCCGTTGAATTCGATCTGCTTGATCGGGCGGGCGCTGCCGAATCGCCCGACGAAACGGCCCTGCAATTTGCCGCCGCTATCGGTGACTTCAAGCCACGACGAATAGGGCGCGTCCGTTCCCTGAACCGTCAAATCCCACCGCCCGACGATGGCCGAAGCGTTTTGCGCTCCGCAGGTCGAAGCGAATACGAACAGGCAAACAAAAAACGAGCGTAACAAGCCAGGCATTTTTCCGCGCATTGCTGAAGTCTCCCCGAATTGAATGTGGTTTTTAACTGAATGAAATGAACCGCCGATTGCTCACCGGCGCGCCGTCATTCTGTTTTATGCTAATGGAAGAAGCAAGCGATGATCCGCAGTTCTTGCCTGCCCGAAAGCCATAAGTTATTCTCTGCCTCCTTGAATCGGGCTTGAATAGGGCTTGAATCGGGCTTGAACTGGGCTTGAATCGAAGCGCGCCCTCCTGCGCAAATCTCAAACTGGTAATAATAATATCTGAAATGCAAAACCCTCCGCTTCTCTCCATCCTGATGCCCGTTTACAACGAGGCGAACACCATTCACGAGATCATCAAGCGCGTCGAGGCGGCTGATCTCGGCGCCGTCAGCAAAGAGTTGATCATCGTTGACGACGCATCGAAGGACGGCACGCGCGAAATCCTGGACGATCTGCGCAAGGACGCGGCGTACAAGGTCTATTTCCACGCTCAGAACATGGGCAAGGGCGCGGCGCTCAGAACCGCGCTGACTTACGCGTCAGGCGACATCATCATCATTCAGGACGCCGATCTGGAATACGACCCGGCGGAATACGCCGAGTTGATCAAGCCCATTCTGGAAGGCCGCGCCGACGTGGTCTATGGCTCGCGCCTGACGGGCGCCAAGGTCGCGCGCTCTTTCAATTTCTGGCATTTCATCGGCAACAAGATGCTGACGTTCATCACGAACGTGCTTTACAACTCGATCCTCTCGGACATGGAAACCTGTTACAAAGTCTTCCGCGCCGACGTGATCAAAAATCTGCAGATCAGGTCGAACCGCTTCGATTTCGAGCCGGAGATTACCGCCAAAATTCTCAAGCGCAAGCACAAGCTTTACGAGATGCCGATCTCCTATTACGGACGCGATTTTGCGGAAGGCAAGAAGATCACCTGGCGCGACGGCTTCGCGGCCATCTGGGCCTTGATCAAATTCCGGTTCGTTGATTGATCCGATGGAAGACAAAAGGACAAAGGGAGTGGGGAGTGGGGAGTGGGGAATGGGGAGTGGGGAAGTTGGGGACAAGGAACTTGCTTCCCCCACTCCCCATTCCCTACTCCCCACTCCCCTTGTCTTCGCTTCTCTCTTCCTCATCCCCCTCATCTACTTCTACCCCGTTCTTCTCGGCAAAGTCGTACTGGCTCCCGGCGACGGCTGGGCGCAGAACTTCGGACTGCGCGCGCTCACCGGGCGAATGCTGAGCGATGGTCAACTGCCGCTGTGGAATCCGTATATCTTCGGCGGAATGCCGTTGATGGCCAGCGTCGTTGGCGGGGCGTTCTATCCGCCGAACTGGCTGTTTGCGATTCTGCCCGCCGGGTTGGCGATGAACGTCGTGGTGATCACGACTTATCATCTGGCGCTGGTTGGAACCTA
>JAJVID010000026.1:5174-13213 GCA_022072205.1 Acidobacteriota bacterium
CGTTGATGGCCAGCGTCGTTGGCGGGGCGTTCTATCCGCCGAACTGGCTGTTTGCGATTCTGCCCGCCGGGTTGGCGATGAACGTCGTGGTGATCACGACTTATCATCTGGCGCTGGTTGGAACCTACCTTTACGCGCGGCGCATCGGCATTGAACGCATCGGAGCGCTGATCGCGGGCGTGGCGTTCACGTTCGGCGGATTCATGATCACCCACCTGGCGCAGACTCCGCGCATCGCCGCCGCCGCGTGGCTGCCCTGGGTTTTGCTGGCGGTCGAAAACATCGTGCGCGCGGATTCGCTTCGGAATCTGTGGCGATGGACTGCGCTGGGCGCGCTTTTCATCGCGCTGCAATTTTTCGCCGGCGAGCCGCAGATGATGGTTTTCACCGCGCTGGTCGCTGCGCCGTGCGCCGCATTCGCGCTGTGGCGATGCAAAGACAGACCGGCCCGCGCGCGATTCATCGGCGCGATTGCCGTGATGGTTGTTTGCGGCGTCCTGATTTCACTGGTCGAACTGCTGCCTGCGCGCGAACTGCTTCAGCAGAGCGAGCGCAGCGATCCTGGGCCGCTCTTTTTCGATTCATATTCATTCCCGCCCTGGCAATTGCCCGCGCTGATCTTCCCTTACTTTTTCGGCGGGGCAATGCTGCCGCCTTACCGGGTGGAATACTGGGGCAGGGAAATCGCCGCGATCATGTGCGGCTACGCCGGGATGCTGACGTGGCTGCTGGCGATGGTTGCAGTCGTTACAAACCGCAACAGGTCAGCCGGAAGAGAGATTACGGAAAAGGCGGAAATAACGGAACAGACGGAAGATCGCGCGCGCATCTGGCTATGGCTTGGCATCGCGGTCGTTTCGATGCTGCTGGCTTTCGGCGGCTACCTTCCTTTCGAGCTGAACCACAAACTCTATCGCATTCCCGGCTACAACAGCTTTCGCGGGCTGTATCGCCACCAGTTTGAATTCACCTTTGCGATGGCGATGCTCGCCGGGTTGGGGATGAGCCGCCTGATGCGGCTTCCAAAAGAATTCGCGCGGCGGGCATTCATTCATAGCGCAGTCGCAATGACGCTGATCGTTATTGTCGTCGGCGTCCTCTACCGTTTCTTCGCCAAATCTCTGGCTGGCGTCAATCCGCTTCCGGTTCAGGCCCACTCGCTGGCGAATCCGGAGTTCCTGGTTCCGGTTGGATGTTTTGTTCTAAGCCTGATATCGCTCTGGTCTTTTCAAATCCGCAATCCGCAATCCGCAATCCGCAATCTCTCCCTGATCGTTGTCCTGCTCCTTGATGTCGCCAGCTACGGCCATTTCTTCCACTGGCGCATTGCCGAGTTCAACGTGAAGGCGAAGCTGGCCGATCCGCCGGCAGTGCAGTTGATCAAGTCCCGCGAGAAGGATTTCAATTCGTTCCGGGTCATGAGCCACATGACGCTGCCTTACGATTACGCCGCCAACTGGCCGGAAGACCCGAATTACGAGGCGATCAATCAGCCGAACATCTCGATTCTGCGTGGGCTGCAAAGCGTCAGCGGTTATGACATATTGCGTCCCGTGCGCGTGGGCGAGATCACGGGCACGGCGGGGTCGGCGATCAGAGGCTTCGTGCAGGAGCCGAATTCATTCGGGCTGGATGACCGCGGACTCGATCTGCTCAACGTCAAATATCTGATCGTGGGCAACGGCGGTTCGACCAAAGGCTCCGGCTTGCTCGATCACGACGGCGTCAAATTTGCCAGGACTCAGTTCAACGTCGAATTCAAACCGGGAGTCAATCTGACGACCGACGCGGGCGGCGCAGCGGCGACTGAGATCGCCATCGTCTCGACGATGGCCAACTCGACGCATCTGCCGGATGGCGCGCCGGTCTTGAAGTTCAGGTTGCACGCGCGCGACGGGCGCGTGGTCGAACGCGAATTGCAAGCGGGCCGCGACACGTCGGAATGGGCTTACGACCGCGCTGACGTGAAAGCGGCGATCAAACACAGCCGCGCCCGCGTGGTCGAGCGTGTCCCCGGTGATGGCTTCGACGCGCTGCGTTATATGGGCCGCCTGCGGTTCGACCGCGCGGAGATTGAGAAGATCGAATGGATTTACGCGCGTGAAGACGCTTCGCTCTACGTTCTTCAGGCTTCGCTGCGTGACGAAACGACCGGAGTCTCGACTCCGCTTTCGGCCTATCAATTTCCCGCCGAACGCTGGCGCGAGCTTGGGCGATTCGGCCAGGTGGTTGTTTACGAGAATCTGCGGGCGATGCCGCGCGCGTGGTTCGTTGATCGCGCGCTGCCGCTCTCGCCCGGCGATGAGATCAAGACGATCAAGACCGGCAGAATCCCTGATGACGCAGCGTTCGATCCGGCGCGCGAGGCGTTGGTCGAGGCTGAATGCGGCGACTGCCCCGGCTCGCTCAACAGCGACGCGAAGCGCGGACAGGCGCGGATCACGCGTTACGAGCCGAATCGAATCGAACTTGCGACGAGCAATCCGAACCAGGGCTTTCTGGTTTTGAGCGAAGTTTATTACCAGGGCTGGGAAGCGCTGGTTGACGGCGCGCTGGCGAAGATTTATCGAACCAACTACACGCTGCGCGGAATCCGGGTTCCGGCGGGCGATCACAAAGTCGAATTCATCTACCGCCCACAAAGCCTGCGTCGCGGCGCGATGGGCGCGGCGATTGGCGTGATGATTTTGCTGCTTGGCGCCTTCATCTGCCGCATCAGACCGCGAAGCTATCCCGCTTGATCCCGCGATTCGTTGACGCTCGCCCACGCCGCAACTAGACTGATCCTGCCCATCTGATCAAACGTAGCCAATTGATGGGAAGCCAACGCAAAGGAGGAAGCTATGTCACAACCTATGCCTGTTGATACGCCGGATGTCGAACAGATGCCTGTCGGCGCGCCGGATGTTCAACATTTGATCACGGAGGATGATGAGCCTGTGGACAACCTCTTCTCAGCCAAACAGCAGAGACTCCTGACCGAATCTCTTTACAGTTCATGGAGTGGGCCAGGCGAAGGCAGAAAATTTCTGGCTGACGCCAATGTCGGCGTCTTTTATGTGCCCAGAAACCCGGCCATCGTGCCCGACATGTTTCTGAGCCTGGATGTCGAAGCTCCTGAAGATTTGTTGGTTAAGGAGCATCGCTCCTATTTCGTTTGGGAGTACGGCAAGCCACCGGACGTGGTAATTGAAATCGTCTCGAACAAAGTCGGCGGCGAAGCGACCGAAAAGAAGATCAAGTATGCGCGCATGCGCGTCGGCTATTACGTGATCTTCGATCCGGATTTGCAGATCGGCGATGAAGTTCTGACGATCTATCGCCTGGATGGTTTGAGTTATCGCCGGCACGATTCGGCGTGGCTGCCCGGAGTCAACCTCGGCCTGAAACTCTGGGAAGGCGAATACGAAGAGGCGAACGATATGTGGCTGCGCTGGACGGACGAGAACGGCGGCCTGATTCTCACCGGCAAGGAACTGGCCGCGAAAGAGCGCACGGAAAAAGAAAAAGAGCGCGCGGAAAAAGAGACCGCCCAGCAACGCGCCGAAAAACTGGCGGCGATGTTGCGTGAATTAGGCCACGACCCCGATCAAATTTGATCGTTCGCTCAACGCTTCAGGCCGGCTCGATCAAGCCAGCTTATCCGATGATGCGGGTTCTTTCCGGCGGCGAAATCAGATCGCCGAAATGAAGCCTTACCTCAACGTCGCCCGGCGTAACATCTTCGGGCATTCGCGCGACGCTCATATAAGCCATGTTGCCCGGAATGAACGCGACTGACTCCGGCGCGAGAATGAGATCGTTCAACTGAATGCGAACGTTCGCGGGCGATGCCGTTTCGTCCAGGCCCAGCGCGAAAACGCGGAAGAGGGATTTGTCGCCGCGCGCGTGAACGTCAACGCCGCCGTCAACCGCGTTGCTGACCAGGACGATTTTCGGAATGATCGGCTGCGGTTCGAGAATCTCAATCGTGACCGGATCGGATATTTCGCCCCCGGTCTTGACTCGCACGCTGGCCTTCCCGCGCGGCATCTTCGTTGTGATTCCGAGATTGATTTGAACCAGACGGCCATCGCCGGTTCCCTGCGCTTCGATGTCGTTGGCGCCGTCCCAGCCTGTGTACATCGGCAGATAATCCCGCCCGTTGATTTCCACAATCACGTTATTGGCGTCGGCCTCGTTTTCGTCAACGCCGGAAACCTTGAGGGTCAGATAGGCGTGATCGCCGTTGGACGGAATGGATTTGATTTCGAGCGCGTCGGCGCGTCCGAATGATTCGATCTTCAGCCGCCCTGCCGCCGGCGCTGATGTTTTTTGAAGCGGCTTGCGCAGGATGACCCACGTGTATTGCGAGCCGTAACCGAGAATACTCACCAGCTTCACGCCGCTTTCGCGCGCGGCGCGCCGAATTTCGTCTTCGGAGAAGGCCGCGCCAGTCCACGTGTCTTTCGGAATTCGGGCGTAAGCTTCGTGATCAATGCCGCAGACCTGGAATTTGAACAACCCGCCAGGCTTCAGCGTCCGGCACGCGTCGCGGATGTTTGAATGAACCACCGAAACGTCGGGCACGTGCTGAAGAACGTAAACCGAAAAGATCAGGTCGAAGTAATCGTCGGGCAACTCGGAGAAATCAACTCCGCTGGTCTCGTATAAAAAAACGTTCGGGTAATCGCGTAACCGCTCGCGCGCCTGCGTGATCATCTCGGCTGAAACGTCGGTCGAGTGAACTTCGGCGAAAGCCTCGGCCAGATGCTTCGTCATCCGACCGATGCCGCAGCCGATTTCGAGCAGCCGGCGCTGTTTGAAATCGCGGCCCTGGCTCAACACCGGATCGCCGAGCACAAATTTGTGCGCTTCGGGTTTGCCGGTGTCATCAAACTCGTCGTCGGATTGATCTTTCTTGACGGTGTTGATGTACCACTTGGCGTTTTCGCGCGCCCGGTCATTCCAATCGCGCTTCATCGCTTCGGCGAAATTTTGTAACGATGGTTCTTCCTGGTGTTTTTGCATTAGCTCTTCAACCTGTTTCTCTGGCGGTCGCGCTCAAGCATATCCGCGATGAGTTCGGCGGGCGGCAAGCGAAAACTTGTGCTTCGCATTTTCTGAACCGCCTGAGATAGATCCAAAAGGTTCTTTTTAGCGGCTAGTTCGAGAAGAGTGAAAAGCCGCAATGTGGGAAGGTTCAAGCGATGAGCTTCGTTGATGGCGCCGTTATCATCAACCAGAAGAAGTCCTGCTTTGAGTTCCAGCGCAAGCGCGATAGCTTCGCGCTCCCCATCTTCGATCTTCCTCTTCGGGATATAGAGTGAGATGTCTGCTTGTCTCACCTCAATCCAGGCGGGGCAGGATCGCATCCATTCCCTCACTCGTTGAGGAGTTTTTTCGTGTTGGAGTTCTTCGGCGACCTTCTCCGGGATGGTTACATGACCAAAAAGCTTTTCGAGAATGCGGGTTTCATCAATCTCGACAAGGTATCGAATGGGAGTAGCGTCAGAAATAACTATCATTCATTCACCAAAGAGGGCGGCGGCTGTCGCTCTCTCCTTTTCCAACTCTTCCATCGTGAAATGATGGTCGCGCACGTCGTATTTCTTGAACAACTCCCAAAGCTCTTCTCGGGTTTCAAATCCGAGAAACTCTCTTACCTGGCGGCTCGTGAAGACATCGGCTTTGTAAAGCTCGATCGCGAGCAGTTCCAGCAACCGGCGCGAGAGCGGGGCGGCGGAGCCATTCTGCAAGTCCGCCGCAATTTCATCCGGAATGGTCAACGTGATTTCCATAGGCATACCTCTTTCTCAGGATACATCGGCGCGACTACGCTCGGCAACGCCTCGCCTTGCATTGTCTGGACATTCGACGCGCCGCCCCTATAGAATCTGCCCTCCCTGAAAGTCCCCCCAACATCAATAACGACGATTTTCTGCTTATGCGGCCAACAATCTCCGTTATTCTTCCTGTGTACAACGAACGCGAAACGCTGCGGGAGTTGAAGGTCCGGCTGACGCCGATTCTGGAAGAGTGCGCGGGCGGATCATTTGAAGTTTTGTTCGTTGACGACGGCAGCCGGGACGGTTCCGATCTGATCGTTGACGATTTTCACGCGAGCGACCCGCGTTTCAAGGCGATTCATTTCTCGCGCAACTTCGGCCATCAGGCCGCGCTACAGGCCGGGCTTGATGTGGCGGCGGGCGACGCGGTGGCGCTGATGGACGCCGATTTGCAAGACCCGCCCGAATTGATCGAAGAATTCATCCGGCGTTGGCGGCAGGGATGCGACGTCGTTTACGCGGTGCGGAAAAAACGGAAAGAGGCGCTTTGGAAGCGCGCCGCCTACGCCATTTTTTATCGCACGATGAAGGCCATCTCGGAAATTGACGTGCCGTTGGACGCCGGAGATTTCTGCCTCATGGATCGCCGCGTGGTTGATACGCTTGTCTCGCTCAGGGAGCGCAACCGCTTCCTGCGCGGATTGCGCAGTTGGGTCGGCTTCAAACAGGCCGGCGTCGAATACGAACGCGACGCGCGGCACGCGGGCGAGCCGAAATACACCATGCGGAAACTCCTCGGGCTGGCCTTGTCGGGCTACATCGGGTTTTCGGCGATGCCGTTGCGAATGGCGACCTGGCTGGGTTTGATGGCGGCGCTGGCCGGGTTTTTGGTCGCGCTGTGGGCCGTTTATACGAAGCTGGCTGGAATCTACAGCCCGCGCGGGTGGGCTTCGACGATGGCTGTGATCATGTTCATTGGCGGCGTCCAGCTACTGATGCTGGGAATAATCGGCGAATATCTGAGCCGCGTTTACGACGAAGTCCGCCGGCGCCCGCTTTACATCGTGCGTTCGAGCGCGGGCGTTGAAATTTGCGCCAACAGCGTGGGCGCGGGCGAGGATTTCGCCGAGGGCAATCATCCGGCGCGCTACTGGCGGCGCGCTACCGGCGGTGAGCCACTGGCGCGAAATTAATTGATCAATGAAGCAGCAATTCGCAAAACAGTATGCAAATTTAGAGCAGTGGCATTGGTGGTTTCGCGGACGACAGCGGATTCTCGAATCCGTTCTGCGGCGCGAACTCGGCGCTCGCCGTTCAACCTCGATTGCGTCGGTGGGCTGCGGGCCGGCAGAGGGATTGCAATGGCTGGAACAGTTTATCAGTCCGCAGGGAAAGGTCGTCGGCATTGATCTTGAGCCGCTGCACGCGCGCCGCATTCCGCCGCACATCGAATATGCGATCGGAAAGCTGGAGTCGGCTCCGTTCGCTTCCGGCTCATTCGACGCTGTTCTGGCTCTGGACGTTCTGGAGCATTTGGATAATGACGCGGCTGGATTGTTCGAAGCGGCGCGGATGGTCAAAACCGGCGGCCTTTTGCTGGTGACAGTTCCGGCGCTGCCGAGCTTGTGGGGCAGTCAGGATGTCGTCAGCCATCACCGGCGCCGCTATACCAGGCAGACTTTGCGCCGGACTTTCGACCGGGCCGGGCTGGCTTCGCCTCGCATCAGCTATTTCAACACGCTCCTGTTCCCGCCGGTGGCGGGCGTGCGGTGGACGCGGCGCGCGCTGGGAAAAGCTGAATTCGCGCGCAGCGACTTTGATGACACTAAACCCGGATTGATCAATGAGGTTTTGACTACAGTCTTTGCCGCTGAACGCCACATCGTTTCACGTTTGCCTTTGCCGATTGGCGTGAGCTTGATTGCGACTCTCGTTCGGCGCTAGCCGCTATTGCTCCACTTCCTTCATCCTGAAGTTATTTATCCTGAAACACAGCAATCGTGTGTCAGGCAGAGGTCTGACAGGCGGCGCCTCACAGGTAAATCGAATCGAGTTTTTGCCGGGCGGGATGGAGATTTTTTTGGAGAATGGCGTATTCACCGAACTGACTTGCAGCCTGTCTGAAATAAGCGGGCCTTCCATTCGCAAACTGCCAGCATTGAACGAGGAGACGGTCATCTCGATCATCGCCTGTCTTTCGCGCGGCAGGCTGTTTTCGATCTGCAACTCGCCGTTTACCGAACACCAGCGCCAGTTATTTTCCTCCGTGCC
>JAJVID010000026.1:13313-23008 GCA_022072205.1 Acidobacteriota bacterium
GCAAACTGCCAGCATTGAACGAGGAGACGGTCATCTCGATCATCGCCTGTCTTTCGCGCGGCAGGCTGTTTTCGATCTGCAACTCGCCGTTTACCGAACACCAGCGCCAGTTATTTTCCTCCGTGCCCTCCCGGTCGGAAAAATCCTTTTGCCAGAATAGCAGCAGCGGGTGCAGCGCCTTTTCCGGGTCGCCTCTCAGCCCCTTGCGGTATTCGATCAGGCTGAAGAATGAGAGGCGTCCATTGCGGCTGACCAGTGGCGTCGTTCCCAGCAGGGAAGCAATCTCCGACTCTACTTTCGCGCCTCTGTCCGCGTAATACCATCGGTCAATGTAAACGCCGCTGTATCCGGCGATGGCGACTGTCTCGATCATTTTGTCAGCCGGCATCGCGGCGACCGTTCTTTGCCAGGTGTCTCCGCTCCGCCCCCGCATTGCGCCGAAACTCCACCGCAGATGGTCCGAGTGCAAATATCCTTTGAAAAAATCGTAAGTCTCGCCTTCGGGGAACATGGTCACCGGCAATTGAAAGATCATCGCCGACCGGGGCAGCGCCGATTCGATCTGCCGAACGAAGTCGCGGTCGTTCAGGTACTCGGATTTGACCTCTTCATATTCCGGCTGGAATCGCTTCTTCGTCTGATCGAGCACGCCAAGCAGAATTAAGAGCAGGATCAAGATGCAAAAGCCGGTCTGCCGCAATTTTGTTTGAAACAATCTGCGCGACAGGCCATCGAGCAGCAGGGCGACAGCAAAGAAGGAGAAGAACGCGATATAGACGCTAAGGCGGTTGTAAGCTCTGATCTGCGGCGAAACGAGATGGGCGAACAGCGATCCGAAACCGCCAACGGTTCCGATCAAAACAGCCGAAGCGTTCAAAAGGCTCAGGTGATTGAAGAGTTCGCGCCGCTGATCAGCCTCATCCTGGCTCTTTCGATAAAGCAACCATCCAATCAGAAATAGAAATCCGACGCTGCCAATAATGCCAAGAGAAGAATCAACATTTTCGGTGGACAGCGGCGTCTGGTTATAGACCCGCTTAAATTCGGCGAACGATTTAATCCGGTGATTGTCAGCCGGCGCCAGCAATTGCGCGATCTTCAATCCGTAAAGTTCCGCTTCGCTGGGCAGACGCTCCGCCGCGTCTACTTTGTCGTGTTTCAGCCGGTAGATTATGTTCGGCGTCAGGTTGATCAGGAACACTCCGAAGATGACGGCAATCAGGAATGCAGGCGTGATGAGCTTGGCGAAACTTCTGTGACGAATCGCCAGGAAAAGCGCGACGCTCAAAAGCAGCCACATGGCGAAGAATGAATAATAAGCTCCGCCGGTCGAGGCGATCAGAACGCAGATGATGACGCTGGCGATCAATTTGGGTTCCCGCAACGCGAGTTTCATCCGTCCCTGACCGGTTCTGATTACCGAGAGTTTATCCGAGCATACCCACAGAATGACCATCACCATCAGCGGCACGGCATAGTAAGCGATGTACATCAGATGATGCTGGCCTCGGCTGAAATGGTAATAGGTGAAAGTGTAGAGCAGGCTGGCGAGAATGGCCGGGGCGCGCGAGACGCCGAATTTCCTGAGCGCGTACAGCGTGCAGATCGTCGTCAGCGGAAAGCTCATCAGGTAAAAGAGATTGAAGACCATCGCGTAATTCGATGTAAACAACCCCATCAACTTGATCAGAAGGTAACTGAAGTTGTCGGGCTGCGGAAAGTCGTACAACTCCATCCCGTGCGGCGCGCCCAGCATGTTGTTGTTCAGGTACCAGCCGTTCGTGATGATCGCTTTGATCACCATGCTGTAAAACATCCCGTCGCCTTCGTAAAGAAACGGGATCGCCAGATCGCCGCGGCGCAATTTCAGCAGCCTTTCGAGAATCCACAGGCAGAGGACGAGGGCGGTGAGATAAGTCGCGGGTTCATGCCAGCGGCGCTCGCTGGCGGATTTTTTCGAGGTTATTTCCGGATTCGTTTTCATCATTACGGGAAACACATGTCAATTCAGGCCGGCAGCCTGGCTGTGAAGTCGAGCGGCGTCATAAAAGCTAAATCGGTGTTTGTGCGCGCCGAGATGGCTCCATTTTCCGGGTATGTTTTTCTTTGTCAACCCGGTCTCAAGAGGCGTGACACGGATTGATACTATCAACGTCTGGTTGGGAGCGATCTGATCAGCCGGTTCTCTACCGCCACAGCCTGCGGAAGAAATTGATGATGTGGAAAGCGTCAATGTATTTGAACGGCGTCTGTCCGATGGTGTAATGGCCGCAGGGCAGGAACACCTTGCGCGCCGGGACGCCGTGACGTTCGCAATCGTCGAAAAATATCTGCGACAGGTCGGGCAAAAAACTCATGTCGTAGGCCGCCGAAATCAACAAAGCCGGACGGCGCACGCGCGCGAGTCTGCCGGAGTGCGCGCTCGGACTGATCACCTTCCACACCTCGCGCGTCTGTTCGGCGGACAATTCGGTTTCCAGGCTCCGGCGGATGTGCGACGTGGTGATCGCCCGCCAGACCACGTCGCCGAACCAGCTCGAAACCATGTTGAAGACGCCCGCTTCCAGCCTTTCGTCGTGAATGAAGGCCAGCCACGAAACGCACGAACCGATGCTGGTTCCAACGACGCCCACGCGTTTGTAGCCCTGGAAGAACAACCAGTCGGCGGCGCGGCGGATGTCGAGCACAGCCTGGCGGACGGCCTGGATTGTGCGGCCAATGTTGGCGCTGACCATAAAATCGGCTCGCGTAAAACCGTCGAGCATTCGCCGGTCGTGAAAGGGCAGGCTCAGCCGCAGCGCCGAAACCCCGAAGCGGTTCAATCCCCGGCACAACGCCACGTGCGAATCTTCGCCCGCGTTCCATTGCGGCGAAACGATCACCGCGCTGTCGCCATTCCCGGCGGGAAAGAACCGCGCGTGAACCAGATTGTTCTTTTCATATGGCGTGTTGATCGCGCTCGGAAATTTCAACCGGAAGAACGAAGAATCGGGACCGGGTTCGGACGCCGAAAGTTCAAAATCGGATTCGCAGCTTTCCGCTGGCGTGTAGAAGTTATCGCTGGCGGCAATCGCCTCGGCATTGTACTTCCTGAAGAATTGGATGAACTGGCGCGAGTCAAACGCCTCGTGGATGGAGCCGTAGCCGGCGTCCAGGAATTCCAGCCCCCAGTCGAAAGGGAGCGACACGCGCGCGTCAATGTCACGCGCGTGCAGCTTTCGCTCAAGATGATGCATCAGCAGGCGCAGCATAAATTTTCCGTGAGTTTTAGTCGGATTGTGAGGCGCGCATATTAAGCGGCGATCCGGTTGCAGGCAAGGCGTTGTCGAAGACAGCTTGAATCACTCCTTTACCCTTTCTCTTGCGATTATTTCCGCTCGGAGCATTGAAGCAATGGACTCTTAATTGCATTACCCCACATCAGGAGGCTAGACCTCTTGCAACCAAATTTCAGCGCGCTTCCGGGGCGCCTCCGCGCTTGTGAGACGTCTATCGTCTGGCTATGAATCAAATGGTTATGCGAATGTTTTCATTAACGCGAACGGAGCGTTACGCCATCGCCATCCTGGGCGTCATCGCCGCCGCTGGTTTGCGCCTGACGCTCGACCCGTTACTCGACGAGGAGGCGCCTCTGTTCATCTTCGTCTTCCCGATAATTATTGCTTCCTGGTACGGAGGTCTGTGGCCGGGGGTGCTGGCGACCGCTCTCTCGCTGCTGCTCGGCGATTACCTGTTCATCGCGCCCAGAGGGAAGGTATTTATTTACGAAACCCCTCTGGGTCTGTCGACCGCCATGACGCTGGGGTTTGTCGGGACGGCGTTCAGCATGCTGTTTGACAGGATTCGGAATGGCATCAAGATTGAGCTGGAGTATGCGGAGCGCTTCCACCTGCTGGTCGAAGGCGTCAGGGATTACGCGATCTTTATGCTCGATCCGCAGGGACGCGTAGTCAGTTGGAACTCCGGCGCCGAGCGGATTACCGGGTATGCGGAAGATGAGATCATCGGGCGTGACTTTTCGGTCTTGCGCACGCCGGAGGACATTGAAAGCGGCAAGCCTCGGCGAGCATTGGAAAGCGCGGCGGCAAATGGGAGTTATGAAGAAGAAGGCTGGCGCGTGCGGAAAGATGGTTCGCGTTATTGGGCGAACGCGTGCGTCACTGCGCTGCGCGATTACAGGGGACAACTGCGCGGCTTCGCAAAAGTGATGCGCGACATTACCGAACGCAAGCTGGTGGATGAAGCGTTGCGCAAAAGCCGGCGGTTCGCCCAGCAAATCATCGCGGTCTCGCCGAGCGTGATCTACCTTTATGACGTGGAACTCCGGAAGAACGTCTTCGTCAATCGCGGCATGGCAGTTGCGCTCGGCTACGATTCGGAACAGGAAGCTCGCCAGTCCGATTTCGTCAAAACTATAATGCACCCGGACGACCGGCCATCGTTTCTTGATTACCTCGACGGCTTAGCCAACTTGCGCGATAACGAAACCGCCGAATTTGATTACCGGATACGTCACAGCAGCGGCGCCTGGCGTTGGTATCACAGCTGCGACAAGATCTTTACGCGGAACGACGACGGCAGTGTGCGGGAAATCATCGGGACGGCGACCGACATTACCGAACGAAAATTTGCGGAGGAGAAGACCAAATTCGTAGCCAACTTGAACCAGACATTGCGTCCGCTGGCCGACCCCGAAGAGATTATGGCAGCCGCCGCCCGAATGCTGTGCGAACATCTGGACGCGGATCGCTGCATGTACGCCGAAGTCAAGGCAGGTGAGGATCACATAGTCGTTACGAACGATTACACGCGGGGCGCGACTCCGAGCCTCGTCGGGCGGTTCAGCCTTGAGGATTTAGGCCCCGATGTGTTGCGTGTTTTACTGGAAAACCGCCCGTTTGTGATCAATGACCTCGAGGCTGAAACGCCGGCTGGAATGAACATTTCAGCTTCGCGGCAGGCGGAAATCCGGGCTATGGTTTGCGCGCCGTTGAACAAAGGCGGGGATTTTGTGGCAAGGATGTCCGTCCAGCAGAAGACGCCGCGCCGCTGGTCGCCCGAAGAGATTAAACTCGTAACGATTGTGGCCAACCGGTGCTGGGAATCGGTCGAGCGGGCGCGGGCGATCCGGAGTTTGGAGGAGACTGAGGAGCGTTACCGCGCTTTCATCAAGCAGAGTTCCGAGGCGATCTGGCGCTTTGAACTGGAAGAGCCGATCCCGGTCACGCTGCCTGATGACGAACAGATCGAGCGGCTTTACCGATTCGCCTACCTGGCCGAATGCAACGACGCGATGGCGCGGATGTACGGTTATGACCGCGCGGATCAGATTCTGGGCGCGCGGATCGGCGATCTGCTCGTTCGATCGGATTCGCGCAACATCGCCCATCTTCGCGCCTTTAAACACGCCGGTTATTGCCTGACCGATAACGAATCGCACGAGGTTGACCGGTACGGAAACACGAAATATTTCCTGAACAACCTGACCGGCATCGTGGAAAACGGAGCCGTCGTGCGCGCCTGGGGAACGCAGCGCGACGTCACCGAGCAGAAGCTGGCCGAACGGGCGTTGCGCGAGAGCGAAGAGCGGCTGCGGCGCATCACCGAAGCCACTCAGGACGCGCTCTGGGAAATTGATCTTGATACAAGACAGTTGTGGTGGAGCGAGGGAGCGAAACCGCTGTTCGGCCACAGCCCCGGAGAATTGGAGATCGGGTTGGAAGACTGGTATGGCAGCATTCATCCCGAAGACGTTGATCGAGTTCACGCCAAATTTGAAGAATTCCTGCAGAGCGGCGATCTTGACTGGACTGATGAATACAGATTCCGCCGCGCCGATGGCTCATACGTTTACATTCTCGACCGGGGCCGGAAATATTACGACGAGAGCGGCGCGCCGTCGAAGGTAGCGGGCGCGATGGCTGACATCACCGAGCGCAAGCAGGCTGAGGATGCGCTGCGCGAAAGTGAAGAGCGTTACCGGCTGCTGACCGAACTCTCGCCCGACGGCGTGGTGATCACCGGCCCGGACGGAACGATTCATCTGGTCAACCAGTCAATGCTGCGGATGCTCGGCGCCTCGCCGGAGCGCATGACCGGACGAAATCTCTTCGACTTCATTGCGCCCGAATATCTGGATCATTGCCGCAATTGCATGACCATGCTGATGACCAATGGTCCGCTGACGGCGCAGGTCGAGGCCGTGTTTCGGAGCGAAGACGGCCGGAGCTTTCCTGTAGAGGTCAACGCCGTGCGCTTTGAATGGAAGGGACAGCCGTTCGCGCAGATCGTCATCCATGATATCAGCGGGCGAAAACAGGCCGAGGCTGAGCGCGAGCGTCTGCTCAATGAGATCGAGGCCAAACGCAACCATCTGAGGCAGATTCTCGAACAGATGCCCATCGGAGTAATCATCGCGGAGGCGCCTTCGGGGCGCCCACTTTTCCACAATCGCGAAGCGGAAAGGCTTGCGGGCCACGACCTGATGTCCTCTGACGACAATCGCGGATACGCGCAATACGGCGCGCTGCGCGAGGACGGCAGTCCTTATCGGCTGGAGGAGTATCCCATTGCGCGCTCGCTTATTTCAGGAGAAGTGATCAAAGGTGAAGAGATGAGGTATCGGCGGGGTGATGGAACAGAAACCATCTTCTCGGTTGATTCCGCGCCGATCACCGATCAGAAAGGCCGCATGGTTTCGGCGGTCACTACTTTTATTGACATCGCCGAGCGCAAGCGGGCCGAGGAGGAGTTGCGCGAGAGCGAGGAGCGCTTCTCGAAAGCGTTCCGCGCGAGTCCCGACGCTCTCGTCATTTCCCGCGTCTCTGACGGCGTCATTCTTGAAGTTAACGATAGCTGGTGTTCGCTCTCCGGCTATGACCGGGATGAGTCGCTCGGGAAAAGCACGATTGAGCTTGGTCTCTATGATGATCCCACGGTTCGCCAGCGCATGGTGGCGATACTGAATGAGCGAAATAGCATTCGTGACTTTGAACTGGCGATGAGGCGGAAATCGGGTGAAATGCGTCTGTTCACATTCTCCGCCGAACCGTTTGAGCTTCGCGGCGAGCATTGCTGGCTGACGATAGGCCACGATATTACCGAACGCAAACGGGCCGAGGCATCGTTGCGCGAGAGTGAGGAGCGTTTCTCGAAGGCGTTTCGCGCCAGCCCGGATGGCCTCGTCATCAGCCGCATTTCTGACGGCGCTATCGTTGAAGTCAACGACAGCTTTGTCTCGCTGTCTGGTTACGAACGGGACGAGATGATCGGAAAAAGCACGATTGAGCTTGGATTTTATGCTAATCCCGCAGACCGCCAGCGATCGTTGGCGATCTTGGAAGAGCAAAATTACGTTCGTGACTTTGAATTTGAAATGAAGCGGAAATCGGGCGAAGCGCGTCTGATCTCGTTTTCCGCCGAGCCTCTCAATCTTGGTGGCGAGCATTGCTGGCTGACAATCGTCCGTGACATTACCGAGCGCAGGCAGGCTGAGGAAGCGCTGCGCGAGAGCGAGGAGCGTTTTGCGAAGGCGTTCCGCGCAAGCCCGGATGTTCTCGTCATCACCCGCTTGTCCGACGGGGTCATTCTTGAGGCTAACGATAGCTGGGCCACGCTGTTTGGCTATGGCCGCGAGGAGGTGATTGGAAAAAGCTGGACTCTCGTTGACCTCGTAGTTGATCCGGCGGAACGCCAGCGCGCGCAGGCGATTCTGAAAGAGCAAAACAACATTCGTGACTTTGAGATGGCCGTGAAGGGGAGATCGGGCGAGACGCGTCTGGTCACAATCTCGGGCGAGTGGCTTGAAGTCCGTGGGGAGCGATGTTTCCTCACAATCGTCCGCGACATTACCGAACGCAAACAAGCCGAGGAAGCGCTGCGCAGGAGCGAAGAACAGGCGCGGCGGCAGTTGGCGCAGATCGAAGCGATCTACGCCACAGCCCCGGCCGGCTTGTGTTTTCTGGACACCGAGTTGCGGTTCGTCAGTATCAACGATCATCTGGCCAGAATTGACGGCCTATCGGTAGAAGATCATCTGGGACACAAGCTGCCTGAAGTTTTGCCGGAGGTAAATGAGAAGGTCGAGCTGATTTTTCAGCGCATAATCGAAACCGGCGAGCCTGCTTTGAATATCGAGGTAACCACTGAGACTCCCTCGCAGCCAGGTGTTACCCGCCACTTCATAGACAGCTTTTACCCGATCAAAGACGAAGACGGGCGTATGCTCGGCATCAACGCAGTTGTCGTGGAGATCACCCAGCGCAAGAAAATCGAAGAAGAACGCGAGCGGCTGCTGCGGCAGGAGAAAGCCGCCCGCGCCGAAGCCGAAGCGGCGAACCGGATGAAGGACGAATTTCTGGCGACGATTTCGCATGAATTGCGCACGCCTCTGACTTCGATTCTGGGCTGGGCGCGCATGCTCATCGGCGGAGATCTGTCGGAGGATCAGTCGCGCCACGCGATAGAAGTGATCGGGCAGAGCGCGCAGGCGCAAAACAGTTTGATTGACGACATCCTCGACACTTCGCGCATCATCACCGGCAGGCTCAAGCTCGAAGTCCGCCCGGTCGAGATCGAGCGCATTCTTCAGGCCGCTATTGATGTCGTCAGGCCCAGCGCCGAGGCGAAAAGAATCGCCTTGCGGGTGGCAATCGAAGACCAGGGCGGCGTGGTGTTCGGCGACGCCAACCGGTTGCAGCAGGCCATTTGGAATCTGCTCTCGAACGCGGTCAAGTTCACGAATGAAGGCGGCGGCATCGAAGCGCGGCTGACACGCGCCGGAGGCCAGGTCGAGATCACCGTCAGCGACACCGGGATGGGCATCGAGCCTCAGTTCCTGCCTTATGTGTTCGATCGTTTCCGCCAGGCCGACAGCACATCCACGCGCAAATACAGCGGTCTGGGTCTGGGTCTGGCGATTGTGCGTCACATCGTCGAAATGCATGGAGGCGGAGTTTCAGCGTCAAGCCCGGGCAAAGGCCAGGGAGCGACGTTCAAGATCCGCCTGCCTCTGGCTTCGGCCGCGAATTTGCCGCGACAGGAGAGCCGGAAGCCGGAATCGGAAGTGAGGCAGTTGAAGGAGCGGAGCGCGGGGGAAGAATGCAGGAAGTTGGACGGCCTGCGCCTGCTGGTTGTGGAAGATAATCCGGCCACCCTGGACATGCTCAAATTCATTCTCGAAGGCTGCGGGGCCGACGTGATCGCCGCAGCATCGGCGGACGAGGCGCTGGCGGCGCTGGAACGCTGGCGTCCCGACGCGCTGGTTTCGGATATTGCGATGCCGGTCAAGGACGGCTACGAATTGATCCGCGAAGTGCGTTCGCGCGGGCCTGAGCAAGGCGGCAAAATTCCGGCGGTGGCGGTCACGGCCTACGCCAGGGCTGAAGACCGCGTGCGCGCTCTGGCCTCCGGCTTCCAGATGCACGTGGCCAAACCTGTTGACCCGAACGAACTGATCGCCGTCGTAGCGAGCCTGACAGGGCACATTCACTTCTGAGAGAAGGCAGAAGAGAGAAGAGAGAAGACAGAAGACAGAAGGAGCCTTCAGGCCGCATTGCGACGCCCTGAAAGAATGAAAACGCGGCGCGCGATCTACTGACGGTACGTTTCCTGAGAAGTAATTTTCGGACGTATTGAGCGCACGGCTTAACTCTGGTCTTCTGTCTTCTGTCTTCTGTCTTCTGTCTTCTGTCTTC
>JAJVID010000026.1:23108-39814 GCA_022072205.1 Acidobacteriota bacterium
GTCTTCTGTCTTCTGTCTTCTGTCTTCTGTCTTCTGTCTTCACTGCTTTGACTGTCATCCTCTCTCAATCAAACTTTTGATTGCCACTACCAATTCGACCGGCTCCACCGGCTTGGTCACGTGCATCTGGAAACCGGCGTAAAGCGCCTGCGTGCGATCTTCAGCGCGTCCGAATGCGGTCAGGGCGATGGCGGGCATGGCGTCGGCGCCGCGCGCTCGTTCCCATTCGCGCAATTTGCGGATCAGGCTGAAACCGTCCTCACCGGGCATGGCCAGGTCAGAGACGAGCACGTCTGGACGCGGGGTCGAATCGTCCATCAACAGATCGAGAGCCTCCCGCGCCGAACTGAACGCGGTCACGCGCGCTCCGGACGCTTCCAGCACTGAAGCGATCAATTCGCGCGCGTTATCCTCGTCATCCACGACAACCGCCCGGAAACCGGCCAGCGATTTCGCCTGGCTGCGGAGGCTCGGCGCGCGTCCTGTTTCGGGCGTGTAGACAGCGCGGATGGGCAATTTGACTATGAAGGTTGCGCCTTTCCCTTCGCCTTCGCTCTCAGCGGCGACGCTGCCGCCGTGCAACTCGATCAGTTGACGAACCAGCGACAGCCCCAATCCCAACCCGCTCGTTCGGCGCGCGCCTGACGCGTCGGCCTGGTGGTAGCGTTCAAACACGTGGGGCAGAAATTCAGGCTTGATGCCGCGCCCCGTGTCGCGGACGGCGATCTGTACGTTCGGATCCACGCGTCCCAGACTGACTTCGACGCGCCCGCCTTCCTTCGTGAACTTGACCGCGTTCGAGAGCAGGTTCCAAACCACTTGCTGCAATCGGTCGGGATCGCCCGTGATCTGGCCCGCCACTGGGTCGAGTTCAGCGTTGACAGTCACGCCTTTGGCGTCCGCCGCCGGGCGTACGACATCCATAGCCTTCTCGATTACAACCGCCAGGTTGACAGGCCGGACTTCGAGCCGCAGTTTGCCGCTGACGATGCGCGCCGTGTCCATCAAATCTTCGATCAGTTGCGATTGCATCCGCGCGCTTCGCTCGATGATTTCGGTGGCGCGATCGTAGAGTTCTTCATCAGGCTGGCCTTTGCGCAGGAGTCGCGTCCAGCCGAGGATGGCGTTCAACGGCGAGCGCAGTTCGTGCGAAATCATGGCGATGAATTCGTCTTTCGAGCGGCTAATCTCTTCAGATTCGGAGCGCATCGCCCGCTCACGCGCCAGGGCCTCCTCCAACTCCGCCTCCATCTGTTTTTTCCCGGTAGCGTCTCGCGCCACTTTGACGTAGCCGATCAGGTTTCCGGCCTCGTCCCTCAGCGGCGCGACTATGCCGGATGTCCATAACCGCGAGCCGTCTTTGCGTATCTGCCAACGCGTGTCCCAGGATTTTCCTTCGTCAGCGGCCATTTTTAGCTCACGCTCCGGCGCTCCCCGGCGCCGGTCTTCAGGAGTGAAGATGATGGTGGTGTGTTTGCCGATGATCTCCTTCTCGCCGTAACCGAACAGGGCCACAGCCCCTTTGTTCCAATTGCGAATGCGCCCTTGAGGATCAATCGCAAAAATCGCGTAGTCAGTGATGTTCTCCAACATCAGGCTCAAAAGCCTTCCGTCGCCCCACTCCGAAACTTCTTCCGCTCGCCGCTCCGCGCTCTTGTTCATCGCCTACAACCTCGTGATGCATGTTTTGAGACGGGCAAAGATAAATCCACGCCCGGCCCTCCGGCGGTCGTGCGTAAAAAACTCCGTCAAACGACGCTGAAGGCCGCGAGTGATTATCTTTACCGCAGAAGGCCACAATGGGCCGCAGGGGAGTAGCTCAGGAGCGGGTCTTCCGAACAAGAATTTGTGGAGAATGTGAGGCGTATTGTAACAGGTTCGGCTCAACTCTGTCAGCGAAGCTCGATCCGGCGGTGAGGTACGCTGTTTGCTCTCCCTAATCACGCATTATTTCAACAACGATTTGGCGGTTGAGACCGCGCAGACTCAAACCTTTCTGTTTACCAGCGGAATGGCGTGGCCAATCTTTGGGCGCGCGAGCAGGCGATTTTCGCAAAAACGACAAAAATGTTATCTTGGACGCGCAATCAAACAATTTTGTACTTTCAGACTTCAAATTTATCATAGGGTTTTAGACGTGGTTTCAGGTATGGACGACGTAGCGAAAATCAAAAGCAAAAGGCTAACGGCTCTGTTCGAAGTCAGTCAGGCCCTGGGTTCGACGCTCGACACGAGGGCCGCTGTCGAGAAGGTGCTGGAAATTTTAGACCGCGAACTGGGAATGAAACGCGGCGCAATCGCGGTGCTCGAAGGCGGAGGCTATCTGAAGATTCAATACGCTCACGGGCTGAGCGAAGGTGAGCGCCAGCGCGGGCGTTACAAAGTTGACGAGGGCATCACGGGCAAGGTGGTGGCGAGCGGCAAACCCATCGTCGTGCCGCAGATCAGCAAGGAGCCGCTGTTTTTAAACCGCACGCGCAAACGCTCGCCGGACAGGGAGGAGTCGTTCATCTGTGTCCCGATCAAGGACCGCCGCAAGACCATCGGCGCGCTTTCGATCACTTACCCGTTCAAACAGAACCGCAATTACGAAGATTCGGTGCAACTGCTGACCATCGTCACTTCGATGATTTCGCAAAGCCTCAGGCTTGCGCAGTTGGTCGAGCAGGAACGCGCGCAGTTGCAGGACGAAAACGCCTTGCTCAAACGCGAGTTGCAGCAGAAGTACGACTTCAGAAACATCATCGGCACGAGCAAGGAGATGCGCGACATTTACGATCAGGTCGCGCAGGTCGCCCACACCAACACCACTGTGCTGATTCGCGGCGAATCGGGCACGGGCAAAGAGCTTGTCGCCCACGCGATTCATTACAACAGCCCGCGCTCGTCGAAGCCTTTCGTCAAAGTCAATTGCGCCGCGCTGCCCGAATCTTTGATCGAATCGGAACTCTTCGGCCACGAAAAAGGCGCGTTCACCGGCGCCGTCGCGCGCAAACGCGGGCGCTTCGAGTTGGCCGAAGGCGGCACGCTCTTCCTGGACGAGATCGGAGATTTATCGCCAGCGATGCAGGTCAAACTGCTGCGAGTGCTGCAGGAGCGCGAATTCGAGCGCGTTGGCGGAACAGAGACGCTCAAGGCCAACGTGCGCCTGATCGCGGCGACGAACGTTGATTTGGAGCAGGCGGTCGCGGATGGACGCTTCCGCTCGGATTTGTATTACCGGTTGAATGTGTTTTCGATTTATCTGCCGCCGCTGCGCGAGCGCAAGACGGACATCCTGCTGCTCGCCGATCACTTCCTGGAGAAATACAACGGCCAGAACGGCAAACGCGTCAGGCGAATCTCGACGCCGGCGATTGACATGCTGATGAGTTATCACTGGCCCGGCAACGTGCGCGAGCTTGAGAACGTGGTTGAACGCGCCACGCTTGTTTGCGAGGGCAACGTCATTCACGGCTATCACCTGCCGCCGACGCTGCAAACCGCCGAAGGTTCGGGCACTGTGACAAAAATGAATCTGGACAGGGCAGTCGGCGCGTTCGAGAAGGATTTGATTCAGGACGCGCTGAAGACCGCGCGGGGCAATCGCGCCCGCGCCGCAAGACTGCTCGACACGACTGAAAGAATTCTCGGCTACAAGGTCAAAAAGTACGAGATAGATTGCAGGCGGTTCAAAGGCTGATGGCGAATCAGATATTACAATTTTGTTTGAAAAGCTCGCTGGCCCTACATTTTTGTCGCGTCTGAGTCATTCTCACGGAACTTCCCACAAGGCGCTTTTTCCAGTCTTTTCCGGCGTTTATCACGTTCAAACGCGGACGGCGCCGATTGGCAAGCCAATTGCTTGCAGGATGGTTTGAAATCAGACTCGCTACGGTCAGGGGTCTTCTTGAGCAATCTTAAACAATTCAACATTCGGAGAGGCATTCAGGGAAAGATTATGAGTACGACAGGAAATCAGGGGCGGTTGTGGGCAATCACCGAGGTTACCAACCGCACTCCGCGGGTCATTGGCAACGGGGCGAAGGCGTCTGAATACTTCGGCTGCAATACCTTCAACCAGAAAGTGATGTCGGAGAAACTGCCGAAGGACGTTTATCAATCGCTGTTGAAGACGATCAGCGCCGGCCACAAGCTGGATCAAAATATCGCCGCCGCCGTCGCGCACGCCGTCAAGGAGTGGGCGATTGAAAAAGGCGCCACGCATTATTGCCACTGGTTCCAACCCAACACCGGCGGCACGGCGGAAAAGCACGACGCCTTTTTGACGGTTGATTCCAGCGGCGGCGCGGTCGAACGCTTCTCGGCGTCGCAACTCGTTCAGAGCGAGCCTGACGCTTCGAGCTTCCCTTCGGGCGGCAGGCGCACGACTTTTGAAGCGCGCGGCTATACGGCCTGGGACCCTTCGACGCCGATCTTCATTATGGAAGGGCCGAACGGCAAGACGCTCTGCATCCCATCGGTTTTCATTTCGTACACCGGCGAAACGCTCGACAAAAAGACGCCGCTGCTGCGTTCGGTCGAATATCTGAGCAAGAACGCCCTGCGCGTCCTGAAACTCTTCGGCAAAACTCCGGGCCACGTCGAGGCCACGCTGGGACCTGAGCAGGAGTATTTCCTGATTGACGAAGCCTTCTACTCGCTGCGTCCCGATCTGGTCGCGACGGGCCGCACGCTGATGGGCGCGAAACCGCCGAAGGGGCAGGAACTGGAAGATCAGTATTTCGGCAGCATCAAAGCCCGCGTGCTGGCTTACATGCAGGAGGTCGAACACGAGTTGTTCAAACTCGGCATTCCGGTCAAGACGCGTCACAACGAAGTCGCGCCAAGCCAGTTTGAAACCGCGCCGGTCTTTGAGTTGGTCAGCGTGGCGACCGATCACAATCAGTTGACGATGGAGATGCTGCGCCAGGTGGCCAAGCGTCACAATCTGGCGTTTTTGGTTCACGAAAAACCATTCGCCGGCATCAACGGCAGCGGCAAGCACAACAACTGGTCAATGGCTACTTCGGACGGCGAGAACCTGCTCGAACCCGGCTCGACGCCAGCGCAGAACCTGCAATTCCTGGTCTTCCTGCTGGCGACGATGAAGGCGGTTTACAAATACGCGCCGGAGTTGCGCGCCGCGATCGCCAGTTCGGGCAACGACCATCGCCTGGGCGCGAACGAAGCTCCACCGGCGATCATCTCGGTCTTCCTGGGCGACGCTCTGACAAGAGTTCTCGACGCCATCGAGAAAGGCGACCTGAAAGGCGCGACGACCGAAAATCAGGTCATCAACCTGGGCGTCTCGAAGCTTCCCGAAGTCGCAAGAGACAACACCGACCGCAACCGCACTTCGCCATTCGCCTTCACCGGCAATAAATTTGAATTCCGCGCCGTCGCGTCGAGCGCATCGCCCGCAACGCCGATGGCCACGCTCAACGCCGCTGTCGGGGCAACGCTTGGCGAAATCGCCGACGCCATCGAAGCGCGCGCGAAGAAGGGGGGAGATTTTGACAAGGCAGTAATGGACATCGTGCGGGAGTGGGTCATCGAGACCAGGGCGATTCGCTTTGAGGGTAACAATTACGCCGAAGAGTGGGTCATTGAGGCCGAACGGCGCGGCCTGCCCAATTTACGCAAGACGCCCGAAGCGTTGGCCCAGCTTACGACCAAGCAAGCTGAGGAACTTTTTACAAAATCGGGCGTGTACACCCACGACGAGCTTGAAGCTCGGTATCACCTCGAAGTCGAACGATACATCAAAGACATTGAAATAGAGATTGCCTGCCTGAAAGAGATGGCTAACACCCAGGTCGCGCCTGCCGCCTACAAGCATCAGGCGAATCTGGTTGGGGCCGTCAGCGGACTCACTGGGATCGGGTTGAAGGGTAATCTCGTTGCCGGACAAGTTGCCGAAGTCGAGAGCGTGGCGAAGCTGATCGCTGATTTGAAAGATTCCCTCGCCGCGCTGGACAAAGCTGTCGAAAAAGCCGAAAGCGATGACATCGAACGAAAGTCTGCGGCGCTGGCTTACAGCGTGTCGGACGCAATGGCCGCCGTCCGCGAAGTTTGCGACAGGCTCGAAGTAATAGTTGACGACACGCTCTGGCCGCTGCCGAAGTACCGCGAGATGTTATTCCTGAGTTAATCAATCGCAAGAGGGCCGCAAGCGGTTCCTTGCGGCCATTCAAAGTGGGGGTGAAAATTATGAGCAGTTACAAGATTCAGAACACCACTTACGGCGCCTTGATGAATGACCTGATCAAGGAACGTCATCGTTTCGACACTGAAGAAGAGTTCCAAGCCTTCGCGCTTGACGAGGTCCGGAAATTCATAACCGATCTGCGCTCGATCAACATCGAGTTGACCATGCGCCCGACTTACAGCGGACAGCCTCTGTCGCATCACAGCGTCACACAGAAGCTGGCCAAACTCTGAAATACTCTCTTAAAAATTCAAATCTCGCAGGGCGGGGCTTCGGCTGCCGCCCTTTTTATTTTGACGAAGGCTTAACGGGTGATGAAGAAGAAAAGTATTGCGAAACTCCAAGGCCTGCTGTATCTTGCAGCCTCCTCGTGTTACCGGCCTAAAGCCCACATTCGATTGCCGATTGCCCCTGTCCAATTTGTGATTTGTTGACCCGGAGCGCAGCGTCTCTGTCAGCCTGCTGTGTGGCTCCTTGAAATTTAAAGTATGACTTCAGGGGGTTATGGCCACTTTATGCCCCCCCCGGCAACTGCTATGCCGGGGTCTCGGCCTAAGGACGACAATATGACCTCCAATTCAAACAGGTATTCAATCCGCTTAACGTCGTGTGTTGCGATTTCCTCCGGAAGCCGGGCGCCGGAGCGATTCGAGATTTGCGAGATGGAAGGTTTGCCCGTCCCGATCATCTGCTCGGAACCGGTGAAGAAAATTCTGGCCCAGATCGAGCAGTTGAATGACAACGACACGCAGGTTTTGATCACGGGCGAGACAGGCGCGGGCAAGGAAATGTTTGCGCGTGCGGTTCATTCGATGAGCGCGCGCCGCCGCCGTCCCTTCGTTCCGTTCAATTGCGCCGCCGTCAACAAAGAGTTGGCCGAGAGCCACCTGTTCGGTCATCGTCGCGGCAGCTTCACCGGCGCCCACGGCGACAATCGTGGCGTGATCAGGGCCGTCGAAGATGGAACGTTGTTCCTCGACGAAATTGGCGAGATGACTTCCGACCTTCAGCCGAAGCTGCTGCGGTTTTTGCAGGAAGGTGAAATCCACCCGGTAGGCGAAGCGCGACCGATCAAAGTCAATGTCCGCGTCATCGCCGCGACCAACCGCGACATCGCCGCGGAAGCCGGCAGGGGGCGTTTTCGCGCCGACCTCTTCTACCGGCTCAACGTCTTCAATCTTCACCTGCCGCCGTTGCGCGAAGACCGCGAACGAATCGAACCGCTCATCGCCTATCACTTCGATCATTTCCGCCGGAAGGCGAACAGAGACGATCTGCGATTGAGCGCAGAAGCAGCCGAAGCGCTGCGCCGTTACGACTGGCCGGGCAACGTGCGCGAATTGTGCGCCGAGATTCAGAGGATGATCGTAAGGGCGCAATTGGAAAAATCCGCAGTCATTACCGCCAAGCATCTGTCGCCGCACATCCACGACGGCAGGGCGCCGGAAACTTCACCGCCGCAGCTTGAAGATAAAATTCTGATTGATGGAAACCAGAGCTACGCGGCGGCGAAAGATCAACTTGCGCGGGAGATGTTCACCAGAGCGCTGAATCGTTGCGGCGGAAACGTCTTGAAGGCGGCGGAAGAGTTGGGCATGGATCGCTCAGGGTTGGACAGAGCAATCAAACGAATAGGAATCAGAGATTGAGGACTGAGTCCTCAAAGGTGAGGACTCAGTCCTCACCTTTAGATTCGCAGCGGTTCTTTGTCAATTCAGTAAAGCCTGAAGTAACCGTGGTTTGACCCGTCGCGGACGATTGTTAAAAACGGGCACGAGGGTTGCCCATACGAACGTCGCCCGCGTCGAGCGGCGCGGGCGATGTTGGTTCTTGAAACTTCAACCACAATTCACTGGAGGAATCTACGATGAAAGTCAGTTCGAAAACCCTCGTGTTCGTAGTTGCCCTGTCCTCGCTGTTGGTGGTGGGCGCATACCTGAGTTGGAGCAAGGCGAAAGCCTCGACGACGAAGGCCACAGCCGCGCCGGTTCAATACCACTTCACGAATAATGGGACTGTGTTTGGCACAGACCCGTCGCCAATTCAAATCGTGCAAGTCTCGCATAACGGAACACCTGTTCCTGTCGGCTCACCCATTGCAGGTGATGTCAATCTGCTGGACGGTGTGGAGGTGACGCTCAGAAACGTCTCTCCACAGGACATTAAGTTCGCTCGTCTGCGTCTTGATGTGATTGATCCGCAAACCAACAGGATCGCAATTACGGCGGCCGGATTGGCGTTCAACACACGGCTGGCTCCGGGGCAGGAGCAGAGCGGAAAGGCGCTTGCTTCCACTGTCGAATCACTACGCCAATCAGCGTCAGATGCGGGCCTGACTTTCCAAAAAGTGCTGGTTCAGGTTGACATCGTCGAGATGACTAATGACATGAGTTGGAAGTATGGATTGCTGCATCGCCAGGATTCTCAAGATTCGACAACCTGGCGTCCAATCGCCTTGTTTAAGCAGCAAAGCTCATTCAACAGGCAATCACGAGCAGGGGGAAATGGAATTATAGTTGAAAAGGCCTCAATGACACTGATGCCATCTGCTCAGTCGTGCGAAGTGTTCAGAGGCTACTCGCGATCGCCTAACGGTTGCCCTTACTGCACTGTTTACAACGAAATATGGGAGGAGCCTGGTATGAATGAGCAAGGCTATGGAATTCCAGGAACAATTATTTATCACTGCCCGGATGGCCGAACCTGCACCAAAATCGGTTATACCGGATGGTGCGAGGGCTAACCCGAAGGTCGGCATCAGTCACACCGAAATGTGATTCGTGTTTGACGCTGAGTGTGGGGAGCAAAACCCTCACACTCAGCTTTTATAAGCCCGTTAGCGCAGCATCAATCCACCAGCCCGTAGCAGCCCCGCAACCAACACGCGCCTCGTCCTTGTCATTATTACGGATGTTTTCATAGGCGCGTCATTCCCCAATTTTTGTGAGCTAATACAATGAAGAATAGAAAGTCTGGAACCACTTTATGCCTGGTCCTCCTTAGCGCATTGATTGTTTTATTTTCGTCGCGTGAGCAATCTGCTCAAGAGCCTGGCATCGGCCTGGCTCCATATGCGACAAGGAGGCAATTGAATTCGGAGTTTGATAGGTTCGTAATCTACCGGTACCGGAATGGCGCAGCCTGCCGCCGGATGACTGAACCGGAAGCGCGGCTTTACCATTCGAGTGAAAGGTCTGCTCCTCTGGCCATCATTTCCGATGAACCAGTTACTCAACTATCCGCGACATCTCAAGATCAGTCCGGCTGGAAGATTGTTCTTCACGGCACGCAGCAGCTTGAAAGCTACCCTGAGGCTAAGGCGGTCTTTATCCGCGTAGCATCCAGATTCGAGTCATTTTTAAAAGCGAATCTGTATACTCCACCATCATCACCAATCACAGCGGTCGAGGTGGATTTCGGTCCAAGCTGGTTTGGCGTACCATACCAAACATCAAGCCAGATTGGGGTCACCGCTATAGCCCCTGACGGTATAGTCGCAGTAGCGCCTTTTGACATAATATTCAGTGGGGTTTCAGACTCTTTGCAGCAAATAGCAGTTCATAACGCATTGCCTTTCCCAATCAAAACCGATTTCGGCGAGACGGTCTCTTTATCGTGGACTTATCCTGTGTTCCAGTCTCTTTTTCCTGGATCTCCAATATCACCACAGCAAGACTCAGCAATAGGCTTCAATTCCACAATCAAGTTTGACTTTGATCCGAATGATGGCATTGACGCCGATAAATTGGATTTTGAAGCAGCCGTCACACGTGAGATGGCGCGCGTCATGGGCTTCATCTCGAATGTCGGGGATCGAGAACTCAATCCTGCTCCGCAGCCTGGTCCTCTTGGACCAATTACTGCGGACCCGGCAGTGCTCGACCTCTATCGTTTTCGTCCGGGCGTGACGATGGAAAATTTCACTGACGTGACACGTGTGCTGCGTTCAGGCGGCGAGCAAATCTTCTTTACCGGCGATGCCGAATTGCCGCTTTCGACCGGGCGTCCTGACGGCACGGGCGGTGATGGGCGGCCAGCAGGCCACTGGAAAGATGATGAACTGACTGGGCAGTATATCGGCATCATGGATCCCACGCTCTCGCCCGGCCTGCGAGCGGGAATAACTGCGAACGATCTGATTGCGCTCGGCTACTTCGGTATTGGCATACGTTCCGGCACGGATGTGATGGAAGTCCTCTCGCACGACGACAATTCGCGCGAAGAGACTTTGCCGCCGGCCGGCGCGCTCGTCGTCAATCGCTTCACGCCGTCGCGCTATCCGTTCACCGTTCAATCGGTGCGCGCGCAATTGCCGCAACCGGCGGATGGATCAACTCCTGTTGGACAATCGCTGCGTATAGTCGTTTTCGCCGATTCCGCGAGGACGGGGCAGCCGCCCGCCAATCCGCAACTGCTCGTTGATCGAACGATCACGATTCCCGCGCTGCCCGATCACCGTTTTCTGGAAGTGATGTTGCCAAACGGCCCGACCGTCAACAGCGGCGATCTTTATGTCGGCGTTCAATCTTCATCGCCAAGCGTGCTGTTCGCGGGCGACACCAACGGCGCGGCGCGAAATCGTTCGTTCATCTCGACAAATAACGGCGCGAGTTTTCAACCGCTGCGAACCGGCGCCAACGCTCCGATCAATCTGATGCTGCGCGCGGTTGTCACAAACAAGTTCGACGCAAGCAACAACGCCACGCCCGAACTTGTCACTCTCAGCCCGACTGCTGTCGCGCCCGGCGCTTCAACTCTCAAACTCTTCGCGCAAGGCCAGAACTTCAAACCTGAAACGATTGACGGCGGCGGATTCCGCTATAAATCAGTGGTGCGCTGGAACGGGCAGGATCGTCCGACGACCTTTCTCAGCCCGTCGTTGCTGCGGGCCGACATCACAGCCGCCGATCTGGCCAACGCGGGCAAGGCTCGCGTGACCGTCTTCACTTCGGGGCCGGACGGAGGGCGTGAGTCCGCGCCGATTGAATTCAACGTCGCGGCAGAAAATCCGTCGCCCGTGTTGACGCGGCTCGATCCACCTGTCGTGGCTGTGGGCGGCGGTAACGTGATCATCGAAGTTTTGGGCCGCAACTTCACATCAAGTTCGGTCGCGCGTTTGAACGGCGCCAATCGCACGACGAACTTCATCAGCAGCGTGAAGCTGGAAGTGACTATTCCAGCAAGCGATTTGACGAGCGCGGCCAACGCCGAGATCAGCGTGACGACTCCCGCGCCGGGCGGCGGTGTGTCGAACCCGCTGACGTTGCGCGCCGCGCCGTGCAGCTTCAAGCTTTCAAAGACCAGCCAGACAACCGGAGCCGCGCGGTTGTTCGACGGAGATGGCGAACTGAATTTGCAAGGCGTGCTGTTGGAAACCGGCGACCATTGCCGGTGGACGGCGAAGAGCAACGCCGATTGGATTGCGCTGGCTGATACGAACGGCGTTGGCGGCGCGCCCGTCGGCTACAACATTCTCAACAATCCGTCGTCTTCGCCGCGCGCCGGCACGGTCACAATCGCCGATCAGACGTTGACGATCAATCAGCTCGGCAGCCCCACAGCGGTTTCATCCGCGAGTTTCGGACAGGGGAGCGCGCCTGAAAGCATCGCCACAATCTTCGGCGTTGGTTTGGCGAAGGCCACGCAGGTTGCGACGACATTGCCGTTGCCGACAACTCTGGCTGGCGCGACGGTGACGGTGGCGCGATTGGGCGGCGGACGCCCGCAACCGGCGCCGCTGTTTTTCGTCTCGCCCAACCAGATCAACTTTCTGGTTCCGCAGGCGAACGACGGAGCGCCGCTGTCGCCGACGGGAGGAATCGCCTTCCTCTCGGTGTTCGTTGACGGCCAGTTGGTGTCGGACGGTTACATCTCGCTTGCTCCGGTCGCGCCTGGGTTGTTTTCGGCCAACGCGAGCGGGGCAGGGGTGGCCGCCGCTGTCGCATTGCGCGTGAAGGCCGACGGCTCGCAGCAATTCGAGCCGGTGGCGGAATTCGATCAGGCGCAGAAACGTTTCGTCGCGCGCCCGATTGATCCTGGGCCTGAAGGCGAGCGGGTTTTTCTGATCCTGTTCGGGACAGGTATACGCGGCTATAGTTCGCCACTGTCGTTGCAGGTGAAAGTGGGCGGGATTGACGCGCAGGCTTTGTTTGCCGGAGCGCAGGGCGATTTCGCCGGGCTGGATCAGGTCAACATCGAATTGCCGCGCGCGTTGAAAGGGCGCGGCGAAGTCTCGATCACGCTGACGGCTGACCGCAGCGGCTCGAATCAGGTGACGGTGACGATCAAGTGAGGCGAGCCGGTTGCGATTGCCGGCTCACAATTAAAAAACCGAAGAGCGCCAGGAGTGTTTGGCTCTCTTCGGTTTTTGCTTTAAAGAGTGGGGCTATCAAATATCTGCAACCGGAGTTGTTAATGAATCGTTTCTGTTTTCTGCTCACAGTTCAGAGATTCCGGTAAAGGATTACAGGCGCGCTTATGAGATTTTTGGAAGGCGTAAAAATCGCGCTCGCGTCGTTGCGCGCGCATAAATTGAGATCGTTTCTGACGCTGCTCGGCGTGATCTTCGGCGTGATGACGGTTGTCGCCGTCGCGGCGGTGATCGAAGGGTTCTTCCGTTACGTTGATCGAACGGTGACAGCCGATCTGGGCGCGAACACTGTCCTGCTCGATAAGTTCGGGATGATTACCAGCTTCGAGGATTTCATCAACGCCAGCCGCCGCAACAAGGACATCACGCTCGAAGACGCCGAATTCCTGCGCGAGCGGATGACGCTGGCGCAGAGTATCGGCGTGCAGGGATTTTCAAGCGCCGAGGTCAGATCGCCACGCGAGAAGATGACCAACGTCAACATCAAGGGCAACACGCCGAACATGGTCAGCATTGATTCCACTCAACCGGAGTTCGGACGCTACGTCAGCGAAACCGACGACGAACACCGGCGCAACGTGGCGCTGATCGGTTCGGAGATCGCCGATAAACTCTTCAACTCGCGCGAAGTCGTCGGGCGCGAGATCAAGATTGACGGATTGCCGTTCGAGGTCATCGGCGTCGCCAAAGAGCAGGGATCGTTCTTCGGCCAGTCGCGTGACGATTTCGTCATTATTCCGCTCTCGACTTATCAGAAAATCTTCGGGACGCGGCAGAGCCTGACGATTTCAGTCAGAGGTTACGACAACGTCAGGCTCGAAGATGTTCAGGATCAGGCCCGGCTGTTGATGCGCGCGCGCCACAAACTCGGTTACAACGATAAAGATACTTTCGGCGTTCTCACTTCGGATACGATTAACAACTTTATTCAGGCGATCTTCGGAATCGTCGCGGCGGTCGCTTTGGGCGTAGTTTCAATCTCGCTGGTGGTCGGCGGGATCGTGATTATGAACATCATGCTGGTGACCGTGACCGAGCGAACACGCGAGATAGGGATTCGCAAGAGTCTGGGCGCGCGCCGCAAGGACATCCTGGCGCAGTTCCTGGTCGAATCAACGACTCTCTCGCTGGTCGGCGGATTGATCGGGCTTGGCATTGCATACGGCATCTCGCAATTATTGGTCAGATTCACGCCGATTCCGGCTGAGTTGCCGCTGTGGGCTGCGGCGCTGGCCATCGGCGTTTCGAGCGGGGTCGGATTGGTCTTCGGCATCTATCCGGCGTGGAAGGCCGCGAAGCTCGATCCGATTGTGGCGTTGAGGTCGGAGTAGATTTTATGTTGAAGCAACAGACGAAAGAACTTTTCACACAGGCGATGTCCACGTTGTGGTCGCACAAATTCCGCTCGTTCCTGACGGTGCTCGGAGTGGTGATCGGGACTTCGACCGTCATCGGCGTGGCTTCGCTGGCTAAAGGCCTCGAAGCTGGAATGAAGGAACAAATCGAGCAGTTCGGAACTAACGTGGCCTTTGTCAGCCGCTTCGGCGGCGGCCCGCGCCACAGCGATTTCACCGAAGAGGAGCGCAAGCGCAAACCGATCACGCTCGAAGACGCCGTCGCTTTGAGTCAACTGCCTTCGGCAATCGCCACGTCTCCGATCCTTCGCCCGCCCGGGATGCCGCCTGCGGTTAAATTCCGCGGCAATGAAGTCCGCACGCCCCAGGTTCGCGGCGTCTGGGCCGGCTACGCCAACACGCGCGAAGTAACCATTTCGCGCGGACGATTTTTCACCGAAACCGAAGACCAGCACAACATCGAGGTTGCTATCATCGGTTACGACATCGCCGAGAAGCTCTTCACCGGATACGAACCGCTGGAGAAAGAGATTCAGATCGGCAACAAAGTTTTCCGCGTCATCGGCGTGCTCGAAAAATCGAAACAGCCGCTCGGCGGTGGCGGCCCGCCGGTAGACAGTATGATTTTCATCCCGTACAACGTGATGCACGCGATGTTTCCGATGCAGGACGACCACTGGGTCGCGATCGGGGCGCGCCAGGGAAATCTTGATAAGCTGGTTGATGAAGCGACCGAGTTGATGCGCCGCCGCCGTCAGGTTCCGGCTGACAAACCGAACAGCTTTGAAGTAGCGACGCCGAGCGGAATGCTCGAAAGCTTCAACAAGATGCTGGCGATGGTGGCGATGATCGTCATCCCGATTGTCAGCGTGGCGCTGCTAGTCGGCGGCATCGGTGTGATGAACATCATGCTCGTTTCGGTGACCGAGCGCACGAAGGAAATCGGTGTGCGCCGCGCAATCGGCGCCAAACGGTCAGACATCATTTTGCAATTCCTGCTGGAAGCCAGCGCGCTGACTGGAATGGGCGGCGTCATCGGCGTCATCGTCGGTTTTCTGATCAGTTTCCTGCTCAGCCTGCTGAAGATGCCTTCGCAAGTTCCGATGATCTGGGTGCTGGTCGGGTTCGGCGTTTCGGTTGCGATTGGGTTGGTCGCAGGGCTTTATCCGGCGTTCAAGGCGTCACGGCTCGACCCGATTGAAGCTTTGAGATACGAGTAATAAGTACCGCGAGCGGTAGCGAGCATGCCTTGATCAATGGCCGATTGATGGGGCACGCTCGCTACCGCTCGCAGTACTGATTCAACCTTGCGCCACTGGCAAAACTCGGCCACAATGCGCCTTCCGTTTCGCCGCTAACACCCCTCACTAAATCAATTTAAGGGATGAGAACATAAACCGGGCCGCGCAAGCCCTTTTCCCCACATATCAACTATGTCATTCGATCCAAAACACCTGAGTCACACCATCACGACGGGGCGCGACCGCGCTCCTGCCCGTTCAATGCTCAAAGCCATCGGCTTCAGCGACGAAGACCTGGCCAAACCGATTATCGGCGTCGCGCATATGTGGATTGAAACGATGCCGTGCAATTTCAACCACCGCGACCTGGCCGCGAAAGTCAAAGAAGGCATTCGCGCCGCCGGGGCCACGCCGATGGAGTTCAACACCATCTCGATCAGCGACGGCGTGACGATGGGTACCGAAGGGATGAAGGCCTCGCTCATCAGCCGCGACCTGATCGCCGATTCAATTGAACTGGTTGCGCGCGGCTATATGTTCGACGCGGTGATCGCGCTGGTTGGCTGCGACAAGACGATTCCGGGCGCGGCGATGGGGCTGATCCGGTTGAACGTGCCTGGAATGGTTCTTTATTGCGGCTCGATTGCGCCGGGCAATTTTCATGGGCGCGATGTGACGATCCAGGATGTGTTTGAAGCCGTCGGCGCGAACGCCGCCGGCAAGATGTCCGACGCCGACCTGCTCGAAGTCGAAAACGTAGCCTGTCCCGGCGCGGGCGCGTGCGGTGGACAATACACCGCGAACACGATGGCGATGGTGATGGAATTCATCGGGCTGGCGGTGATGGGCACGGGCAGCGTTTCGGCCACCGATCCGTTGAAGCACAAGACGGCTGTTGACGCTGGCAAATACGTTGTTGATCTGTTGCGGCGCGGAACGCGTCCCAGCGAAATTCTGACGCGCAAGTCTTTCGAGAATGCGATTGCCAGTGTGGCGGCGACCGGCGGCTCGACCAACGCCGTGCTGCATTTGCTGGCGATGGCGCGCGAGGCGGGCATTGAGCTGAAGATCGAAGATTTCGACGAGATCAGCGCGCGCACTCCGATGATCGCCGATTTGAAACCTGGCGGGAAATACACGGCGGTTGATCTCGGACGCGCAGGCGGCATCGGACTGGTCGCGCGGCGATTGGTCGAAGGCGGCCATCTTGACGGCAGCCAGATGACCGTCAGCGGATTGACCGTCGGACAGGAAGCGGAGCTTGCTGACGAGACTCCCGGTCAGGATGTGGTCTACACCACCGATAAGCCGATCAAACCGTCGGGCGGGCTTGTGATCTTGAAAGGCAATCTCGCGCCCGAAGGCTCTGTCGTCAAAGTCGCGGGTCACGAACGCCCGTATCATCGTGGCCCCGCGCGCATCTTCGAGCGCGAAGAAGACGCGATGAAAGCCGTCACCAGCAAGCAAATCAAAGAAGGCGATGTGGTGGTGATCCGCTACGAAGGCCCGAAGGGCGGCCCCGGCATGCGCGAAATGCTCGGCGTCACGTC
>JAJVID010000028.1 GCA_022072205.1 Acidobacteriota bacterium
GCGAAGGCTGGTCGGATTATTTCGGCATCGTTCTGCTTCGCAGCGAAAGCGACGACCTGGACGGGACGTATGCCACAGGCCAGTACGCGGTCAACAATTACACCAAAGGCATTCGCCGTTTCCCGTATAGCACCAACACGCAGGTTTATCCGCTCAACTTCGGCGACATCGCGCGCAGCACAGAAGTCCACAACGTGGGCGAAATCTGGTGCAACACACTGCTGGAGATGCGCGCGCAGTTGATCCGCAAACTCGGTTTTCAGGAAGGCCAGCGGCAAAGTATTCAACTGGTCGTTGACGGGTTGAAGCTGACGCCGCTCGCTCCGACCTTCCTCGACGCGCGCAACGCGATTATGCTGGCTGACAAGGTCAACAACGGCGGCGCCAATCAATGCCTGATCTGGCAGGCGTTCAGCAAGCGAGGGATAGGATTTTCAGCCAGCACGATTGATGCGAGCGATGGCGCGCCTGTCGAATCGTTCGACGCGCCGCCATCGTGCAGCGACCTCGGATCAATCCGTTTCGACCGGAAAAATTACATGGTAGGCGAAACGATGAAGATCACCGTCGGCGACCGCAACGCCTCAACGCCGGTTCGAGTCCAGGTGAAAAGCTCCGTGACCAACGATCAGGAGACAATCACGCTGACGCCTGATGGCGTGGTCAACGGACTCTTCGCCGCCAACCTGCGAGTAGTCGCTGGCCGCGCCAATCCCGGCGACGGATCGTTGCAGGCTTCGCTTCAAGCCGGAGACAAGATTGTCGTCACTTATGACGACGCGAACAACGGCGCCGGAAGCCCAGCGCAGGCCACCCTGCAAGCTGAAGTGGTCGGCGAAGCGATTGCCTTTGACGACAACGTCGAAACAGGCAACAAAGGCTGGAACGCCAGCGGAACGCCCGCCACGTGGACGATTACGAACGAACGCTCGGCTTCTCCGTCTCAAGCCTGGACTGACAGTCCACGCGCGAATTACGCGAACAACTCGAACAATTCACTGGTCTCTCCGTTGCTCGATCTGTCTCGCGCGGCGGGAATCGTTCTCTCTTTCGCGCACAGTTACGCGCTGGAAGCCAATTTCGATTACGGCATCGTCGAATACTCGATTGACGACGGCGCGACATGGATGAGGGTGACGGCGTTCACAGGAACACAGACAACGTTCACGCAGGCGCGTCTCAATCTGGACGCGCTGGCCGGGCAATCGCGCGCCCGCATCCGGTTCAGGCTGCAAACTGATTCGGTAAGGTCCGCCGACGGGTGGACGATTGACGACATTCGCATCATCGCCCGCTCATCCGATCTCAGATACATTCCGCCGCAGGGCGCGCTTTCGCCCGTGATCGCGGCGGTCACGCCCGCGTCCGGCTTGCCGGTCGACACAACTTCGGTGACCATCACCGGCCTCAATTTCACCGAGACCGGCGACGCGCGTGTCTTCTTCGACAACATTCCGGCGACCAACGTCCGCGTCATCAGCGCTTCGGCCATCGCCGCCGCCACGCCACCGCACGGCGCGGGAGCGGTCACCGTGCGAGTCGAAACGCGCAACGGCGTAGCGACGCTGGCCAATGCGTTCACTTACTACGAGAACGGAAGCGTAACCAGCGCGCCCGAACTGATGAACATCTTCCCCGCTTCAGGCGCAACCGGAGGCGGAACGGCAGTCACCGTTTACGGATCGAATTTCACTCCGCAAACCAGCGTGACGTTCGGCTCTCAAAACGCCGCCGTGACTTTCATCAATTCAACCACGCTGCGCGTCGTCGCTCCCGCTTCTCCCAACAACGCGACGGGCGCGGTTGATGTCAACGCCGCGAATCCGCAATCGCCACAGGCGAAGCTGACCGGCGCTTTCAGCTACGTCGCGGCGACTCCACCATCTGTAAAAGTGCTGGCGCTGAACGGTGGAGAGAGCGTATTCGCGGGCGGCACAATCACGCTGCGATGGCAATCGTCGGACAACAAGGCCGTAGTCAGACACAGAATCGAATTGCACCGCAGTTCGGCTACCACGCCGGTCTTCGTCGCCAACATTTCAAGCGATGTCAGCGGCGAGGCTCAATCGTTCAACTGGACGATCCCTGTCACAACCAGCCCGATGACCAACGCGCGCATTCGCGTCGTCGCAATTGATGACGAAGGGACGGAGGCGGATGCGTTCTCGTCTGCGGATTTCACGATTGACCGCCGCTGGGCCGCGTCGGCTGCGTTGCCCTCTGGCTTGAATCGTCTGGCTGTGACGAGCGACAGCCAATATCTTTACACCATCGGCGGACGAACGACGACGGCCAATTCTTCTTCGGTCATGACGTTTCAGCGGCTCGATCCTGCGGCCAGCGCGCCAGCGTGGTCGAGCGAAGGTTTGGCGCAATTGCCCATCGTGATCAACGCCATCGAAGCCACGACAATCAATGGCAAAATTTATGTTCCCGGCGGATTCATTCCGCAGGGAACGAATACGGCGGTTGACCGAAACACGCGCGTTTACGACATCGCCGCCAATTCGTGGTCAACTCAAACTCCGCCTCCGACCGGCGTCGGCCAATACGCGATTGCCACCGACGCGCAGCAGGGAATCTTCTACGTCACGGGCGGAAGCGATCTGACTTCCGCCATCACGAACGTGCAGGCATACAACGTAACAACCAACTCGTGGCAGGCGTTGCCGCCGATGAAAACCGCGCGGTTCGGCCACGAAGCGGCGCTGATCAACGGCAAGCTTTATGTCGCCGGAGGCTCAGGCGGCGCTGCGGATTGCGAGGCCTACGATTTTCAAACGGGCCAGTGGTCGCCGATCGCCAGTCTGAACCAGGCGCGTTTTCACGCCGTCAGCGCCGTCGCGCGCGACAACTCCGGCCAGTTCTTCTGGCTGGTCTTCGGCGGCGCTGATCCGGGAAACACCAGCGTGACGCTCAACTCAGCGGAAGCTTACGACGTGGCCAACAACCGATGGATCGTTCTGGACGGCTCTTTCTCGCTGCCCGGCGCCAGGACGTTCATCAACGGCGCGGCTCTCGGCGGGTTCTATTACGCGGTCGGCGGCGCGGCGACGACGACAAGCTCCAGTTCCCTCACTACCAACGAACGGCTCAATCTCGCCCCGGCTGGTGGTTTCACGCTGATCAATCCAAACCAGCCGCCGCTGGTCGTAGTCCCTGCGGCGCCGCAAATCGCGATTCCGAATCAGGAACTGAAGTTCGCAGTTTCGGGGCAGGACCTGGGTTCGGGCGCGCCGATCTCGCTCACGGCCGAAGGCTTGCCGGGAGGCGCGGTCTTCAACGCTGCCAACGACACGAACAACGCGGCGCGCGGCGAATTCCGCTGGACGCCGCAATCGTCGGATGTCGGACGCAGCTTCACCGTTGATTTCACGGCCAGCGACGGAATTTTGAAAGACGTGAAATCGGTCGTCATCCGCGTCGTTGCGACAACGCCGCTGACCGCCGTCAATGCGGCTGATTTCCGGCTCGGCCCGCTCGCGGCTGATTCAATCGCGGCGGCTTTCGGCGTGAACATGGCCAATCGCGTTGAAATCGCGCAATCGTTGCCGCTGCCCACGTCGCTTGCGGGAACAACGCTGACGATCAACGGCGTTCCGGCGCCGCTCTTCTTCGTCTCTCCGGGGCAGATTAACTTCGTCGTCCCGTCAACTGTTGAACCCGGATCAGCGACGATCATCGTCAGCAGCCCAATGGGGACTTACTCGCTCGGCGGCGTTCAGATCGTCGCGTCATCGCCCGCCATCTTCACCGCCGACGCGACCGGCAAAGGCGACGCGGCGGCGCTGGCGACAATTGACGGAGTCAGTTTCCAACGTCAGCCGTTCGACGTGCTCGTCAACGGCAAACCGAATGTGCTGGTCTTGTTCGGCGCAGGCATTCGCCACGCTCCGGCCACCGACCCGAACGATGACAACGGCGTGGCCGAATCGGTCAGCGTCACGATTGACGGGAAAGCGGCGCAAACGCTTTACGCCGGCGCGCAAGGCTCGTTCGCCGGCCTCGACCAGATCAACGTCGAAATGCCGTTGGCGCTGGCAGGCGCAGGCCCTCGCCGCGTCGAGGTCGTCGTCAAAGTCAACAACGCCGCCGCCAACCTGGTGACGATCCAGATCAAATGACGAGACAAAGGGACAAAAAGAGCGGGAGAGCGGGAGTGCGGGAACGCGGGAGAAAGAGCGAACGAGCGAGCAGTTCCCACTCTCCCACTCCCCCGCTCTCCCACTCTCCCACTCTCCCGCTCTCTCCGCTCAGGCAGGCCACGATCACAATCTGGAACAAGCTATTCGAAGACGAAGTCTTCGGGCGATCGGCGCAACTGGCCTACTACTGGCTGTTCTCCATTTTTCCCATGTTGATCTTTCTGACCACGCTGCTGGCGTTTTTGCCGATGCGGCGTAATCTGGATCAATGGATCGGGATGCTTGGCGCCTTTCTTCCTTCCGAAGCCTACACGCTGCTCAACAACACCTTTCAACAAATCGCCCGACGGCAGCGAGGCGGGCTGCTCAGCTTCAGCATCCTCGTCACCATCTGGTCGGCGTCTTCGGGGATGGAAGCGATCATCACCTCGCTCAACAGAGCTTACGACGCGCCACTGACGCGGGCCTGGTGGAAAGAGCGGCTGCTCGCCATCGCGCTGACGCTGGGGCTGGCCGCGTTCATCATTTCCGCGCTGGCGTTGATCTTCTTCGGCGGAAGCATCAGCGGGCAGATCGCGAAGTATTTCGGGTTCAGCCGCGCATTCCGAATCGTCTGGGCGGTGGCGCAATGGCCGATTGTCATCAGTCTGGCTCTGCTTGGAGTCGAGTTGGTCTACTACTTCGCGCCGAACATCAAGCGAGGCAAAAACGGAAAACGATGGGAATGGTTCACTCCCGGCGCGATCTTCGCCGTCGCGCTCTGGCTGCTGATCTCCTTCGGGTTTCGTTTCTATGTTTCGCGCTTCGGCAATTTCAACGCGACTTATGGCGCGCTCGGTGGCGTGATGGTTTTGATGTCGTGGCTTTATCTGACCGGAGTGGCCATCCTGGTCGGAGGCGAAATCAATTCAGTGTTGAGGGGAAGACGATAAAAGGAAGATCAGCTTATAGCGGTTTGCAGATGCGTGTGGCGTGTCAGTAGCCCGACCGTGAGGGAGGGCTTGATTCGCAAGCCCTCCCTCACGGTCGGGCTACTGACACAAGGCCGCATCCAACTGCAAACCGCTATAACTGCGCTGGCTTCTTCGTCCCAGAGCTGAGCCGTTACAAATCAGCGCAAAAACCAAGAGGCCGATCCCGCGAAGGAATCGGCCTCTTGAATTGTTTACAGCCTGAATGTCAACGACCGGATGGTTGTTGACATCCCTGCCTGGCTTCCACGCTTAGCAGTTGGGCGGGAAGACCGGGATGATGATGGCGTCAATCGGGTTCAGCGTCAGCTTGTGCAGGTTGTGGCCGCCGTTGAACGCGTTGGCGTTGGCGCCCGCATCGCCATTATGGTTGATCGCGGCGCCGAGCAGCGAAGCCGGAGTAGCAGCCGGGAGACCAATGCTCGACAGGTCAGTGGCCGAAGTTGAATAGAACTTCATCCAGCCGCTGCGACCTGCGGAGATCGCCGTCTCCACGCGCGGCACGGTGCGCGGGAAGTTGCTCGAGATCACCGCCCGGAGTTGGCAGACGGTGACGTTGGCTGTCCAACTGAAGGCGTTCTCCGCATCGTCGAAGAGGAGACCGAACAGTCTGCCGACCGCGTTGCCGCTGATCGCCAGGTTAGCGCCGCCGATGCGGTTGACCACCAACAGGGTCTCGTTGCCGTCGGCGCGCGACGGAATGTTGTCATCAGCCAGGACGCGCGGGAGCGCGTTGTAGGCGCCACTGCCGAAAATCAGAGCCGCCAGCGCTCCACCGGAGAGGGAAATATAAGGATACGCAGCTTCGGCGGCAACCGCTTCCGCGCCCAGGTTGGCCTCAAAGCCACCGTCAATCTTCACGTACTCATCGCCGATCAGGTAGTTGAAGTTGACCGGTGCTCCATCTTCGTCACTAGCGACGGCCACGATGTAGCCGCTGACGCCAGGATCAACGTCCGAAGTCAGGAAACTGGCCGTCTGGTTCGCCGTCAGGCAGATGAACGAGTCGGCGACCGAGCAGGTATTGCCGTCAACGAAGAACAGGTGGACGGCGATGTCGTAAGAGGAGTTGGTGTTGGTGATGTTGATGCGGCTGTTGGTGGTGTTGCCACCAGTCGCGGACGAGGTGTAGAGGTTGTAGACCAACACCGAGCCTGCCTTCTGGTCGCTGATCTCAGCGCTCGCCGGATAAGGGAGACCGGGATCGGCGGCAAGCGCCGCTCCGGCCAGCGCAACCAACGACAGCAACGTCAGGAAAATGCGTGAGAATGTGTGTGTCATAACTTCTTGTGAATCTCCTTTAGAGTTTGTGAGGTTGAACCGTTGCTTCAACACATTTTCAGAGGAAACGCCCAGCATCAACATGTTGAAGGCAGATTAAGAGGTTGAGTTAGTACTTGTGAAGAAGAAGCCTGTGCCAATAGTTTCATCAGACACCAATCCCGCCAGCGCAACCCGGCGGAACTGAATAGCTTTTGTTAAATAGCCAGTGATGGATGTCCGCTTACAACAATGTTCGATATAAAGTGAGGATCAATGTTCGATCAGCCAGCTCTTGTTTTGATTGGCGAAAGGGGGCTAACTGCAGGGTGCTTAACCGAACATTCATCGGCTCCAGTGATTTTGGCGATTGAATCTCTTGAAGTTCATCGTGTGAGGAAGAATCAGAGATCGCCGCAGACGGGTGGCAATTTACACGGCATACCGCTTTCAGTCAAGACTTTTCATCTGAGAAGTTCAAAGTTGTTCCAAAAAAATTTCGCCCAGGATTAAAGCTCCTCAGGCTCAATGCTCCAAAATGACATTTAATGACATTTGCGGCGTCGCCCAGCCTTGCTAGCGCAGCGAAACCTGATTTATAAACAAGCCGCGTTCTTACCGTTAGTATTCAAATTTGAAGTCGCCTCAAAATCATGACTAGAATCCGAGAACAAGCTACAATCCTGTCCGAGGTGAATGAATGACCAACGCGCCATCAGTCGAAGAACAACTACGGGAATGGGTCGGCCAACTCGCGCCAGAGCACAAACAGATACTGTTGATGATGCTGGTTGAAGACGACCGCTTGCAGCGTTCAGCGCGGCTCGAATTCGCAGTGTCCCAGTTGCGCAAGCTGTGCAGACAGCGCGGACTCGATTGGGACGAAATGGCCGAGGGCGAGCGCGAATCGTTCCTCGACGGCCTGATCCGCGAAACCGAGTTGTACGCCACACAAGCGGGCACGCCTTCGGTTCCACCGATTCTGCCCTGTCATCATTGTGGCCGCGAAATGGCGCCGAGCGATCTTTATCGAATCTATTTCGGCGAACGCCCGCCGAGCGTGGAGATTGCGATAGCCAAGCTGGTGATAATGGACATGGAAGCTGACGCTCAATTCCCGCTCCCGGCGGACAACGAAATCACCATTGGCCGGGTTGACCCGCATCGCGGCATCCGGCCCGACGTTGACCTGTCGAAGTTCGATCCCGCATCGCGCATTTCACGGCGCCACGCGCGGATCACTTCTCGCGGCAGCCAGTTTTATATCGAAGACCTCGGCAGCGCTAACGGCACGGTTATCAACGGGCGCACCCGGCTGAAACCGCAGGAGCCTTACCCGCTGGTCAATGGGGACGTCCTCAAAATTGGAGAAACTACTTTGAAGTTCGCCATCTAGAGATCACGCCTCAGCGAAATACCGTGATTCACGCGGATGGCCTGCGACGCTCCCTTCAGAGCTTGCCGAAATTTACTGGAGGCTGGATGAAACGTTTATTCCTGCTGTTCATCATTTTGCTCTGCGCCGGCTCTCTTTCCGCCGACGCTCGTCAACAAATCAACACTAATGTCATCGCCATCATCGGCGCGACGGTCATTGACGGCGCAGGCGCCGAACCCGCGAAGAACACCGTCGTCATTCGCGGCGACCGGATTGAAACCGTCGCCTCGAAAGTCGAATTGCCCGCCGGCGCCCGCGTCATCAACGCCGAAGGCATGACGCTGACGCCCGGCTTGTTCGACCTGCACACGCATTTGCCTTACGCCACTTCTGGGGGGATGCCGGGCGACTGGCCGAAGAACCTGAAAGCGTATCTTTACTGCGGCGTGACTTCAGTCGTTGATTTCGGCACGTACGCCGAAACCTTCGAGCCGATGCGCCGGTTGATCAGGACTGGCGTGGTCGAGGCGCCGCGCATCAGTCTGGCCGCGCGGATGACGACACCGGGCGGACACGGCGCGGAAGGCGGACGCGGCGATTTCTTTTCGCTCGAAGTTTCGACTGCGCGTGAAGCCCGCGCTGCCGTGCGCCGCCTGCTTCCCTACCGGCCCGACGTGATCAAAGTCTTCACCGACGGCTGGCGTTACGGCGCCGCGCCCGATATGACCAGCATGAACGAAGATACGCTGACCGCGCTGGTTGACGAGGCGCACAAGAACGGGCTGAAAGTTCTGACGCACACCGTCACGCTCGAAAAAGCCAAGATCGCCGCGCGCGCCGGAGTTGACGTGATCGCGCACGGAGTCGGCGACAAAAACGCTGATGAAGAGCTTTTCAAACTGATGAAGGCGAAAGGCACGACTTACGCGCCGACGCTGGCCGTTTACGAACCGCGCGGGCGCGACATCCTGACGCCGCTGCTCAACACAGTTCTCGAACCTGCGGTCAAAGCCGCCATTGATCCGCCGCTGGTCGCGCCTCGAAATCCGCCGATGCAGCCCGCCCCCGGATCGGTCGAAAATGGAGATTCGCCGCGACTGAGGCGCTGGACTATGCTGCAAAACAACACCGCCGCGTTACGCAAAGCCGGAATCGCTTTCGGCGTCGGCACCGACTCCGGCGTCACTGGCACGCATCACGGCTGGGCCACCTTGCGCGAACTGCAATTACTGGTCGCGGGCGGATTGACGCCGCTCGAAGCGATCACCGCCGCGACAGGCAACGCCGCGCGAGCGATCAGAGTTGACGGCGAGCGCGGAACGATTGCGCCGGGCAAACTCGCCGATCTTGTTTTAATCGCTGGCGAGCCGCACAAGAACATCGGCGACATCGAAAAGATCAGCCGGGTTTTTTTAGGCGGGCGCGAGCTTGACCGCGAAAAACTGGCGCGCGAAATCGCGGCGCCCGCGCTGACTCCGATCACGGCGATCAAAGCGTCGGAACAGATTGACGACTTTGAAAGCGCGAACGGGCGCAGCCGCCTCGACACTCTCTGGGTCAACTCGTCCGACGCCGGGGTTAATCCGTCGAAAATTATCTTCGGCAGAATTTTGCGCGACGGCGGCAATCACGCGTTGTCGGTCACTGCGCGGATGTCGGAAAAAGAGCGCCCGTTCGCTCGCATCAATGTTCCGCTGAGCCGAGGCGCGATCGAACCGGTTGACGTCCGCGAATTTCGCGGCGTGCGATTCGACGCTCGCGGCGACGGCGATTACCGTCTGATCGCGCCGAGCTACAACATCCGAAGCAACGGAGCGCATTTTTCCGCGCCATTCAAAGCTACGACACAATGGCAAACCGTCAGCATTGATTTCACCTCGTTCAAACAACCTGAAGGAACGCGAACGCAGGCGCATTGGACTGGCGCCGATCTGCTGACGCTGAGTTTTGAGATCGCACGGCCTGCGGGCGCGTTCGAGTGGCTGGAAATTGATAATGTGCGTTTTTATCGTTGATCGCTGGGCTGAGAGGGGCTAAATTGATTCCGGCTTGAAGTAATCAGCAGATGGCAAGTATGAAGGAAGTAAAGCTGAACAATCCATACATTGAAATCTCTCAAGGCGTGTATCGCGTCGCTGGGAAAAGAGTCTCTCTCGATTCACTTGTCTACCGCTGGCGCGAGGGCTTGTCGCCGAAGACGATTCAGAGCGAATGCTTCCCCGCGCTGACGCTGGCGGAGGTTTTCGGCGCGCTCGCTTTCTACCTCGACAATCAAGCCGAAATTGACGAGTACCTCGTAAAAGCCGAGGAAGAAGAAGAAGTGATTCGGCAACAATTGCGCGAAGCTTATCCCGAAGCCGCGCGCCGGATTGATGAATTAGCCCGGCGCCTCTCTTTTGCGCATAATGAAAATCAAGTGCCAAGCCGAGAACGATCTCAATGGCATTGTGATTCGAACCGTTAAAGAACTGGCGCCTGAGATTGATTTTCAGACCGCGCCGATGGCCGGATTACATCTGGGGACCCCGGATGATCAGGTGTTGAAAATCGCGGCTTCAGAGAATCGCGTGCTCGTCTCGCACGACCGAAAAACCATGCCAACGCATTTTGCCAATTTCATTGCTTCACAAACTTCACCCGGAGTCTTTATAGTTTCCCGCAAGCTCACAATCGCTCAGGCCGCCGAATGGCTCATCCTGTTCTGGGCCGCCAGCGAAGCCGAAGAGCAGATCAACCTGCTCACCCACATTCCCTAATCACCCGAAAATCCAGAATCGCCCATCGGAGGCACAATGAACAACAACGGACTTTACAAAAATCTCGACCGCTACATTCGCGCCGCGCGCGGCGAATTTGAAGACAAGCTGGCTACGCTCGTCGAAACACCAAGCATCAGCAGCGATCCCGAACGGCGGGACGACATCAGGCGATGCGGCGAAATCGCGGCGCAGTACCTGCGCGATCTGGGAGCGAAGGCCGAAATGATTCACACGCCGGGTTACCCGGTCGTGATGGGTTCACTTACGACCGATCCGAAAAACCCGACCGTGACAATCTACAACCATCTGGACGTGCAACCCGCCGACGCTTCGGAATGGCACAAAGCGCCGTTCACTTTCTACAAAGCCGGCGACCGTTACGAAGGGCGCGGCACGACTGACGACAAAGGGCCTGCGCTGACCGCCATGCTCGCGGTTCGTTACGCGGTCGAAAACGGACTGCCGCTCAACTTCAAATTCATCTGGGAGCTTGAAGAAGAAATCGGCTCACCGAACTTTGAATATTTCATCAAACGCAACAAAGGGCATCTGCAAACCAATTCGATCCTGGTTTCCGACACGATCTGGATTTCGCGCAAACAACCGGCTGTGCCCTACGGTCTGCGCGGTTTGCAGACTTTTCTGTTCAAACTGGAAACGCACGCGAAGGACGTGCATTCGGGTCTGGTCGGCGGCGTGGCGCGCAACCCCATCGGCGAACTGGCGCAGGTCATCAGCCAGTGTTACGACGCGAAGACGGGCAAGGTGAAGATTCCTGGCTTTTACGACGACGTGACGCCTGCGACGAAGGCCGAGGTCAACAGTTTCGTCAATTCGGGCTTTACGACGAAGGGCTATCAGAAAGCGCACGAACTGAAATCAATTCGTCCGAATATGAAGACCGAGGCCGACGTGCTCAAAGCTTTTATGGCGGCGCCGACATTTGAATTGCACGGCATCACAGGCGGTTACAGCGGGCCTGGCGTCAAAACCATAGTTCCCTACCACGCAGAGGCGAAGGTCAGCACGCGACTGGTTCCGAATCAGCGCCCGGCGAAAATCACAAAACTGATCAAAGATTTCGTCAAGGCGATCAACCCGGACGTGAAGGTCGAAGCGACTCAGGCGCTCGAACCTTTCATCGGCGATTTCGAGGGGCCTTACGCCGACGCGGCTCGCGTTGCGATGAAGTTCGCTTTCGGAAAAGAGCCTGCGTTCACGCGCGAAGGCGGTTCGATTGGCGCGGTCGTGACGATGCAAAAACATCTGAAGGCGCCGATCACGTTTCTCGGTCTGAGCCTGCCCGAACACGGCTACCACGCGAAGAATGAAAATTACGATTGGGGTCAGACTTCGGGCGGGATAAAAATGTTCGTGAAATACTTCGAGGAGATTTCGAAGCTGAAGTGAAGTGGGAATGGGGAGTGGGGAGTTGGGAGTTGGGAGTAGGGAAAAGACATCACTCCCAACTTCCCATTCCCACTCCCTCCTCATCTCAACATCTCCTGAATCGCATCCCACTGCGCGTTGCTCACCGGCATCACCGGCGGCGGCGGAACCTGCGTCAGATCAAACCCGGCCAGAGCGTCAGACGCTCTGATTTCAGCCAGCAAAACCGGATGCGCGAATCGGCGTTTGGGCTTGATGTCAACGATCACGGTCATTTCGTCGTTCTCCTTCGGGTCAGGATAAGCGTCAGTGATGGCTTCGGCCAATCCCACCACAGCGTTTTCATCGCCAGCGTGATAAATCAGAATTTGATCGCCGAGCCGCATTTCGCGCAGGTTCTTGAGCGCGATACTATTGCTCACGCCGCTCCACGCCACCCTCTGGTCACGCTCCAAATCGTCGTATGAATAAGTTTCGGGATCGGTTACAAACAACCAGCGCCTGGACATAGATTTAATCTCCAATCTTCTGCGTCAGGTGGTGAAAGGAAGACGCCCGGCCCGAATTCAAATTTCGGGCGAGCAAAGCCTGAGGTTACAAGGCAAACGTTGGGGTGGTCGAAGGGGAGGTTATTTTGATGCAGGTTTCGCCAGATCAGCCAGTGTCGCATTGGCCGCGCGCTGCAAATCCTGTGGGGCAAGGATCATTTGCAACCCACGCTGGCCTGCGCTGACGCTGATACGTTCGTGGTTGAGCGCGCTTTCGTCAAGGTAGAGCGGATACTTTTTCTTCGATCCGAGCGGCGAGACGCCGCCGCGAATGTATCCCGTCAGGGATTGTATGTCCTTGACTGCGACCAACTCAACCTTTTTGTTGCTTGTGGCTGCGGCGAATTTCTTCAGGTCTAATTCGGCGTCGCCCGGAATGCAGGCCATGATCACGCCGGTTTTGTCGCCTCGCGCAACCAGCGTCTTAAACGTGGCTTGAGGCGGCATGTTGACCTTGCGCGCCACGGTGATGGCGTCGAGTTCGTCTTCGCTGACTTCATAAGCGCGCAACTCGTAGCTGATCTTCAACTGGTCGAGCATTCGCGCGGCGATTGTCTTCATTTCCGTGAACCGGCTTCAATTTTTCCCGGCAGCCAAAGCTTCTTCCTCAGCCGCCAGCGCGGCCTCCCACGACGAGTATAGCTCCGCGAGTTTGTCACTGAGGGTCTGGTATTTCTCGCTCAACTCGAACAGGCGGTCTTTGTCTCGCGCGATCTCTTCGGTCGAAAGCAGAGCGGATAATTCGCCCAGTTCCGATTCGATGGCGTGAATCTCGGCTTCGATCTCCGCCGCCGCAGGCTGCTTCTGCTTAGGCTTTTTGGCGGCCTTCGGTTTTGCGGTCGCGGCGGCGCGCTTAGCGCGTTCCGCCGAAAGCGCCTCGGCTTCCCTGGCCTGTTTTTCGGCAAGCGCGCGATGATGCGCATCGTAAAATTCGCTGTAACCGCCGTCGAAGTATTCAACGCCCTTTTCGCCGAAAAACAAAATCTGGGTGGCGATACGATCCAGAAAATAGCGGTCGTGCGAGACGGTGATGATCGTGCCGTCGAATTCGTTCAGCGCGTCTTCCAGCGCTTCGCACGATGCAATGTCCAGATGGTTCGTCGGCTCGTCGAGCAGCAACACGTTCACGCGCGAGTAGATCAATTTCGCCAGCGCCAGCCGCCCTTTCTCGCCGCCCGAAAGCGCTGAGACAGGTTTGAACACGTCGTCGCCGCTGAACAGAAACCGCCCCAGAAACCCGCGCAATTCGCCGTCGGTCACGACCGATGAAGCGACGCTGCGCAACTCTTCGATTACGGTGTTGCGTTCGTCAACGGTCAGCAGGCGTTGATCGTAATAACCGGTGTTGACGCCCGTGCCCCAGCGCAGGTCGCCATCGAGCGGCCTATGTTCGCCCAGGATCGTTCGCAGAAGCGTGGTCTTGCCCGTGCCGTTGCCGCCGATGATCCCCAGCCGTTCGCCTCGCCGCAGCAACAGCGACAGATCGCTCGCAAGCGTCTTTGCCGGAAAACCTATCGCCAGTTTGTCCAGAACAAGAACCTGATCACCAGTGCGCCCCGTCGGCTTTAGTTTGAAGTTGGCAGTTTCGAGATTGCTCGCACTCTCCAGCCGCTCCATCCGCTCAAGCAGGTTGCGGCGCGATTTGGCCTGTTTCGTCTTTTGACCGGCAAGGTTGCGGCGGATGAAATCTTCAGTGCGCGCGATCAATTCCTGCTGCTGCTCGTAAGCGCGCTGCTGCTGCTCGCGCCGTTCTTCTTTCTGCTCCAGGTACGCGCTGTAATTGCCTTTGTAACTTTCGATCCGCCCGTTCTCCAAATCGAGAACCCGATTGACCGTGTGATCGAGAAAGAAGCGGTCGTGCGAGATGATCAGGTAGGCCGATTTGTAATTGGACAAAAATTCTTCCAGCCATTCGACGGCTTCGACATCCAGGTGATTCGTCGGTTCGTCGAGCAACAGGATGTCAGGTTCGAGCAGCAACAAGCGCGCCAGCCCCAACCGGTTCTTTTCGCCGCCCGACAAACTCTCGGCGCGTTTGCCGAATTCGTCTTTAGTGAATCCCAGGCCGAGCAGTACGGCTTCGGCGCGCGCGTGATAGCTGAACCCGCCCTCGCGCTCGTATTCGTGCTGGGCGTCGCTGTATTCATGCATCACGCGGTCGAGTTCATCGCCAGTAACCTCCGTCATCGCGTGCTCAAGCTCGCGCATCTTCGTTTCAAGCGCGCGGAGCTTTTCAAAGACCGCGAGCGCGGCTTCGATCAGAGTCTGATCGCCGCGAAAATCAACGTGCTGGGCGAGCACGCCGTAACGCAACCCGCGCAACCGCTCGATCTCGCCGTTGTCGGGTGTCTCCGCGCCCGTGATCAGACGCAGTATGGTCGTTTTGCCCGCGCCGTTGCGGCCAACCAGACCGACGTGTTCTCCGGGATTGAATTGGAAGGTGACGCCGCGCAGCACTTCCTGCGCGCCGTAGGCTTTGGTTACTTCTGTGAGGCGGAACAGCATATTCGCGGTTGGGAGTGGGGAATGGGGAGTGGGGAGTGGGGAAAGCTGCGTCCTTATCCCCCACTCCCCACTCCCCATTCCCTATCTCCCTATTGCCTCTTCGCCTCAGCGGCGGGAGACGGGCTTGCGCTCGCTCCGCTCGCTGTGGTCGCAGGCACAGGACGCAGCACACCGAAACTGTTCGGATTTTCGAGCATGCGCTGGGCGAGGAAGTTTTCGATTTTGGCTTCGTCGCGCGCGCGCGCCTGAATAGCCGCGTCAACGACTTGTTTGCGCTGGGACAGGATCGCGTCCTGAATCTCTTTCCTCACGCTGGGGTCGTCCTGAGCGCGGTCGCGCGTTTCGGTCTGTTTGCCCGTGACTTTGAAGATGTGCCAGCGGCCCGCCGAATCCTTGACCGGCTCGGTGACGTCGCCCGGCTCCATCGAATAGAGCTTGTCGCCGAGCGCGGCGGGCAGCCCCATCATCTGCGGCAGATCCGCGAACTGCGATCTGGCCAGAAAGCCCAGGTCGCCCGATTGATACGCGCTCTGATGTTCGGAAAGCTGGCGCGCGATGGTGGCGAAATCGGCGCCGTTGTTGAGCCGCGTCTTGATGTCGCGGATGCGCTGTTCGGCCTGCGCGTCGCCCTTCGCATCGAACTTGGCCCCGTTGTCCGCCGGGTCAATGATGATGTCTGAAAGCCCAACGCCGGGTTGAATCGAAAACTGTTTCGGGTTGGCTTTGTAGATGTCGGCGATTTCACGATCCTGAACCTTTAGTTGAGCCTGCGCGTTCTCGTACAGCTTCTGGATCGAAAGCTGTTTCTTGACGTTATCGCGGAACTGCTCTTCGGTTTGATTGGTCTTCTTCAGTTCTTCCGCAAACGCCTCCTCGGTCAGCCCGTTCTCGACTTTGTAGCCTTGAATGAACTTCTTGATGTCGTCTTCGCTGGGCACGATGTTTTCTTTCTGCGCGCGCTGGTAAAGCGCTTCCTGCGAGATCAGGCTGTCCAGGGCCTGGATTCGATAGGCGGCCTGCGCAAGCTGAGAGAGTTGGCCTTCCTGACCGCGAAATTGTTGTGTGATCGCGCGGTCAACGTCTTTGACCAGGATTTTCGCGCCGTTGACGGTGGCGGCGACATCATCGCCGCCGCCTGAGCCGGCGGTACTGTTCCCCTCGCCGCAGGCCGACAACAGAAATGAGAGTGAAAGAATAATGATCGGCAACAAGATTTTAGGCACTGTGTCTTTGCTCCTCGAAAAATGTCCGGCAAGCTGCCAGCTTGCCGTTGCTTCTGGAAATCGCTGATTGCGTGAGTCTCGACAAGCTGGCAGCTTGCCGGACATCACATTCTGTGAATCTTTACTGCGAGACGCTTCACGCCAACGCGACAACATCAATCTCGACCTTCACGTCGCGCGGCAGGCGCGCAACCTGCACCGTCGCTCTCGCCGGTTTGGTCGCGCTGAAATACTTCGCATAAATCTCATTCATAGCCGCGAATTCGTTCATGTCAGCCAGAAAAACCGTCGTTTTAACTACGCGGTCAAGCGACGAGCCGGCGGCGTCCAGCACGGCTTTCAAATTGTCCAGCACTCGTTCGGTCTGCTCCCGGACGCCGCCCTCGACAATCTGCATCGTGGCCGGATCGAGCGGAATCTGACCTGAAGCGAAAACTAAGCCATTCGCCTTAATCGCCTGTGAATACGGGCCGATGGCCTGAGGCGCGCGGTCGGTCTGTATACTTTCCATCTTCTGATTTCCCGTCTGATTATTCGATTTGGTTTGCGAAAGTAGTGCGGGATTCTACTCGAAAAAGCGGGGAGTTGAAAGACAGGGAGTGGGGAATGGGGAGTGGGGAATGGGGAGTGGGGAATGGGGAGTGGGGAATGGGGAGTGGGTAAGCGCCTTGCTCGCCTACATTCCCTACTCCCTACTCCCCACTCCCCATTCCCCACTCCCTTTCTTGCTTCTACTTGATATTGATCTTCACCGTATTCGACGTTTTGCCGTCAACAGTGAGTTTGACATCAACTTCGCCGCGTCCGATCAGCGCGCGGCTCAGTCGGATGTTGCTCTGGTCGAGTCCGACAAAGCCGCCAGCCGATCCTACGAACAAAACTTCAGCGTTCGCGCCGCCGATGGTCGCCGACGAAGCCGCGAGCGAACTGCGGAATCGCGTTCCCGTGCCGAACATCACCAGAAAGACCTGATCCGTGGCGTTACCCAAATCCGGACCGAGATCAATCGGCGTGGTGACGAACTTATTCGCGGCTTGATCGAATCGCGCCACCGGTTCAAATGTCTGCTCGCCGTTTGCCTTGATGCGCAGCGCCACAGCCGCAGCCACGCCCTGCCCATCGGAATTCGCCGAGAAGAATCCCGGAGCGACGCTGGCGATCTGAACGATTCCGGTTGAAACCGAACCGTCGCCGCCGGTGATCGTGATCGTCGCCGCGCCATTGGCCGTGCTCGGCGGAATCTCGAAGTTGACTTGGGTTGGCGCAACGAAGAAGAGCGGGGCGAGGCGCTCGACTCCGCCCGCATCACGCACTCTGACCGTCGTTCCACCAAGCGATGCCGGCAGCGGCAGCGAATTGGCGGTCTGAACAGATGTCGCCAGATTCTGACCGAACGCCGCGACGATTGATTCAGCGGCCAGTTCGGCGCCGAGGAAGCTCGCCGCCGAAACGCTGGCGACGGTTTTGAATCCGCCGGTTGATTGAATCTTGCGGACTCGATAGTTCCCCCAATCGGCGACGAAGATGTTGCCCTGGCCATCGAGCGCGACATCGGTCGGCAGGAAAATCTGCGACCTCGCCGGATCGCCGCCATCGCCAAAGCTGCCAACGGTTCCGTTTCCGACAATCGTCGTGATCGCGCCCGTGCCGATGGTGATCTTGCGGACACGATGATTGAGGAAGTCGGCGAAATAGATATTGCCGTCGGCGTCCAGCGTCAGGAAGCCGCCGCCGTTGATCTGCGCGCCGAGAGCCGGGCGATCATCGCCGTTGTAACCCGGCTCGCCGGTTCCGGCGATGGTCGTGATGACGCCATCGGTTCCGACACGGCGGATGCGGCTGTCGAAACGGTCGAGGACGTAGAGCACGCCGTTTTTATCAACCGCAACGCCGAACGGCATTTTGAATGTCGCCTGCGTAGCCTGGCCGCCATCGCCCGAAAACCCGACCAGACCGTTGCCGGCGACGGTCGTAATGACGCCTGTGCTCGCGGTCACTTTGCGCACGCGCACGTTGCCCGAATCGGCGATGTAAAGATTGCCCGCCGAATCGAGCGCGAGGCCGGCGGGAGAGATCAGTTTCGCCTGCGTGGCCGGGCCGCCGTCGCCGCCGAAATCGGGGACGCCGGTTCCGGCGTAAGTCGTAATCACTCCGTCCGGCGCAACTCGCCGCACGCGATGGTTGTTGCTGTCGGAGATGTAAACGTTACCGGCGGCGTCAACGACCATGTCCTGCGGGAAGTTCATTGCGGCGTTGACGGCTGCGGCGCCGTCACCGCTCGCGCCCAGCGCGCCGCTGCCCGCGAACGCGTTGATCGCGCCCGATGGCGTGATGCGCCGCACGCGATGCGATTCGTCGTCTGAAACCAGCAGATTGCCCGAAGCGTCAACCGCGAGTCCGAACGGCGACAATCGCGCGGCGAACGCGGAACCGCCGTCTCCGCTGTCGCCGGGGCCTCCGGATCCCGCCAGCGCGACGATAATCTGCGGCGCGTTGAACGTCACCGCGAGCGACGCTTGACCGGCGTTGCCGTTGGCGTCCCACGCGGTCACGGTGAGGTTGTTCAATCCGGCGAGCAACGTGATGTTCTGAACGCTCCACGACGTTGTGCCGAGCGCGACGCCGCTGCCGCCCCGGTCGTTGCTCCAACGCACCTGGAACACAGCGTTGTTGTCCGCCGATGCGCCGCCCAGATTGAGACCGCCGCTCGTGGCGGTGAAAGTCGCGGATGAAGTCGGCGATGTGATGGCGACGGTCGGCGGCGTCGAATCGTTCAGCACAGCCGCAGTCAGTTTGCGCACCCGCCCGTTGTCGCGGTCGCCGATGTAAAGATTGCCCGCCGGATCAATCGCCAGCCCCGTCGGGAAATTCAGAGTCGCAGCCGTCGAAGCAAGCCCGTCTCCGTTGAATCCGCTGACGCCCACACCGGCGATCGTGGTGATGATGCCCGTGCCTGCCGCGACTTTTCGCACGCGATGATTGCTGCGATCCGAGAAATAGAGATTACCCGCCTGATCAACAATCGCGCCGACGGGAACGTTGAGCAAAGCGTCCGTCGCCGGCCCGCCATCTCCGCCGAAGCCCTGCGAGCCTTTGCCGACAATCGTGTTGATCTTGCCGTCAGCCGCCGTCACCTTGCGGATGCGGAAATTGCCCGGATCGCAGATGATCAGATTGCCGTCTTTGTCCACCGAAACGTTGTTCGGCGAATTGAGTTGAGCGTCGGTCGCAAGCCCGCCGTCGCCGCTGAATCCCTGCGTGCCGTTGCCCGCCACCGTGCTGATCTTCCCGTCTGAAGCGGTGACTTTGCGAATGCGGTTGTTGCCGAAGTCTGCGATGTAGACGTTGCCGTCTTTATCCGCCGCGACGTTTTGCAGGTTGTTGAATTGCGCCGCAGTTCCCAGCCCGCCGTCGCCGCCGGAGCCGAGCGTGCCATTCCCGGCAATCGTGCTGATCTTGCCGTCAGCCGCCGTCACCTTGCGAATGCGGAGATTGCCGTTATCGCAGATGTAGATGTTGCCAGCGCCGTCAACCGCGACGCCGATTGGGAAGTTGAGCAACGCGTCAGTCGCCGGGCCGCCATCGCCGCTCGATCCGCGCTGCCCGGCTTTGCCGGCAACTCTGCTGATCACGCCTTGCGGAGTGACTTTGCGAATCGTGTGGTTGTCGGAATCGGTCAGGTAGAGATTGCCCGCGCCGTCTATATCAATGCGGATCGGACGCGAAAGAAGCGCCGAGACAGCCGGGCCGCCGTCGCCGGTTGAACCGAATTGTCCTGTGCCTGCGACGGTCGTGATCACCGACTGAGGCGCCGAAGCCACGTTCATCGTCGCGCGGCCCAGATTGCCCGCCGCGTCGCGCGCCGTCACTGTGATCAGATTCATTCCCGGAGCGAGCGGAATGTTCGTGGCTCTCCACTGCGTTCCGGCGGTCAGCGCAGCCGCGCCAGCCGCGCCCCGGTTCGTCGCCCACGTAACTCCGACCACAGCGTTGTTGTCATTGGTCGTTCCGCCGATGGTGATCAAACCGCTGGTGTTGACGACTGTCGGCGCAACCTGCGGATCGGTGATGGCGATTTCGGGCGATTCGATGTCGTCACGTCCAGGCTGGAAGATGGTGAAAGTCCTGCCCGCAATCGTGGCGGTGGCGACGCGCCCTGCGAACGTCGTGTTCGCGTCAACCGTGTAACTGACGGTTCCGCTCGCGCTCCCGCCGCCATTCACCTTCAGCCACGCCGCGTTGCTGGCCGCCGTCCAATTGCAGCCGCCGGGCTGAGCCGTGACATTGATGGTTCCGTTCGACGCGTTGGCGCTGGCGTTGATCGTCGCGGGCGACAGGCCGTAACTGCAACCGCTGTTGTTGATCACTGCGCGCCACACGCCGCGCCCGTGCGTGAAAGCGTAAATCTGCGTCACGCCGTTTGCGATTTGAACCTGCAACGATTCGGTGATCACGTTCGGGAAGCCTGTGGTTTCGACCGCCCAGTTCGCGCCGCCGTCGGTCGAAGTGAACACGCCGACATCGGTTCCGATGTAAAGCCGCGCGGTGTTCGACGGGTCAATCGCAATGCTGTGAACCGGGACGTCAGGCAGCGCGCCCGCGCCCGATCCGTCAAGCGCGTTCCACGTCGCGCCGCCATCCACGCTGCGCCAGACGTGCGTTCCGGTGAACGTCGAATACGTCGCATAGGCGATGTCTTTGTTGCCCGGATCAATGGCCAGCGACGAAAGCCAGCCGGAACGCGGACGCGTTGACGGCCAATTCGTAGTTCCGGTCGCCGCCAGCGCGTTACTGTTTCGATGGATGTAACCGTCAGCCATTCCGACCAGCATGCGGTTCGAGTCTGTCGGCGCAATGGCTATGGCGCTGACCTGTGTTACGCCAGCCGTGATCGTGCTGGCGCGAAACCATCTGGCCGCGCCGTTGTCTGTGCGCCAGATGAAATCGCCGCCCGTCCACAGCCGCTGCGGGTCGCTCGGATCCATCGCAAACGGTGTGATGAACAACCCGCCGTCATTGATTCCCGCGATGGCGTCGCCGAACGTCGCGCCGCCGTCGGTGCTTTTGACAAATGAAATATCAGGGAACGAGGCGTAAAGCGTGTTTGGATTCGTGAAATCCAGAGCCGCGTATCCGCCGTCGCCGCCGTTAATTTCCTTCCACCCGTTCACGCCTCCTCCGTCGGTTCCGAGCAGCGTGCCGTTGTCCTGCGTGCCGCCGAAATAGGTCTTGCCATCAGGCGAAACCGCGCCGGAATAGAATTGCGTCACGCCGTAGTCGTTGTTGATCGCGGTAAATTTGACCGCCGAGTTTTCGCCTTTGCACGTGGCGGTCTTGCCGGTCGCCACCGCCGCGCGCGCGTTGTCCGTGCGGAAGACTCCGCCGTCGCAGCCCGTAAACATCGTCTGGTTGCTGGCGCCGTTGTATTGCGGATGGAAGACGATGACGTGCTGATCGGCGTGCGCGTAAGACGAAGATTTGACCGCGCCCGGCGGTTCCAGCCACCAGTACGACGCCACGCCCCAATTCTTCCCGCCGTCGTCCGAACGGAAGAGATCAATGCCGCCGGCCCAGACGCGTTCGGGATCGAGCGGGTCAACCGCGATCACGTTGTCGTACCAGCCCTGGCTGATGAAATCGTCGGAGAGATCGAGTTGGCAATCGGTCAGAGTCGCAATCAGCGGGTTCGACAGCAGCAGCGTGTTCAACTTGTTCGGATCGGTGTTGCTGACCTGCGTCGTCCACGAATTTGCAGCGCCGCCGCTGGTCGAGCGAAAGACTGCGTGCAACCCGTCCGCGTATGGCCCGAAATCAACGCTCGCCGCCAGAGCGTAGACGATCTCCTGATTCGACGGCGCAATCGCCAGACTCGTGCGCCCCATAGCAGGATCGGTCAGGACGCTTTCCCAGGTTCCGGTTCCCGCCGCGTCTGTGTTGCGATAGATGGTCGCAGGCTCGAAATTGCCGCACGAAGCGAAAACGAAATCGGTCTGCTTGTCGGTGCGAATCGCCAGGTCGAGACATCCGGCGGTGACTACGTCGCCGCCATCATTCTTCGGCTCCAGCGCGCGAGTCCAGGTCGTCCCGCCATCGGCGCTTCGCCAGACGCCGGTCTGGGTCGCGGCGTAGATTCGATTCTTGTCGTTCGGGCTGATGACCAGATCGTTGACGTAATAAAAATCCTGGTTCTTCGTGCTGTCGAGCCGTGTCCAATTGGCGCCGCCATTGGTGGTCTTGAAAATTCCCGCGCCTCTGAAATCGCCGATGCTGGTGTCCTGTTCAAACCCGTATATGCCTTCGCCTGTGCCGACGTAAATCGTGTTGGGATTGCCCGGCTCCATCACCATCGAACTGACGGTGATGTTGCCGATCACGTCCGCAATCGGCGTCCACGATTGCCCGCCGTTGGTAGTTTTCCAGACGCCGCCCGAAACACCGGCGGCGTACATCACGTTCGGGTCTTGAGGATTGATCAGGATCGCGCGCGTGCGACCGCCAATGTTACCCGGCCCCAACGGACTCCACGTTGCGCCGTTCCTCTCGCTTTCACCGCCGAGCGGCGCAGCCAGGTTTTCGCTGGCCGTGACGAACCGATCCAGCGCGGTTGAAAAATGCCGCATCCCGCTCATCCGCTCCTGCGCTTCAAAGTATTTTTCTATCGGCAGGTTCGCTTCGCCTTCAGGCAGGCGTTTTTGATTGAAGTATTGAGCCGCTTCGCGCGGCTTGTCGTAAGTCTGGCCGAAGACGTAATTGAAAAGCCGGCTGGGCGAGAAATCGAATGGGCTGATCAGGTCCTCCGGATTTTCAATCGGACGCTCGGCGAAAGAGTCGCCGCTTTCCGGACGGGCGGCTCTGCCTTTTCTTTCGGGAGACTCGATCCCGCGCATCTGCCTGCGCAATCGCCGCGCGTGTTCCAGCCACTCGGGCGCTTTCTTTGTCTCTTTGCCTTCAGCTTTTTTTTCTTTGTCCGCCGAAGCCGCTGCCTGGGGCAGCAACCATGCGCCTGTGATTAACAAACTGGCGGCGAAGATGGACAGCGAGAGCAGACGGGTGTTGTTCTTCAAACGAACGATCAATTTTTGCATTCGATGTTCTCCTTTAGGGCTGAGAGCGAACTGCGGTTACGGGTTAAGAAGTGAAGTCACGAAATCAGGAAGAGAGCGGATTTTCAGGCGCTCTGCGCGGTGGCGTTAAGGCGCTCGACTTCGATCACGCCTTCGACGCCTTTGAGCGCGCTGACCACGCGCTCAAGGTGCTGTAAATCGCTCACGTCAACAGTCAGATCAATTTTTCGGGTTCCGTCATTGAGTGTTTCGTCATCGGTGCTGGCGTTGCGAATGTTTGTTTTGACATTGGCGATGGTGTTGGTCAACGCCGCGAGTTGCCCGGTGCGGTCTTCGGTCACGACCGACAGTTTCACGGCGTAGGGATTTTCAGTTTTGTCAGTCATCCAGGCGACCTCGATGATGCGCTCGCGATTGACCATCAGATTGGCGGCGTTCTTGCACCGCCTGGCGTGAACGCCCACGCCTTTGCCGCGCGTGATGTATCCGATGATTTCTTCGCCGCGAATCGGACTGCAACAGGGCGCGCGATAGACCAGCACGTCGTCAACGCCCTTGATCAAAATGCGGTCATCGCCCAAACGCAACGCGCGTTTGACGACGTTGGCCACTTTTTGCAGCTTCGAGGCTTTAGCTTTCTCGATTTCGGCCAGGTCTTCAGGCGGCACGAACTTGATGAGCACCGTTCGCGCCATCAGCTTGCCGTAGCCGATGGCCGCAAGCATGTCGTCAATCTTGCCGTAGCCGTTGTCGTTGAGGAATTTTATGAGTTGCGGGTCTTCGAGCACCTGCCTGGGCTTCAGTCTGAGCTTGGCCGCTTCTTTATCAAAAATCTTGCGTCCCACTTCGACCGATTCAGCGCGCTGACGCTCGGCGATCCAGTGCTTGATCTTGTTGCGCGCCTTCGACGTTACAACGAAGTTAAGCCAGTCCCGGCTCGGTTTGTGTCCGGGGGTCGTTAAAATTTCGATCACGTCGCCGTTTTGAATCTGGTACTTCAACGGAACGATCCTGCCGTTGGCTTTTGCGCCGGTGCATTGATCGCCGACCTGGGTGTGAATCGCGTAGGCGAAATCCAGCGGCGTGGAGTTGCGCGGCAGTTGAATGACTTTGCCTTTCGGCGTGAAGGCCAGGACCTCTTTCGGGAACAGATCGAGCTTGAACGAATCCACGAACTCGCGCGCGTCCGAAACATCCTGCTGCCATTCAGCCATCCGCCGCAGCCATTTGATCGCGTCGTCTTCGCTGGTGTCTGAGCCTTTGCCCTCTTTGTATTTCCAATGCGCGGCGATGCCCTCTTCGGCGATGCGGTGCATCTCTTCGGTGCGAATCTGAACCTCGAAATGATAGCCCTCTTCGCCCACGACCGAGGTGTGCAACGACCGGTAACCGTTTTCACGCGGCATCGCGATGAAATCCTTGATCCGATCCTGGAACGGCTTCCAGTATTTGTGCATCACGCCGAGCGCGAAATAGCAGTCTTTCTCCTCCTTCGTAATGATCCGGATCGCGGCCAGGTCGTAGACTTTATCGAGCGTGATCTTCTGGCGTTTGAGTTTGAGGTAGATGCTGTAGAGTCGTTTGATGCGCCCGTCAATCCGGACGAATTCAACGCCTTCTTCGGTCAAACGCTGGGCGATTCTGGTTTTGACCTCTTCGATAAATGCTTCGGTGGAAGCGCGGCGGCTTTCAACTTCTTCTTTCAGCCGCTTGTATTCCTGCGGATCGAGATACTGGAAAGACAGGTCTTCCAGTTCCGCGCGAATCTTGCTCATTCCCAGCCGGTGCGCGATTGGCGCGTAAACTTCGAGCGTCTCCTGCGCGATGCGTTTGCGCTTGTCCGCAGGCAGGAAGCTGAGCGTGCGCATGTTGTGCAGCCGGTCGGCCAGTTTGACCAGCACGACCCGGATGTCGTTGGTCATGGCAAGGATCATTTTGCGCAGGTTTTCGGCCTGCGCCTCTTCTTTGGACTTCTTGCCGAGGTTGCTGATCTTGGTTACGCCGTCAACCAGATTAGCGACATCTTCGCCAAACGTTCCCTTGATGTCGCCGATGCTCGCCAGCGTATCTTCGACCACGTCGTGCAGCAATCCCGTGCTGACGGTGGCCACGTCCATTTTCATGTCCGCCAGAATGCCGGCGACCGAGAGCGGATGAATTAAATAAGGCTCTCCCGAGGCGCGAACCTGATCCTTATGCGCCTTCGCTGAGTAGATGTAAGCGCGCCTGAGCAAATCCAAATCGGTCTCAGGGTGATAACGCTCCACCTTTCTTTCTACATCTTCAAAACGGATCATCGTGAGGATTATAACAGGACAGTTAGATAGAGCTAGACGCAGGGACAAGGAGACAAGGAGACAAGAGGACAAGGAGAGGGGGGCAAGAAGGAAGATTTCTCTTGTCCCCTTGTCTCCCCTTCTCCTTGTCTCCCTGTCCCCCTGTCCCTCTTCACGGTTTGCGCGATTTGCGCGACGCTGGCTTCTCCGATTTCGGCGGCGGGGCCAACAACTCAGGCGCCAACTGCTGCAATTGCTGTGTCGCCAATTCGCCCTCTTTCGTCTTCGGGTACTCTTTGAAAATCGTGAGGAATTGGGCGACGGCGTCATCTTTCTTATCCATCTCCAGCAAAATCAGCCCGCGTTTATACAACGCCATTGTGGTCTTGTCGCCGTTCGGATTGACCGCTTTGACTTTCTCGAATTCGACTACGGCTTCAGGCAATTTCTTTTGCGCGTATAGAATTTCGCCGATCCAGTATTGCGCGTTATCGGCCAGTTCGGAACTCGGATAAATCTCGACGTACTGCTTGAACTCCGACGCCGCCAGATCGAAATTGCCGCGCGAATAATCGCTGTAAGCCGCCGCGAAAAGCTGTTCCGCGTTGCCCGGAGTCAGTTGCGTGAATGTGGGCGCCTTCGGAATGTCTTCGATCAACTTCTTCAATTGCGCGAACTGTTCCGAAAGCCTCTCCATCCGCGAATTTGTGGCGGTGATGCGTTCGCCCATCGCTGTGACCTGCGAGACGGCTTCGCCGCTGTTGGTTGAAACCGACGACTGCGCGCGGCGGATGGCGGAGATGTTGTCGCTCATCTGCACGATCAGAGTGTTCAATTCGCCGGTGGTCTTGTTGAACGTATCCTGCATAGTCTGCGTCTGGCGTTGCAACAAGACAAGTTCGGTCTTCATCTCCTCGATTTGCGCGGCCATCCGGTCAATCTTCTCGCGCTGATCTTTGCTCTGAGCGGAGGCGTCCAGAGGAAGAAGAATCACGACGAGCAACAACGGCAATTTGATAAAACGAAAACTGTTCATAGCTGTTCCAGGAGCAGAACACGGAACAAACGGAAATAACGGAACAGACGGAAGCGCTCAGATTTTTCCGTTTGTTCCGTTCATTCCGTTTTTTCCGTACTCTCCCCGTGCCTTCTTTATCTACTGATTCAATGTCATTCAACTTACGGCCTGTCGCCGCCGCGCAGGTAGACGAACTCGCCGTGACGGTCGTAAGCCCACGAAGGCGGAGACGAAGTCGAGCCTTCATCGGTTCCCTGCGCCTTTTCCGATCCGTAGCTGACCGTTTCGATTCGGCTCGGATCAACGCCGAGGCTGACCAGGAAATCCTTGATCGCGCGGGCGCGGCGGTCGCCAAGTCCGAGGTTGTATTCCGACGTGCCGCGCGGATCGCAGGCGCCTTCGACGCGGAACGCGACCGGGCGATTGCGATCCTGATTGAGCCAGTCGGCCAGACGGCGCAGTTTCTCCTGCTCCGATGGCAGGATGTCCGACTTGTCGTAATCGAAAAAGACCATCCGGGCGACGGCGCGAAATTGATCGGCGGCGGGCGGCTCTTTGGATTCAGTCGTGGTGCGCGGGCGTTCAGCCATCGGCGGCGGCGCCGGGTCGGTGACGCTGACGCGGGCGCTGGCGGTGGCGTTGCCGCCGTCACCCAGCGCCGTCGCGGTGTAAGTCGTCGAAACGCGCGGGCTGATTTCGCGCTCGCCCGAAGCCGGGACTTCGCCCATACCGCTGATGGTCACGATCTTGGCGTGCTCGGTTGACCAGCGCAGCGTGGTGTTCTGGCCGCGTTCGAGCGAGGATTGATCGGCCTTCAGCGTGACGGTCGGCGCGGCGGCTCTCGTCGTATTGACGTTGACTGTGGCGCTGTCGCGGGCTTCCTTCTTGCCGCGTTTGGCGACGACCTCGAATTTGGTCGTGTCTTTCGGGATCACGCTCTTGCCACCGATCTTGTCAACCTTCTCGCCATTCAGCGTGACTTCTTTGGCGTTTTTGGTTTCCCATTTGACGGTGACCGGTTCGCCGGACTTGATGTCATTGCGCGAAACCGTGAGTTTGGCCGTCGGCGGCGCACAGGCGCCGGCCAGGACAGTCATAAGGATTACAACAAGGCTCAAGGTTGATTGCTTGATTCTGCGGGTCATAAATTTTGCCTTTCCTGGTTTGATTGTGAGAAATTGTAATACTAAGAAAGACTCCACCTGTTCTTACTTAAGAGCGATTCGTATGAGCAACGCCGCCCAAACGAATCCGATCAGGTACCCTCCCAGCACGTCGCTCAGCCAGTGCGCGCCCAGAACGATTCGCGCGATTCCGCCAGCGATCAATAACAATAAACAAGTGATCGTAATAAATCTGCGCCAGCCATCGGACGTTGACTGCCGTCGCGTCAGCGCCAGCGACAGCAAATAGCCCAGCGTCGAAGCATATGTCATGGCGAAGCCCGAAGGAAACGAATAGCCCGACGGCGACCCGGTGACGCGCACCAGCGCCCGCGAAGGTCTCGGACGCTCGATCAGTTCTTTCAACAAGGGGCTTAACGCGACCAGAACGGCGAAGCTGGCGATGGCCAGCAGCCCCGCCCGGCGCCCGGCTAGACGCCAGGAGATCGCCACAATCAAGGCCAGCAGCCCGACACTCAATGGCCATTCAGCGCTATCGGTGATCGCCCGCGCCCAGGTCAAATTCGCAGGGAAAATGGATTGCGCGAAGCGCGTAAATTCGACATCGCCGGGGAAATACGCGTAGCGCGCCGCCAGCGCTGAAAGCAGCGATGCGACGATCAACGTGACGCCCCACTTCACCCAGAAGCTGTCGAGTTGTTTTGCCATTTGATTATCGAGACCACGACGGCGAACGTCCGCCGGTTCGCGTCAATTGCCGCTGTTCGCTTCCGTCAACGTGCATCGTCCAGATTTCCCAGCGCCCGCTGCGGTTCGATTGAAACGCGATGTGGCGGCTGTCGGGCGACCACGCCGGATTTTCATTGCGGCCTTCGCGCGTCAGCCTCAGCGTCTGCCCTGAAGCGACGTCCGCGACGTAGATGTTGAACGATCCGCCACCGTCCCAGGCGAACGCAATGAACCGTCCGTCGGGCGACCACGCGGGTGAATCCATGTGGCCGCCCAGACGCAACAACGGACGTTCGTTCGTTCCATCAGCATCCATCAGATAAATCTGCGGCGCGCCGCCGCGATCGGAAATGAACGCAATCTCGCGGCCAGTCTTCGGATTCCATCGCGGCGAGGTGTTCACGGCGTTGCGCGTTCGCGTCAATTTTTTCGCGTTCGAGCCATCGCCGTTGGAGACATAAATCTCCATCGAATCGCCGTCTTTGCTCGAAGCGAACGCGATCCGCCCATCAGGGCCGACCGAAGGCGAAGTCGTCGTGCCTTTGAACTGCGTCGAGCCGATGATCAGCCCGTCCTCGCCGCGAATGACTACGTTCGGATGCCCGCTGCGATAAGAAACATAAGCCAGCCGCTTGCCATCGAGCGAGAGCGACGGGAAGAGCGCGATCGAGCCGTCGCGCGTGAACGCCCGCGAGCCATAACCGTCGTAATCCATCAGACTGACTTCGCGGTTGGCGATGTAGGCGATCTTCGATTGCGCGATGCCTTCCTGTCCGGTCAGCAGGCGAACGATCTGATCGGCGAACTGATGAGCCATCTCGCGCGGCTCGCCGCTCATCGCGGCGGAAAGCAATTGCTGCTGCGTTTTGACATCGTAAAGAAACCCCTGCGAGGTGTTCGCGCCGGTCAGATTGCCGAATGCGACATAATCCGACTTGACCGGATCGTTCGCCCACTCTTCGTAACGCAGCGTCGCAGGATCGGCTACTCGCGTCTTCGGGTAAAGGCTTTTGCCGACCAGGTTGGCGACGCCCGCGAATTTCAGATCGTTCCAGAGCGTCTCGTTGAAAGTCGCCAGCGAGGCTTCGAGGCCGCCCGCGCGCGGTTGAAAATCGGCTACAGCCAGCGCGGGGCCGCTGCCCGGCGTGACGATGATCGTGCCGAGCTGCTTGCGCAGATCCTCCTGTCCCTCCTGCGCGCCGGCTTTTGACAAGAAAACCAGCGCGACGTTGAAAACAACGATCACACTTGCAACGAAGATTACTCTTCTCATTCCTTCTCCATCATCAAAGCTTCTTGTTTCGTAGACTACTTCGGATACCTGAACCAAATCTCCGCGACAGCTTCCTGCGCCCCCATCAAAAAACCATTCGGAAACGGCGGCAGCGGATTCGACGCGATCACGGCGCGCTCAGCCGCATAATTGACCAGATTGTTCGCGCTGCGTTTTTTGAAATAATTCGGCGCGACTCGCCCGTTCGCCAGCGAGAGGATTCGCCCGTCGCGCGCGATGCGAAGCTGCACGACGACATACTGCATTCCGCTCGCGTCATTCGTCGCGGGAGGATTATAACTGCGGCTCAGGATCATCTGAATGCGCCGCCCGTATTCCGAACCGCCCGGCACACCGCCCGATCCTAAGTTTGCTCCGGAGCCGACGCCGACGCCTCCGGCCATTGCCGGAACAGGCGAGCCGAAGCTGCGTCCGACTTCGACGTTGGTGTTTGCCGAACCTCCGCGCAACGGCGTGGGCGAAACGATCTGCGAAGTCTGGTTTGCGGTCGGACGGTCGGTCGTTGTCAATTTTTCTTTTGGCTTCGGCGTTGTTTTTGTCGAAGGCAAAACTTCAGCGCTCGAATCAGGCTTTGGCGCTTCGGTTTCAACGACCTCGTTGTTGGCCGCGTTCTTCTCTTCGCCAACGAATGATACCGCGCGAGGCAGCGTGAAACCCAGCGCGCCCGCTTCAACGACTCCGACCTCGATCACGCTCTCGCCGCTTCCCTGGCCTTCGCCCGCTGCGACGATGGTTGTGGTGAGCGGATTGCGGAAATACCACGCGCACGCGCCCAGCAACGCGACGTGCATCACGATGGAAAGAGCCGTTCCTGATCGCAGATCAAAACTCACTTCTTCGTCGGTTCGGTTACGAGACTTACATTTGCCCGCGCTCGCCTGGCCTGATCGAGCACGTAAGCGATCACGCGGTACGGTGTGTCGCCGTCACCGCGCAAGTAAACGCGGCGGTCTGACGACTGCGCCAGACGTTCGTTCAAGAGCGACGACAGATCATTGACGTTGATTGCCTGCCGTTCGTTTTTGCCGCTCAGGTAAATCGCGCCTTCTTTGTCCACCGAGATGATCAAAGCCTGCGGCGTCGCCTCTTTCGCCTGCGCCTCGCGCGTTTTGGGCAGATTAACTTGAATGCCGGTTTGCAGGATCGGCGCGGTGATCATGAAGATCACCAGCAGCACCAGTATCACGTCAACCAGCGGCGTGACGTTGATTTCAGCCAGCGCGGTCTGTGTGCGCCCGTTTCGCCCGTTGCTGTTGTTGAATGCCATCTCTCGAATCCAGAATTTGAAATCGCAGGCGGCGAAGCTCACGCCTGCGAAGTGGCTTCGCGCTCGATGAAATTCAGCAATCGCAGCGAGAAGCTGTCCATTTCAGCCGCCAGAACCCTGATGCGGTTGAGATAGTGGTTGTAGCCGAGCACCGCAGGCACCGCCGCCGCAATGCCGGCAGCCGTCGCCACCAGCGCGTCGGCGATGCCCGGCGCTACGGCTTGAATCGAGGCCGTCGTCGCCTGACTCAGCCCGTTGAACGAAATGATGATGCCGACGACCGTCCCGAACAATCCGATGAACGGCGAAGCGCTCGCAGTCGAAGCGAGCAGACCGAGGCTTTTTTCCAGCCTGGTCGTTTCGCCGATGGCCGCGCTCTGCATCACGCGCTGAACAGCGTCCAGGTTGAGTCGCGACTGCTTTTGCAACTCGTCGTTGGCGGCGAGAAACACTGCCGCCAGCGGGCTTGCGCCGAACGACGCGCTACTTGCTTGAAGATCGGCCCAGCGGGAGCTTTTCTCGAAGGCTTGCATGAACTCCGCGGTCTGTTGCTGAGCCAGCTTCGTCGCGCGAGCTTTCGTAAAAATGATTGCCCAGGAAGCGATGGACAGAAGGAGGAGAATCAACAGCACCAGTTTTGCGACGGGGCTGGCGTGAAGAATCAGATCAAGGAGACTGCTGTTCGAATTGCCGGCCTGAGCCGCCTGCTCCTGCAAAAACCAGAACGCAGGCAGGAACGAAGACAAGATTGCGGAAACGATCAATTAAGGCTCTCCGTAAAGACGAATTTCGCCGGTCGTGAACGCTCGACGACGGCGATTGAATAATGGTTTGTTTGCTTTGCTTAACGTGCGGCTATGCTATCATGCGCCCCACACGGGTTCAAGAAAGCCCTTTGGATGAAGTAGTTTCGAGCCATTCAAGCGGCGCCTGAGCGATGGCTGCCGATACATTCCTCAGCAAACGAGCAAGGGCTTTCGCCCGATAATGAAATAAAACCAGATTCAATTCTCGCAAAGGAGAGTCAACTTATGAACCAAATGTTGAAAGTTGCGATTGCCCTCGGCATGGTCGGCAGTTTTGCTCTCTGTGCGCGGAGTGTTCAATCGGCAGGCGCGAGCTACACGACGCAAGACAAGGCGATGAACGAATTCAGGGGCGTCAAACTAGGAATGAAACGCGACGCCGTCAAAGCCGCGATGGGTAATCCTGAGAATTCAACCGACGCCACCGACGATTTCAAACTCACCGGTGACGACACGATGACCGTGCATTACGACAACGGGGAGGTGAAAGCGATCCAACTCGCATTCCTCGATCCCAAGAATGCTCCGGCGTGGAAGGATGTGGTCGGCGACGCTCCTGTGAATGAGCTTGCAAGCGGAGCCAAGACCGCTCGCAAAACGATGGAAGCTGAGAAATTCTGGGTCACCATCTATCAAAGCAAAGACGGGATGACCACGCGGATCACGATCAGCCGGTAGAAGAAGAGGAGACAAGGAGACAAGGAGACAAGGAGAATTTTCTTTCTCCTTGTCCCCCCTTCCCCTTGTCCCCTTGTCTTTTCTTCATCCCCTGCCCCCCAACTGGATGCGGATCATCGCGCGTTGGAGTTTCAGTTCAGCGCGGTTGAAGTCAATGTCGTCGCCTCTTGAGGCCAGACGCCTCTCGGCGCGGTCGAGAGCGCGCTGCGCGCGTTCGACGTCTATCTCTTCGGGCTTTTCAGCTACGTCCGACAAAACGGAGACGCGGTCTGACGCCACTTCGACGAAGCCGCCGCTGACGTGCATTCGCTTATTCTCGCCGCCCTGGCGGTAGGAGAGGACTCCGGTCTTCAACTGTGAGATCAATGGAGTGTGGTCTGGCAAAATGCCGAGTTCGCCGCCGAGTCCCGGCACGACGACTTCATCAACCTGTTCGCGCAGGGCCAGCTTTTCGGGCGTGATTACTTCGAGATTGAGTTTATCTGCCATAGTAAGTAGGGAGTGGGGAGTGGGGAGTGGGGAGTGGGAAGCAATCCTACTCCCCATTCCCTACTCCCTACTCCCGGCTCGATTACATCTTCTTCGCCGCTTCAACCACCTCGTCAATCGTTCCTTTGAGGTAGAACGCCTGTTCGGGGATGTCGTCGTGTTTGCCGTCCACGATTTCGCGGAAGCCACGGATCGTCTCGGCCACCGGCACGAGCGCGCCGGGGATGCCGGTGAACTGCGTCGCGACGAAAAACGGCTGTGACAGGAACCGCTGAATCTTGCGCGCGCGAGAAACAGTCAGCTTGTCTTCTTCCGACAGTTCGTCAATGCCGAGGATGGCGATGATGTCCTGCAGGTCTTTGTAACGTTGCAGGATTCGCTTCACATCCTGCGCGCAGTTGTAATGCTCCTCGCCAACCACGCGCGGGTCGAGGATGCGCGAGGTCGAGGCGAGCGGATCAACCGCCGGAAAGATTCCCAACTCGGAAATCTGGCGCGAGAGCACCGTCGTCGCGTCCAGGTGCGCGAAGGTTGTAGCCGGCGCCGGATCGGTCAGGTCGTCCGCCGGAACGTAGATCGCCTGCACCGACGTGATCGAACCGCGCTTGGTCGAGGTGATGCGCTCCTGCAACTCGCCCATCTCGGTCGCCAGGTTCGGCTGATAACCCACCGCCGATGGCATGCGTCCGAGCAGCGCCGACACTTCCGAACCCGCCTGCGTGAAGCGGAAGATGTTGTCAACGAAGAGCAGCACGTCCTGCCCCTGGTCGCGGAAGTATTCAGCGACGGTCAGCCCCGACAGCGCCACGCGCAACCGCGCTCCGGGCGGCTCGGTCATCTGGCCGTAAACCAGCGCCACTTTCGATTTGCTCAGGTCTTCGTCGTTGATGACGCCGCCTTCCCGCATTTCCAGCCAAAGGTCGTTGCCCTCGCGCGTGCGTTCGCCGACGCCCGCGAAAACCGAAAACCCTCCGTGCGCTTTGGCGACGTTGTTGATCAACTCCATGATCGTCACCGTCTTGCCGACGCCCGCGCCGCCGAACAGTCCGATCTTGCCGCCCTTCAGGAACGGTTGGATCAGGTCAATGACTTTGATGCCGGTGACCAGCATCTCCTGCGATGTAGATTGATCTTCAAAGGTAGGCGCGTGGCGGTGGATGGCGTAATGATCGGCGGCCTTAACCGGCCCGCGCTCGTCAACCGGTTCGCCGATGACGTTGATGATGCGTCCGAGCGTGCCGTTGCCGACCGGGACTTTGATCGGGCCGCCGGTGTCGGTCGCTTTCATGCCCCGGATCATTCCGTCTGTCGGAAGCATTGAAACGGTTCGCACGCGGCCTTCGCCCAGGTGCTGCTGAACCTCGCAGATGACATCAATCGGACGCGGCACGTCGAAGCCTTCGCTGGTGACGCGCAACGCCTGGTAAATTGGGGGCAGGTTGGAATCGGAAAACTCTACGTCCACAACCGGGCCGATGATCTGCACTACTTTGCCGATAGTGCCTGCGCCGGTATTGCCGTTCGTAGTCGCCATAAAGTCTGTTTCATCTCCTTCGTTGTAGTGGCCTGTGTAACTACCGCGCAGAACGACTTTCGCGGGATTTTGGCTTCGGATGTAAGATGATAATTGCCTGTTTGAAGCCTCAATCACGTAACTCGTACCGCACAGTGTCGCTAGCTGGTTTTATGTACGCTCGATTAAAGAGGCGGAGTCTAGCATGGGGAAAACCGTTTGGCCAATGGCCAATGACGTTGAACGCTGATGGGCCTTCGCAGCCTCCATCTCGTTGCTCTTCTCCGCCTCTTGTGGGATTGTATCGCCGCAAAACTTTCAACCTGGAGAAACCTATGACCCCCGTTCGCACCTTACCGCATCGCGCAATGCTGGCGCTGGCGGCTTGCGCAGTTCTGGCCTTTGCCGGTCACGCTCAGACTCAATCAGATAAACTGCGCGTCACCATCCTTCAACTCAACGACGTTTATCAAACCTTGCCGATGGACAATGGCAAATCGGGCGGATTGGCGCGCGTGGCCACACTCCGCAAAAAGATCATGGCCGAATCGCCGAACACGCTCTTCCTGCTCGCGGGCGACACGATTTCGCCCTCGGTCGCGTCGAGCGTCTTCAAAGGCGAGCAGATGATCGCGGCCTGGAACTCGATGGGCCTCGATTATTCCGTGCTCGGCAATCACGAATTCGATTTCGGCCCGGACGAATTGCTCAAGCGAATGAAAGAATCGAAGTTCGTCTGGCTCGGCTCGAACGTCATTGACCGGCGCACGAACAAACCGTTCGGCGGGATGCCGCCATTCGCCGTTCGTTCTTTCGGCGGCGTCAAAATCGGCATCTTCGGATTGCTCACAACAGACACCGCAACCAGTTCCAAGCCCGGCCCCGACGTGCGATTCGTCAACCCGGTTCTGGCGGCGAAAGACATCGTCAAGAAACTGCGCAAGGAAGGCGCGCAAATCATCATCGCCATCACTCATCTGGCGATGAGCGAAGATAAGGAGTTGGCGCAGCGCGTCCCGCAAATTGACGTGATCATCGGCGGTCACGAACACGAACTGTTGCAATCGCACGCCGGACGAACGCCGATCTTCAAATGGGGACAGGACGCGCGCACGCTGGGCCGCATTGACCTCAACATCTCAACCGCCACGCGCAAAGTCGAGAGCATTGACTGGGCCGGCATCCCCGTCACGAATACTCTCGCCGACGACCCGGCGGTGGCCGCCGTGGCCGCTGAATACGAAAAGAAGTTGGACGCCGCGCTCGGCCAACCCGTCGGGCAAACGGCGGTCGAGCTTGACGCGCGCTCAATCACCAGCCGCTCGCGCGAAACGAATCTGGGCAATCTGGTGGCCGACGCTTTTCGACAGACCCTCGGCGCGGATGTGGCGCTGCTCAACGGCGGTTCGATTCGCGCCAACACCATGCTCGCGCCCGGCCCGATCACCAAACGCGACACGATTGCCATCCTGCCCTTCGGAAACCCGGTGGTAAAAATCGAAGTGAGCGGAGCCAAGCTGCGCGCCGCGCTGGAAAACGGCGTCAGCCGCATCGTCGAAGAGGAAGAGAGCGGACGCTTCCCGCAAGTCTCCGGCCTGAGCTTCAGCTTCGACGCGCGCAAACCCGCCGGCTCGCGCGTGACCGAGGTGACGATCAACGGCCAGCCGCTTGATGAAAAGAAAAACTACTCGCTGGCGCTGACGCCTTATCTGGCCAATGGCGGCGACGGCTATTCGATGTTCACCGGCGCGCGGTTGCTGGTTGACGCGGAATCGGCGCAGATTGATTCGGCGATTCTGGCTAATGCCATCGCGGCGGCTGGAACCGTCTCGCCGAAAGTCGAAGGGCGCAGCAAACGGCTTGATTGAAAAATCAGCGCAGCGAGCGGCACTGACTAAATCAAAGCACACAACTCGAGGACACAAACTTTGCCACAGAGTCACAGAGCCACAGAGGGGGTCAAAAGGAAAAAGGCGACTCCCTTGATCTTCACTTTTTTCCTCTGTGACTCAGTGGCTCTGTGGCTGACTCGGTTGCGCCAGTTTCGCTTGGTTCGATTTAGATTCCGAATCGCGCAGAAAGAGAAAGACGGGATAGTATTTTTCGTGCGTGGTGTTTTTCATCGGCGCGAGCCGGTAACCCTTCATCATCGGGCTGTCAGCCTGAACCCAGACAATCGCCGCGTAACGCCCCGATGAAATCTCGCGCTGAAGCGTCTCGCGCAACCGCTCCGACCTTCCGTCTCCGTACTGAAGAAAATCTCCGAAGTGATAGTTGTGGCCGGAGGCGATGGCCAGTTCGGGATGCACGCTGATGATCGTGCTCTGCGGCGGGACTTCGCGCGCCAGCGTCTCCACGATTTCGCGGTAATAAGCCGCGCTGCGATAGCGAAAACTCTCGGCGTGGTACAGCCGCCAGAATTCCACCTCACCGCCAAGCGTAAACAGGCAGATGACAGCCACGTAAAGATAACGGCTCCATCCGCCAAACCTTCCAGCCGACACCTGCTTCCAACTGAGCGCGACGATGATCGCCAGCACGATCAAAGCTTCCAGATAGTAATTGATGTAAGCTCCGACCCGCGCCGAGGTAACGAACGCGAACGTGAAAGCCGCGACGAAGTAAGCCAGAAGCAGCGCTCCCGGCGATTGCAGCAACGAAATCAATCTCTCCCGCTTCAGCGGCGCGATCTTGAACGGCGCCCATCCGAACCTGCTGACGACGGCGCCGTAAACCACCGCAAGCCCGATCCACGTTGACGGCGATTTGAAGATGGCGATGAACCATTTCAACGCCCAGTCGTAATTCTGCGGCGTCTGCCTCATCAACGTCAGATGCTGCCAGAAGTATCCGCCGTCCGATGTCGCGTTCAGCGCCAGCGCGATGACCGAACAGATCGCCGCCACTCCAACCAGAACCGTCATCGCAAGCCTGAACTTCCCAAGTTGCAGATACCGCGCGACGGCGACAGCGATTGGCAGTAGCGCGGTCTGTTTGAAAAAGAACGCCGAGGCGAGCAGCGCCACGACCATCAGCGCCCGCCAACCGATCCGGTCAGGCTCATCGCGCGAAGTGAAGACCAGAGCCAGCGCCGAGAAAGAAAACGCCATCGCCAGCAGATCGGGCCGGTGAACGCCGATCCAGTGAAACAACACGTTCGTCGAAAGGAAAAAGATCACGGCCAGCGTCGCCGCCCGCCTCTCCCGCGTCAGCGCCCAGGCGATCTTCGCAATGCAGACGACGCAAACAACCGCCGCGACGACCGTCAACGCCCGCCCGAACCACAACTGCCACCCGAACACGCGCAACCCGATCCCGACAAGCAGGTAATAAAAATAGCCATACGGCGCCATCACGAAAGGCTCGCGCAACGCATAGCCATAAGGATTCTCCCCCTGCGCGCTCATCAGCGAAGGCGTCCAGACGCAGGCCTCGAAATGGCCGAGATCGAACGGATAGATCAACCGCGAAACGCTGAGCGCGGCCAGCAACAACGCCAGCGCGATCAGCGCGCCAAGATCAAATTTATCGTTCAAATGGCTAAAAATCTGTCTCATCAGATGCGATTTGATTCCGAGGGCGGCCAACCGGCTATGCGCTTTGTGGCGGTCTTCGCATCATGAAAATCGCCGCTTTGCCGTAAAGGTCTCCTTCAAGACCTTCCAGCGAGTGATGTTTAATGTCTTCGCCCTTTCCCAGCTTGCTGGTCCAGTCTCCATCCGGCAATTGCCTGGCGACGTGTTGTGGAATGTTGTTGTTATCAACGTAGAGGGCAATCTTCTCAACACCCGGTTCCGGCTCGCCATTCTCGCAGACCTTGTAGGAATTCATCTCAAACGCTCTGATCCAACTGTTCAGGCTATCGCCACGAGGAACACCGGGCGGCCAGTAATAACCACGGACTCCAATCAGGTTCGGATCCCAAAATTGCTGTGTATCGTGAACGGCCCAGGCGACGCAGTTGTATCCCTCATCCGCCTCGCTAGTGACGCTCCATTCGCATGTTTCCAAGTCGGGAAAATCCTGCTCGATATCTTCGATTGGCATTTAGCTGAGATAGCCTTTCTCCCGCCCCCATTGCAACCACGATTGCACGGCTTCGCGGAAATTGGCCTCCGGCGAAGCGGGGTCTTCTCCCGTAATGGCGTGCAAAGCCCATAGCCAGTGCCCGCCGTGTTGTTGCAGGTCGCTGAGGATTAGCGGGACTACGGCCTCCCCCATTCCGATAATTCGCTGATAAGCGGGATGCAAAGCCATCTGCGAAACAGAGGACAAATGGCGCGTCTCCTTCCGCCACTGCGCGGCCAGCGCCTGAAAGAGTTCTTCATTCGCCTCTGGCCAGAGCCGCGCCAACACTTCGCGCTGTTCAGCGGGTGTCAGGTGGCGGGCGGCGTCAATCACTTCCATCACTTCGGTTGACATAACAAATCCCTCTTTGCGCCTTTCGCTACTTGATTGATCGTCACTGCGAGCGGCGGCTGACAATCTCTCACATCTCGCTTCAGAAGCTCAACCCGGCGATTCTCTCGATCATTACGCTTCGATCAGCGGCCTTATCCGCTTCACTTCACATCCGCCGCCAGCAAATTGCGCAGCGCGACGTATCCGGCTTCACGTTTGTCGTCGTTTTTATTACCACGCCGTTTGTTACGCGCGTGCGGCAAAATGAGCTTGATGAAAGCGGGCTTCGATTGCGGTTGAACTTTTGACGCCAGCGCTCCCAGCGCACTCGCCGCCGCATACCGCACATACCATTCGGCGTCTGACAAGCGTTCGAGCAAGGCCGCGATCACATCTTCTCGCGCCGCCTTCTCGCCCAGCGCTCCCAGCGCACTCGCCGCCGCAGACCGCACAGACCCTTCGGCGTCTGACAAGCGTTCGAGCAAGGCCGCGATCACATCTTCTCGCGCCGCCTTCTCGCCCAGCGCTCCCAGCGCACTCGCCGCCGCATACCCCACAGACCCTTCGGCGTCTGACAAGCGTTCGAGCAAGGCCGCGATCACATCTTCTCGCGCCGCCTTCTCGCCCAGCGCTCCCAGCGCACTCGCCGCCGCAGACCGCACATCCCCTTCGGCGTCTGACAAGCGTTCGAGCAAGGCCGCGATCACATCTTCTCGCGCCGCCTTCTCGCCCAGCGCTCCCAGCGCACTCGCCGCCGCAGACCGCACAGACCCTTCGGCGTCTGACAAGCGT
>JAJVID010000199.1:0-6694 GCA_022072205.1 Acidobacteriota bacterium
GGGGCGGGCCGGATGAATACGTCTTCGTGACGTGCCGAATGGCTGGCGGCGGCGTGAGCGTCCCGCTGGCGTTGACCAACGTGAAGCTGATGTTCGGCGACGATCTGCCGCTGACGGTGATAAAACCGGGCGAGAAGCCGCCGCCGATCAAGGCCGAAATCGCATACAACGGCGCGGGCCGGCTAATCGGCAGGTGGGAAGTCGTGATGCCGGGCGATGAATTGCCTTCCGAGCAAGACCTGCTGACCGAAGGCTCGCTGCCAATCGAGGAGCGCGGCCAGCAACGCCGCTACGCGCAATTGAGCAGGTTCAACGTCTTCCTGCCGCCGACCGGCAAACACGTTCTGCCCGGCCCCGATACATCGCGTTTGCCGACGAACATCGAAGGCCAGTATCTGATCCTGCTCCGCGTCGAGGTGAGCGATGATCCCGACAGCGGATCGAACCTCGCGGCGGTCAAAGCCGGAGCGGGATTCATTCAGAGCGGCGCCGTGGCCGGATTCGCTTTGCCCGCGCTGCGTTACTTCGTCGGAAGCAAGGCCGCGGATACAACGACCGCGTTGTCTGCTTTGACGCTGCTGATGCCAGCCGATCAATCCGTAGCCGCCAACGATCAACCGCTCGAATTCAGTTGGAGCGAATCGCCGCAAGCCGCCGTTTATCGTTTGGAAATGGAAGACAACAAGGCGCAGCGGTTGTTATCGGCGATGCTGAGGCGCGGAGTGACCTTGTACCGCGCTCCGCCGTGGCTCAAAGAGAAAGCCGGAGATGGGATTATGCGATGGCGCGTGGTGGCGTTCGATCAGACCGGCGCGGTGATCGGCGAATCGCAGTGGCGTGTGTTGAAGCTGGTTTCAAAGCAGCAGGGCGTGGGCCGGTAAACAGAAAAATGCCGGGCAGAAAAATGAAGATAGGCGCGTTCGGCTTTATTTTTCTGCCCGGCATTTTTCTGTTTGCGTTTGTTCCGCGCTCTCGCTCTTGCCCCTCTACGCCTTGACGTTGTCGCGCGAACGATCCCAATAGACGGGCTTTTTATGCTTCGCCGACCAGTTGATCATGTGCGCGACCGCCGCCGCGCGGTGCCCGGCGTAAACGTCCTCGACCGGTTGCTTGCGTTCTTTGACCGCCGTCTGGAAATTCTGGAAGTGCAACGTCGTCGAGTCAGGCCCGACGCTGCCCCAGCGTTCTTCCCCTTCGATGACTTTCGGCTCCCAACGTCGAGGCATTTCGGCGGCGATCACTTTCGGATCGTTGTAATAAGCCTTCTGCAACTCGCTCGGCCACGAATCAACGATCCACTCGTTGTCTTCAACCGGATAATCGGGCGTGAAGATCAGGTCGCGTCCAAGCGTGAGCGTTCCCTTCGTGCCCAGAATCTGAATGCCGCGCTCGCCCGCCGACTGGTTGTTGAACGTGCCGCTCAGATTCACGGTGAAGCCTTCGGGATACTGCATGATCGCGTCGAGCGTGTCCGGCACGTCGCGCGAACCTTTCCAGCGATAAAGCGAGCCGGCAGCCGTGACCATATCCGGCGCCTGCGCGCCCATCACGAAATGAATCGTTGTCATTACGTGGACAAACAAGTCGGTCGCCATCCCGCCCGAATAATCTTCGTAACAGCGCCAGCGGAAGAACCTCTCCAGGCTGAATGGATGTTTCGGCGCCGAGCCTAAAAACATTTCCCAGTTGACAGTTTCCGGGTTAGCGTCCGGCGGAATCGGATAAATCCATGCGCCTCCGGCTGTGTTGCGGTTGACTGTCGCGCGGATCATTGTGATCTGGCCCAGGCGTCCCGACGCGACGATCTCTTTGGCTTTGATCTGCGATGGCGCGCTGATGTTCTGGCTGCCGACTTGCAGAATGCGCCCGGTCTTCTTGACCGCCGCGATGATCTCCAAACCTTCGGCGGCGGTGTAAGTCAGCGGCTTTTCGATGTAAACATCCTTGCCCGCTTCGAGCGCGGCGATGGCGTGCTGCTTGTGCAAATGATCCGGCGTGCCGATGTAGACTGCGTCAATGCCCGGCGCGGCCAGCAATTCGCGGTGATCTTTGTAGACCTTAGCGCGGCCTTTGGTCAGTTCGGCGGCGTGCCCCAGACGCCCTTTGTAAGCGTCGCAGAGCGCGACGACCTCGAAGCCGGGAAGCTTCAATACGTCACCCATCACCTGATGAGCGCGCGCGCCGGTTCCGATGAAGCCGATCGCGATGCGCCCGTTCGGGCTGTCGGTGTTGTTGAACGCAGCTTCAGTTCGGCGGTTCATTCCCAGCGTCAAACCGGCTCCTGCGCCAGTAGCGGCGCTGCGTTTAATGAATTCACGGCGATTGATATTGTTTGCCATCTTTGTCCCTCCAGCTTGGTGTGTTACGAGTCTTTTGTGGATAACAACTCTCTGATCAACTCTTCCATCTCAGCTTTGAGACGGGTGAATCTGGCGCCTGTCGCCTTGCCCTCGAAACCAGCGTGAATCCGCTTCACCAGCCCGTCACGCCCGATGTAAATCGTCGTCGGATACGCGCCGAAATTTACCAGTTGAGATAATTTCTTCTCCGCGTCATCAATCCCTCCTGCGTAAAGCGTCGGATAGGTGACGCCGAGGCGTTTGGCGAAGACCTTGACCTGCTCGGTGTCGCGCGCCGCATCACCCGTGTATTCAAATGCGAGCGCGACGACTTCCAATCCCTGCCCGCGATAGCGTTCGTAAAATTCCTGCAAGACCGGCGCTTCGTCGTAACAGTTCGGGCACCAGCTTCCCGTCATCGTCACGACCACGACTTTGTTTTTGAACCGCTCGTCGGTCGAAGAGACAACCTTGCCGTCGAGACCGGGAAAGCTGAATCGGAACGGCTCAGCCGGATTGCTCATCCGCGTGTAGTTTTTCGGATCGGGCAGATTGGCGACGCTAGCTTTGTTTTCGGCGGTCAATCGCTCGGCGACGACCTTGCGCTTCGGATCGAAGAGGCCGAAATCAACAAAGCCTTCGAGCGCGCCCTGCGGCGTCAGCGTAGCTTTGAAGACGCGGCAATTGATCCCGTCGAAGCGATTGAGCGTCAGTTGATTGTTTTCAAAAGAGCCGGTCATTTCTCCCCAATCGCCCGAAAGCGGAATGATCGTGCCCTGAACTCGCGAGCCTTGCTGCCCTTTCTGTTGGATCGCCGCGCGCCAGTAACTGATCTTCGGCTCTTCACCGACTCGCATCACCCATTCGCCGCTGATGTCTGTTGAAGCGTTTGAAGCAGTCTGCGTCTCGCCGGCAGCGCCGGTCTCGCGTTTCGCGTTCAGCTTGCGTTCGAGCTTCTGCTTCTTCCACTGCCGCGTAAAATTCCCGTTCAGTTCGTCGCCGTCAATCGCCGCGTCGAGTTCGGCGTCGTAAAAATCGTAGCGCAATTTGAGCGTGTTTCCTTCGAATGACCCGCTAGTCGAAACCGTGCGGTCGTCGCCATTGACCAGCGAGCCGACCAGTTTGCCGCCCTCGCGTTTGACTTCGAGCGTGAAGGCGACCTCTTCGCCCGAATTGTTTTTGATCTTGCCGCGCCAGACGCCAACAGGGTCAGCCTGTCTCTGACACGACGAGAAAACAACCGCGACAAACATCAAAGAGAGCAGGCTCTGAATGAACTTCGGTCTGTGAGGGAAAGAAGGAGAGCAGGATAAAATCATCATTCACCGCCGATAAACGCGGACGTAATCCACATACATCTTCTGCGGAAACACAGTTGTCGAATCAGGGCTGCCAGGCCAGTTTCCGCCGACGGCCACGTTCAGCAGCATAAAGAAAGAATGATCGAGGACCCAGGCCGCGCCCGCAGGCAGATCAGCCGTGGTCCGCGTCTGGTAAAGGCTTCCGTCAACGTACCACCGGACGGCGTTCGGTTCCCATTCGATAGCGAATATGTGAAAGTCGTCAGCGAAGCGGCCTGACGAGAGATTGTAGGCCGCTCCGATGCCGCCAGCGCCGGAATAGCCCGGCCCGTGAATCGTTCCGTGAACGGTCGCCGGCTCGCGTCCGATGTTTTCCATAATGTCAATCTCGCCGCACGCGGGCCATCCGGCGCTCGTGATGTTATTGCCCAGCATCCAGAACGCGGGCCAGATGCTCTGGCTGTAAGGAATTCTGATGCGCGCCTCGAATCGTCCGTAAGCCTGCTCGAACTTCCCTCTGGTCTTCAATCGCGCCGACGAATACTGGCATTGACCGTACCAGCAGCGGTTTTTGCGCGGCAGCATATTCTTGATGGCGGTAATGACCAGATTGCCAGCGCCGTCCACCGAGGCGTTCTTCACGGAATCGGTGTAATACTGAAGCTCGTTGTTGCCCCAGCCTCCCCCGCCGATGTCGAAGACCCACTTCGCCTCATCAACCGGCGAACTGGACGGGCCGTTGAATTCATCGCTCCAAACGAGCGTCCAGCTTTGCGTTTCAAAAGCCTGCGCGCTGAGCGATGATCCGGCAGGGGGGATAAACATCAGCAACGCGACAAAAACGAAACATAGACGGCAAAGCGCAAAGCGGACAGCAGTGAACTGTAAATTCATTTTCCATCCCCTTTATTTTCCTGCCGGGCGTTTTTCTCCGGTACAGGCTGGCACACAGAAAAATTCCAGACAGAAAAATAGCGCCCGGACGCCAATTGCTTTTGATCGTCCAGGCGACACTGGCCTAAGCCTCGCGCCGAGACTTAGGCCAGTAATCTTTGCCTTGATCCCGCAACCCTCAGTTCTGGTGCTCAGGATGCGTGCAGCCCTTGAACTCTTTGAGGTAGGTGTTGCCTTTGTATTGCAATTCCTGATGGATGCCGATCTTTGAGGTGTAGTAGCCGTCAATCGTCATGTTTTTGATCGTCTTGAAGAATCTTTCTTCGGGCGTCTGCGGCTTCGCCTCGTTTTTGCTGATCTCAGTCAGGATGGCGATCTGCTGATCTTTGGTCGCTTTGTTGAACGCGGCGCTGTTTCTGGTATGGCTTAACGCATCCATTGCCGCCAATCCATCAGTCCAGTTCTTTTTGGTTTCCGCCGGTGATTCGCTGATCATCAGGTCAATGAATTCGGGGACTTCGGCGGCGATGGCCCCCGGCGAATGGTCGTCGGTGGGGATGATCAACTCCGAAATCGTGGCGATGAGCGCCATCTGGCCGGCGTTGAAGAATTTCGCCTTGTACGGGGCTTTCTTCTCCGCAGTGGCCTGTGCGTGGCTGCCGTGTTGATGATCCTGGGCAAGCAGGTTTGTGTTGAGTACCGGAAGGCTGACGCCGATTCCGGCAATGCCTTTCAGAGCGTCGCGGCGGGAAACGTTATTCTTCTCATCTGACATGATCGTTGCCTCACTGGTTAGGGAGTGGGGAGTGGGGAGTGGGGAGGAGGGCTTTTCCCACTCCCTATTCCCCACTCCCCACTCCCGGCGATTATTGATTCGGCTTCTCTTTCTTCTTCGGCTCTTCTTTGCTCTCTTTGTTTTCGCCGTCCTTCTTCTCGCCTTCCTTCTTTTCGCTGTCCTTCTTCTCGCCTTCCTTGTAATCGGCCAGCCATTCGACATCAATGGCGTCGGCTTTGCGGCGTTCTTTTTCGGCGATCAGCCATTGGCCGCGCTCATTCCAGCCTTCGCCGCCTTCCGGCTCCTTGTGGCAGAACAGACAATCTTTCGCGCCGAACTTCTGCGCCTTACGCAAAAACGGCGGATAGGCCTGGGTTGAAAATGATGATCCCAACACTCCTGCGGTGATGACAACTGCGATAGAAAGTTTGATCAGATTTTTGGTCATTGATTGAACTACCCCTGTTAAAAACCTCCCGCTCCTTGTCAGGCGCGGCTACGGTCACTCTTCTTCACGAGCGAAAATTTTGCGGAAGAGATGTCTCCGGCTCGGATCCTGCGGGGCGAGCAGCGCGCGGGAAAAACATTGCGCCGTCACTCGCTGCAAATCTTCGAGCCAGTCTTCTTCGATCAGATGGAAGCGCGCGTCCTCTGGCTCAAGCCTGCGTTCGGGGAATTGATACTCCCATTCGACGAAGACCGCGTTGCGCCAGAATTCGTTGCGCCCGACGATTTCCACTCTGATTCGATTTGACATCCGGAAAATACGTTTACTGCAAGTTGGATTGATGAAACCGCGAAGGGCAGCGGCGATCCAACGCAACCGAATCTTAATTGCGAGAGAGCGGAGATGCAAGGAAGCAGAGGGACAGAAGCAGGGCTTTTGCAAAGTCGTCAGGGCCGATCTTCATCAGAGCTAAAACCCAGGACCTAATACCCAAAACCTATAAATAATTCCTTCGTTAGCCCGATCAAGAAATGATTCGAAGGAATATTTATAGGTTTTGGGTTGTAGGTCGTAGGTTGTAGCTCAATCGTAGCCCTTGTCCCCTAAATCTTGAAGCGGGTTACGCATCTCTTTCGATCTCTTGCCCGCGCCTCGCGCGTTGTGTTACGGTTCGGCGCGTTCCGTCAAACTTCATCAACTCAATCCAAATTCAAAAGCGATTTGCGCTGCGGAGGCGACGTGCAAAGGAAACTCTCTACTGCGAAGAAAGTCTATGACGCGATCATCATCGGTTCGGGGGCTTCGGGCGGAATGGCCGCGAAGGAACTGGCCGAACGCGGCTTCGAGGTTTTGATTCTCGAAGCGGGGCCACGGCTCGAGCCAACGCGCGATTTCGCGATGAACAAATTCGCCTACGAATCAATGTATCGCGGCTTCG
>JAJVID010000199.1:6794-22824 GCA_022072205.1 Acidobacteriota bacterium
ATGGCCGCGAAGGAACTGGCCGAACGCGGCTTCGAGGTTTTGATTCTCGAAGCGGGGCCACGGCTCGAGCCAACGCGCGATTTCGCGATGAACAAATTCGCCTACGAATCAATGTATCGCGGCTTCGGCCCGCCGGGCTGGAAACAGCGAGAACAGTGGATGCAGGATACCGCGGGCGAATTCAGCCGCAACTTCTACATCAACGACACCGAGCACCCTTACACGACTGATCCGGGCAAGCCGTTCCTGTGGGTTCGCGCGCGCGTGGTTGGCGGAAAGACGCTGCACTGGGGGCGATTGTCGTGGCGGCTGTCCGACCTGGATTTCAAAGCCGCGACGCACGACGGCTTCGACGTTGACTGGCCGATTGATTACAAAGAGATCGAGCCGTATTACGACAAGGCCGAAGAGTGGATAGGCGTGAGCGGCAATCGCGACGGTTTGTGGTGGCAGCCCGATGGGAACTTCCTGCCGCCGATGGCGCTGACCTGCGGCGACCAGTTGCTCAAAAAAGCCTCGGCGAAAATGGGCATCAGCTTGATCCAACCGCGCGTGGCGATGTTGACCGCCGTCAAACCGCATCACGCGAAATACGGCCGCGCGAAATGTCATTATTGCGGCAGTTGCGGCGAAGGCTGCACGGTCGGCGCGATGTTCAATTCACTGTCGTCAACGTTGCCCGCCGCGATGGCGACGAAGCGTTGCACGCTGCGGACAAATTCAATCGTCCGCCACATCAACGTTGATGAGAACACGGGCAAAGCGAAAGGCGTGGCGGTGGTTGACCGCGTGACGCGAAAGGAACTGGAATTTTTCGGCAAAGTGGTGATCGTCGCCGGTTCGACGCTGGAATCAACGCGGCTGCTGCTCAATTCAAAATCCAGCAAGCATCCAAACGGGTTGGGTAATTCGTCGGGCGTGCTGGGGCATTATCTGGTTGATCATTTCGGCGGGACGGGAGCTTCAGGCGTGCTGCCGATGTTCGCCGGACGCGATACCGTGAACGAAGACGGCAAATCGTCGGGCGTCTTCGTCACGCGATTTCGCAATCTGGACAAGGCGACGAAGCATCCGAAATTCCTTCGCGGTTACGGCTTCGAGGGCGGATCGTCCATCGGCTCGTTCCCCGGCGTCGCGCGACGAACCCCGGGTTTCGGCAGCGAATTCAAACGGCAGGTGCGCCGCTGGTACGTCGCGCCGGTCGGGTTGACGACGCGCGCGGCGATGCTCTCGCGTTTTGAAAACTACGTCGAGATTGATCCCGGCGGAGTCGTGGACGCCTGGGGCATTCCCGTTTTGCGCGTCCACATCCAGCATTCCGACAACGAACGCGAAATGGGCAAAGACGCCGCTGAGATGGCTGCGGAGATTTTAGAGAAGGCGGGAGCCGAGCAGATCAGCGTCAGCCGTCAATTGACCGTGCCCGGACGCATCATCCACGAACTCGGCACGGCGCGAATGGGCAATGATCCGAAGAAATCAGTTGTGAACAAATTCAATCAGGTGTGGGACGCGAAGAACGTTTTCGTGACTGACGGCGCGGCGTATGTGGGTTCGGCCAATCAGAATCCCACCCTGACGATTCTGGCGTTGACGATCCGCGCGTGCGAATACCTGACCGAAGAGATGAAGCGCGGCAACCTGTGAGGAAGGACGATGCCAATGTTTACTCAAAAGAAGAATGCGACGGCGCTACAAAAACTCCATTCCATTCACGTCTTGCCCAATGGCCGTGAATTCATCGGGAAGATTGAAATCGGGCGCGGAAGCTATCAATTCACATTCACGCCGAACTCAGCCGCGTCCCCGAACGGCAAACTGGTGTTGACCGGCGCCATCAAAGTGAAAGCCCCAGGCGGTCAACAGCGCGCGGTTGAGAACGTCACGGCGACACTGCTTGCGACGCAAGGCAGCATCACCGGCCCGCCGCCGATGCCCAGGCAATTCGCGGAATCTTTACGACCGCCGCTGCCGGAGCCGAGCGGCTCGCTGCCTCTCACCGATTGGACGGGCTATCAGGGATCGGTCGCGGTGATGTATCTGAAACTATCGCCGCTCAACGGGCGCGCGCTCGGCGTCCCCGCTGACTTAAGCTATCTTCAAATTAACGCGCGCCTGTACTCGACTTCCGAAGTCGAGCGCGATCTGCACTGGCTTTATTCGGCGCTGACTGAAGCAATGCATGGCGAACGACCCAATGAACAACTGGCTGCGGATTACATCGGCGCAATCAATCGCATTCTGAAAGCCTGAATCCATCAGTCGAGTTTTACGCTGCTTCCCGCATAGGCCGAACGCGAGGAATCGCTTGCCCTCATCAGCGATCGGGCTTTCCTGCGCAGGTTCGCCCCTACTTCCGATCAATCGTGACAACTGCGCGCAAACCTTCCGGCATGAAAGTAAGCGTCGCAGTCAGATCGGCAAAATCGCGCATCAGCTTGCCGAGCGCGTTCGCCTCAGTAGGCGCGATTGGCTGACGCGGCTTTCCCGCCGAGCCGTGAACGCTGCATTCAATCGTCTTGCCATCAGGCGAAAGCAGGTATCGCCCGCCTTCCGGACAGAATGAATGAACCGCCTGAATCCTATCGGCGAATTCGATCACGGCGTCGCTACGCTCTTTGCCCGGCAAAGTCGAATCGGTGAAGGCGCGTCCGATGCTCGAAAGCGGGCCGAGGTTATTCAAACAGGCCTCGCGGTTGTTCTCGGCCCATCCCAATTGAAAATCGGCCAGCGTCTGATTCCAGTTCTGCGGACGAATGCGCCCCATCGCGTGCGCCGCCGGCCCAGGATCGCGCGCCGTCGTTGCGCTCTCAGCTTCACAAAGATCGTCGAGGATGAATTGTTTGCTGGCGACGTATAGGCCATTGCCGATGCGCGCCCAGAAGATGCGCAGCTTGATCGGCCCAAACCGCAAGCCAAAGCTGCGCGCCGTCTGCCCCTGCTTGAGCTGGAAACGATAGAAATCTTCATCGAGCGAGAGGAAACTGACGCCTTCGCGTTTGCGCGCCTCGACGGCCAGCGTGTCGTCGAGCCGTTCCAGAAACTGGTCGGTGGATTTCGCGTCCTGCACGGGCAGCGCGACATAGACCGGCGAATTGAGCGAGATAATCGCCGCGCCGATCATCATCTCAACGCCGCCGAACGATGAAGCCTGTCCGTTGAGGCTGCCTGCAAGCATTCCGATCAGGCTCGGCAGGTTGAGATCGAAGGTCGGATGCGAATCGTAAACGTGCAGGCCCAGTTGATTGCCCAGCCCCTTGTTGAGAAATTCGTCCAGCTTGAGCCGCTCCGCCATCGTGTCTGAAAGTCCGAGTGGGCCGAGCGGATTGGTTTTCTGACCGCCTCCGTTTTCATCCACAGTTCCAATCTGAGATTTTGCGCTGTCTGACGGCTTGGCGAGCAGCTTCTCTTTGTTCAGCCGCAACGCGACGCTGAAGATGTTGCGGCGCGGGACGGGCAGCGAATCGAGCGGCTCGACCTCGCCGCCCAAAGCTTCAGCCATCCGCGTGTAAATCGAATTATCAATCAGCGGCAGGATGATCGTTTCAAGCCGGTATTGTTTGGGCGTGAGCTGAACGCGCAGCGCGATGGGATCGAAGAACGTCCGCCAGTATTGGTTGTACTCCTCGATGAAGGCCCTGTATTCATCGGCCTCGACGCCGCTGACCTGAGTGACGGGAATCTCTATGCAGGGCGTCAGGAATCGCGCGTGGCCGTGATGAGAACAGACGCCGGTCATCCCATCCGCCGCAAGCGAGTATTGGCCGCCGTCGGGACAGGCGAGAACTGTTTCGCCGAACAGCCCCGGCGCGCATTGCGATTCGGCGAGCGCCGAAAGCGACGCGGGAGCCTTGCCGGTCTCGGTTCGGTAGAGCAACGCGGCGTGGCCGATCATCCGAATATGGTTGTAACAAAGCACGCGCCGCCGTTCGGTCAGCCTGAGTTGCGGACTCATCAACCGGCGGATGAACGGATCTGAAAGATAGATGAAGCCGTCTTCTTCCTTCGCGCCGCGCGGCATCAGCGTGCGGATGTAGGCGAATTCGGCGCTCGCGCCCAAACTGCGCGGCGATTGACCCGCCGTCCTGCCGAGAATCATTTCGATCAGTCGCTGAAACGCGGGGAGCGAGTTGCTGCGCAGATGCAGCCCCGGCGCGGGGTAAGCGGCGAAGACATTGATCTCGCGGTCGGGCGTCGTCAGTTGAATGTATTCGACGCCCAGATAATTTCCCTCGCTGCGTTTGACGCCGGAGCGCGATCGCTCAGCGCTGACCAGGAAGTTCTCCATCTGCGTTCGGAAAAGATCAGCCGATTTGACGCGGAAGAGCAACGATACGTCGCTGCCTTCGCGCAGGAACGGATCGCTGCCCGTGACCGCCACATCTTCGACCGCCAGATCGTAAAACGGCTCCAACTGCGGATGCGTTTCCAGCGCCAATTGCCGTTTCAGCCGTTCGCTTGTGTTGTGCGAGCGCGCTTCGCGGTAGACCTGATTGAAAAGATGCGCGCCCCACAAATCGCTCGTCTCGACCACGTCGAGCAGTTTTGTGAGCGAGCGGAATTCAATGAAGTAAAAATCTTCGGGAACGTAACTGGCGAGGGGCGAAATCTCCGGCTTGCGGCCGGCGAGCAATTCCGTCCACGAATGGCTTTTGACCGCCGGGCCGCTCAGTCTGGCGATGGGAACAGTTTCGCCGCGCCGTTTTTTTACCTGAGCCTGCCTCTGCTCCCACGCGGCGATCTGCGGGCCGAACCGTTGTTCGTACTCCTGTTTCCGTTCAGGCGAGTTCTCGATTTCCTTCCTCATCGCGGGCGACAAATAGCGGAGCGGATCGGGGCGCGGTTCGTCGCCCGGCAAACTCGATCGCATCGCGTCGAGTTGCAGGCTCTCCTGCACGGCCAGCGCTCCGGTGAAGAGACTGAAGAGATCAACGCTTTCGCGGCGTCCGCTGGTTCGCGAAATCGGCTCATCGCCGATGGCTTGCGTGAGGCTTCCGGCGATTTCGTCCAGCCGCCCCTCGCGCCGCGCCAGTTGCAGCGCGACGTATTGCAGATAAGCGTCCTGCGGATGCAGCCGCAATTGAGCCAGCGCTTCTTCGAGCGTCCACTTTTGCGGCGAAGAAGCGGCGGCTTTGTCCTGAGCTGGCGCGGAATTGATCAAAGCGATCAGCAGCGCGGCAAGCGTTATCGAACTGAGCGTGAACTGAATGAAATGGCGCATGGTGTAACTCCTCTCTGGGGCGTATGGAAAACAGGTCGCCGGAAGGAAATTAGATCGGGAGCCTGTTTTCACGTCCTCTGAAACCTGTTGTTGAAAATCAAAGGTTGTGAGTTGCGGCTGAGAATATTTGGTGTTGGGAATGGGAGCGAGCGCGGTTGTGACACTTTCCGGATCGTCACAACTGTTAAACTGCGGCGGACGGCGAGAGCGCGGCTACTCGGATCGTTTTTTTGCAGGCCGCCGCTTTTTCAGACGTGAAAGTTCGGCTCGCAATCGTTCGACCTCAGCTTCCGCCCTGTTCGCGCGCTCTTCGCCCGTGAGAATCAAGGCGCCTTTCGCATCGAGCCAGCGCAGCCAGGTATCTTCTGTGTCCTCAAATACGCCTCGCCACAAAGTCAGGCTCAAATTCAGATCAGGGAGTTTGTGATCGTCGCGCAGCCGGTACCGCTTGCCGAAGCCCAATTCGTAAACGCGCAGCAGATCATCGCTCAACTCCGCCTTCGGATCGAAGACGACGTAGTAGGGCACGCCCATTCGCGCGTAATCTTTCAGTTTGCCGCTTAACTCGCCGCCCTTGCGATTCGATACGATTTCGATGACGACCTCAGGGACTTTGCCGAATTCCCAGACGAAGTAGGAGCGATGTTCTTTGTCGTGCCAGTTTTTATGCGGCTCAACGTCGAGGCTCAGGAAAAAATCGGGGACGAGCGGCGGTTCATGCACAGCGAAGAAAACTCCGACATTCACATCGGCCAAAAACTTGCGCCGCTTTTTAGGATGGTCTTCGCTCGGCGGAGGCGTCCACGAACTGTAGAGCGTGCGAGCTAGAAGGCGCTGTTGTTTGGCTGAGAAAATATTATCCACTGGCTCATCATCCTCCGTGACAAGGTTCTCGATGATTTCGCGCATGTCGTAAGGTTTTTCGGCTAAAGCTCGTGACATTGGTTTCACTCTCAATTGACTGGTTTTGCCGTTAGTGCGACTGGAACGGCGGAAGTGTAAGAGCAATGAACAGGCCGCGCAAGGCGGTCTCTCGTTTGAAAAACAAAAGGCACGAAAGCGGCGAGCCTTCGTGCCTTTGAACTGATGTTTGTGGCTGATTCGGTCAGCTCACTTTGCCGCCACCGCGCGGGTTGGTCTTCGGCCTTTGCTTAATCGCTCTGGTGAAGAGTTCGGTCACGGGGTACCACGCGCCTTGCGCGGCGAACGGGACGTAATCGAATCCGCGCTGGTACGGGTCGTTCCAGAGCGTCTTGGTGTAATCAATGCCGAGCGCGGAGTAGATCGTCGCCGCGATGTCTTCGTTGGCGACGGGGCGGTTTTGCGACCAGCCGGGGTCTTGCACCGCATAGCCGTCAGCCGTAGTCGAACCGACAACGCGCCCGCCGATGATTCCGCCGCCGGCGAACATCGTGAAGTGCTGGAAGAAATGGTCGCGGCCATTCTGGTTGTTCAACCCGACGCCCGCCGGGCCTCTGACGGTGCGCCCGAATTCGCCCATGCCGACGATCAGCGTTTCGTCGAGCAACGTGCCGCCGCCCTGAACGCCGGGCTGCGATGACAAATCGGTCAACAAAGCCCCCAGGCCTCTGTCGAATTGCGTGGCGGGGTTGCGGATGGCGGTGTAGATGTTGGTGTGATTGTCCCATCCGCCGATGTTGACCTGAATGTGCCGGGTTCCGAGATTGGCCTTCACCAGATTGCGGGCGACGATCAGCGAGTTGCCGAAACCGGAATTGCCGTAGCGCGTCTGCTCATCCGCGGTGAACTTGAACACGCTGTCAACCGCCGGGTTGTACATCATCGCGCGGCTCTGCTGATAGAAGTTTTCCATATCAACGACCGGTTCGCCCATCGGAGAGTTCGCGCGCAATGGGCCGTCAAGATCGGCCAGCATCTGGAATCGCCGGTCGAAATTGGCCTGGCCGTCGGGATGTGTGAGTCCCGCCAATCCGCCCTGCGCGGCTGTTGCGGCGAACGGTGAGTATCTGGCGTTGAAATAACCTGAGCCGACCGTACTGCCGCCATTGAGCGAAATGAATCCGGGCAGCTTCTGGTTTGGCTGGCGCTTCGATTCAAATTCGAGGGCTACGACGCTGCCGATGTTCGGCGCGATTTTGCCCATCAGCGAAGTCGGATTGCGAGCGATTTGCGACCAGACCTGTTGCAGCGAATGCACCAGCGCCGGAGCGCGCAGTGAACGCACAATCGCGATCTTGCTCAGGTGCGTAGCCAGATTCGGCATCAATCCTTGCGGGAACATGATCCCGTTATACGCAGTCGGGTTGAAATCGGCGGGAGTCCACGAGCCGACTTTCAAATCGAAAGTGTCAACGTGGCTCGGCGCGCCCTGCATGTGAATGAAGATCACGTTTTTGGCTCTGCCGACGAATTGCGCGGCGTTGGTTTCAGCTCTGGCCTCGAACAACTTGCTCGACAGAGGAGCGAGGAAAAAGCCGGTCACGCCGGTTCCGGCGATCTGGAAAAATTCTCGCCGCCCGAGTTGCGGCCCCCACAGGGCGGAATTGGCCGGGCGCAACGGTTTGCAGGTTTCGCAGGAATGATCCGGATGAAGATGTTTGTCCATTTGTTTCACCTTTCTAGTGATTGGAGCCGTTACCAGCCATCTTAGTAATTGAATATGAAATCAACCTTGTTCAACAGCACCCACTGAATGCTCTCGGTCGCCGACTGTCTGGCTTGCGCTGGCGTCTGAGTTCCCGTCGGCGTGAAGTAAGCCAGCAGTTTCGCCTTCTCGGCGTCAGTCGGGTTGCGAGACAGCGTGCTCAGGTAAAGCTGAACGATGATCTGATCATTTGAATTGTTCGGATCAGCGAGCAGCTTTCTGACTGTTGATGGGATTTCAGGCTGGTTCGGCAGAGCCACGCGGTTACCCTGGTGAATTCTGTTTGTCACGAAGCCGTTGTTCATCAGACTCAGGGACTGCAGGATCGAGGAGTCGCCCGAACGCAGCGTCGAATCGCGGTTGCCGCGAAGGAAGGCGTTCAGAAACGCTCCATTGCCGCCGCTCGTGTCGGGTAATTGCATCGCCCATTCGACAGACCGGTTGAACTGATTCAACTGGTCCATGATCGGGTAACCCATGATCGTCACGGCCTGGTTGGAGGCGTTGCGGTATGACGATACGACCGGCTGATTCGTCGCCTTGACGATGGCGTCGTGAATCTCTTCGGCGTCCAGACGGCGGACGTATTTGCGGGGATAATAGGGAATGTATTCAATCTTCCACGTGGCCGGATATTTCGACGAAAGCTGATAGGCGCTCGATTTGGCGATCAAGCCGATCAGATAACGCAGATCGTAACCGCTGTTCTTGAACGCGTCGGAGAGCGCCTGGAGCAAGTCGGCGTTGGCCGGTTGCAGCGCCCATCCGTCGGGCATCTGCGCGTTCGGGTCGAGCCGGGCCAGATCAAAGGTGTTTGACGGCGAGACGAGCGCTTCGACCATCAACTCTTCCCAGATGTAATTGACCGTCGCGCGGGCGAATTGATCGTCGTTGGTGATGAGCCGCGCTATCGCCTGCCGGCGATTTTCTCCGGAATTGACCCCGCCACCGCCGAGATATTTCGGGTCAACGAAGTTCTTGCCGTTGATCGGTGTGCGGGCCTGCCGGTTGCCGGAGTTGGTGTTGAGCAGGTACTCGCCGGATGCGTTCTCGGAAATGATGTATTTCTGGTAGTTCGTGGAAACGTTCTGACTCTGCCGTCGCGTGCGGGCGAAGAAGGCCGACAGGCCCCAGGCTTCGGCCCTTGTCACTTTCGATCCCCACAGATTTACGGCGTCCAGATGGCCCGCGCCGTTGTGGCAGAGCAGGCAATCCATCGAACTGAGGCCCAGGAACGTCGTCGCTACGCGAACAGCCAGACCGTCCATCGTGTCCTGCGCCGGCCCCATCGGCACGTTGCCGAGCACGGTGAAATTGACCTCGCCGTTGACGAAGCTGTCGCCGTTGTTGGCGATCATCTCCCTGGCCATCTGGTCATAACTCCTGTTTTCGGCGATGGAGGTTTTGATGTAGTTGTAATAGGCTTCGCGCCCGCCGAAGTAAAGATTGATGTTCGTGGCGAACTGGGTGTTCCTGTAAAGATCACCGAAGAACATCGTCCATTTATCAATGTACTCAGGCGAGCCGAGCAGCCGATCAATCACCGCGTCGCGTTTATACGGGTCCTGGTCCTGCAGGAAACTGGTTACATCGCCGGGCGAGGGAATACGGCCCGTCAGGTCGAGATAGACGCGGCGCAGGAATTCTTCGTCCGTGCAGAGCGGCGCCGAAGCGATGCCATCGTTCTCCATCTTGTCGAAGAGGATGTCGTCAATGATGTTCTTGCGCGGCACATCGGAAGCTTGAACCAGCCTCAACCCGGCGTCCTGGGAATTTGCGTTGAAGGCTTCAGTCGTTCGTGAAATCAATTCACGATGACGGGCTTGCGCTCCGCGAAACGTTTCCGGCGCTTTGAGGTAGCTGCAATCGTCGCTGGTAATCTGATTTTGTTCCACCTGGCGAGCGGCGCGCCTGGTTTTTTGCGCCAGGGAACTGGTTGACAGCCCAAGCTGGTCGAGGGTGAAGACCGCTCCGGCAGCGATCAATGCGATGACGGCATATCGCTTGAATTTGCCGGCCAGACCGGTCTTGCTTGAAGCGGTTGTACCACCTTTGATCGGCATAGAATCCTCCCGCAAACTATTCGTTATTCACTTGGGCGCAACGACGCCCGCTTTATGTCGAGATTCATTCTTGAGATTGGAATTTGGATCGAACGCTCCAATTCAGGCACGACTCATCGAGTTTTCATTGAGAACTTGTTTTACCTTACCTACAACTTAAAAGCTGGAGCAATGAATCGCATTATTTAGACTCGGGGATTGATGAAATTGCCCAAAATTTTCGCGCGCATTCTAGCACGAAGCTTTCAAATTAGAGAAAGGGTTATTGAGGCCCTGGTAAAATTTTGGATTCAACCCGTGGCTGGCCGTCAAAGTTGTTTCTGTCCGTTCCGTTTGGCTTATTCAGCTTGATGGTGTTAATTTCCCGGCGTTCAAGAAACCCAATTCACAAATCATCAGCAAGTGGAACTAGATGGCATCTTGTCCCACTTTTTCCGAGGAGCATCTTATGGCAGAAGCAATCTCCGGCCCCGGAGCCACAATGGACGCCGCGATCATCACTCCAACCACACCTTTCAAGTTGCCGCAACCGCCGACTTTCAAATCGGCCGAAGAAGAACGGCTGCACCGCAAGCAGCGTCTGGCCGCCGCCTTCCGTCTCTTCGCCAAATTCGGTTTCGACGAAGGCGTCGCGGGGCACATCACTGCGCGCGATCCCGAAAGGGCAGACCATTTCTGGGTTAATCCGTTCGGCGTGGATTTCAGCCAGATTCGCGTTTCGGATCTGGTTCTGGTCAACGACCAGGGCGAAGTGGTCGAAGGCGAATCCCCAGTCAACGCCGCCGCATTCGCCATCCATTCGTCGGTTCATGCGGCGCGCCCCGATTGCGTGGCCGCCGCTCACGCGCATTCGATGTACGGTAAATCGTGGTCGGCGTTGGGGCGGAGCCTCGAACCGATCACGCAGGACGCCTGCGCGTTTTATGAAGACCACAGCGTCTTCAACGATTTTACCGGAGTCGTTTACGACACGGCGGAAGGCCAGCGCATCGCCGCCGCGCTCGGCAATCACAAGGCCGTCATCCTGCGCAATCACGGATTGCTGACCGTCGGCAAGACGGTTGACGAAGCCGCCTGGTGGTTCATCACGATGGAGCGTAGTTGTCAGGCGCAGTTGTTGGCGCAGGCCGCAGGCGAATTGCGATTGATCGAACACGAAAGCGCCAAACTCACTTGCCAGCAGGTCGGCTCCACAACCGCCGGCTGGTTTCAATTCCAACCGCTGTACGCCCGCATTACCAGGGAGCAGCCCGATTTGTTTGACTGAAATGGTGGTTGGTGGTTGGTGATGGAATCAATGCCGGCTGATCGCGACCAATCACCAACCACCAACCACCAACCACCAACCACCGCCAATGTTCTTCATCATCAATCCGACAGCCGCTCGCGGACGCGCGTTGCGCGAATGGACGAAGGTTCGGCGTGAGTTCACCGACAGGGGCGTCAAATTCGACGAACACGTGACCAAACATCCCGGCGAAGCCATGCAGGTCGCGCGATGGGTTTTGCGTCACGGCGAAGAGGCGGTCATCGCGGTCGGCGGCGACGGCACGCTCAGCGAAGTAGTCAACGGATATTTCGACGAAGCGGGCCGGGTGATCAACGCCAAAGCCGCAATCGGATTGTTGCCCGCCGGAACCGGGTCGGATTTTCGCCGCAGCGTCGGGCTGATCGCGCGCAACGACGCGCTGGACGCCATCAAGCGGCGCGAGACCGCATTGCTGGATGTTTTGCGCATTGAATTGTTGGATCGAGATGACCAGCCGGTTACACGCCATTCGATCAATGTTGTGAGTTTCGGTCTCGGCGGTGAGGCGGTGACGACGGTCAACGCCTGGCGCGAGAGTTGGCCGCGATGGATCGGCGGGCGTCCGCGTTTCGTCATCGCTGCGTTGAAGGCTCTGCGGAATTACAGGAATCGCCCGGTGATTGTGCGGATGGATGGCGAACAGGCGCTCGAAATCAACTCCAATTTTCTCGTCGTCGCCAATGGCCGCTTCGCGGGCGGCGGGATGATGCTGGCGCCGAGCGCCGAACTGAATGACGGACTGTGCGACGTGGCGCTGACCGACGGCGCGACGCGATGGGACGTTATCAGAGAATTGCCCGGCATTCAGCGCGGATCGTATCTGAACAATCCGAAAGTCAGCTATCACAGAGCCTCGAAAGTCGAAATCGCCTGCGACGGCGCGCTCGCCGTTGACATTGACGGTGAAGCGGCGGGCTTCACTCCGGCGGTACTCACCATTGTTCCTTCCTCTGTCCGATTCATCATCGGAAGTCCGAAATAGACACGGCGTCTCCTGCAACTCTTCCCGCAGATATTGAAGCAGCCGGGCGAAGGTGGTATCTGAATTTGGAGGTGGGATAATCGGGGTAGATCGGGAAGGCGATATGCGGAAAACGATTCACAGCTTACTGGATCAATGTCTGACGCGGAATGAAGATATTGCAGTCGCGCAACAGCGCGGTTTGCGCGTCGCTCGCTGGTCATATGCGCGCCTGGCGAGGACGGCCTGCCAATTCGCCCGTGAGCTTGAATCGCGCGGCGTCGGCAAAGGCGACCGCGTTCTGCTCTGGGGCGAAAACAGCCCGGAGTGGGTCGCGGCTTTCTTCGGCTGCATGCTGCGCGGCGCGGTGGCGGTTCCGCTCGACGAACAAAGCGCGCCCGATTTCGCGCTCCGCGTTCAACGACAGGTCGAGGCGCGATTGCTGCTCGGCGACGACGAACAGGCGCGCCATTTCAAAGATCAATTGCCCACGCTGCGCTTCGATGATTTGGCCGAAACCATCAGCCATCATTCATCCGCGCCATACAGAACTGAAAACATCGGAGCGGACGATCTGGCCGAGATCATCTTCACTTCGGGCACGACTGCTGAGCCGAAAGGCGTCCGCCTGACGCATCGCAATTTGCTGGCGAACATCACGCCGCTCGAAACCGAGATCAACAAGTATTTGAAGTTCGAGCGCATCTTTCACCCGATCCGCTTTTTGTGCCTGATTCCGTTGAGCCACATCTTCGGCCAGTTCATGGGAATGTTCGTGCCGCGACTGCTTTTCGGCGAAGCCTTCTTTCAAAACTCATTCAATCCGTCCGACATCATCGAGACCGTCAAACGCGAGCGCATCTCGGTCATCGCCGCCGTGCCGCGACAGCTTGAAACGTTGCGCGAAAAGATCGAACGCGATTACGAGGCGAAAGGGCGGCTCGAAGATTTTCGCCGCCGCTTCGCCCGCGCCGAAGGCAAACATTTTCTGAAACGGTGGTGGATATTCCGCGATGTTCACCGCCGATTCGGTTGGAAGTTCTGGGCGTTCGTTTCGGGCGGCGCGACGCTCGACGAAGAGATCGAAACGTTCTGGCAGCGGCTGGGCTTCGCCGTCGTGCAAGGTTACGGAATGACCGAGACAGCCTCGCTGGTGACGGTCAGCCATCCGTTCAAGATCAAACGCGGTTCGATTGGCAAGGCGTTGCCGGGCCAGGAACTGAAGCTGGACGCGAGCGGCGAGATTCTGGTGCGCGGCGCGAACGTCTCATCGGGTTATTGGCGCGACAATGGTCAGAAAGAAGCGGATGACGGAGGCTGGCTGCACACGGGCGACATTGGCGAGATGGACGCCGAAGGAAACATCTTTTTCAAAGGCCGCAAGAAAGATGTCATCGTCACCGCCGCCGGATTGAACATCTACCCCGACGATCTTGAAGCCGCGCTCAACCACCAACCCGTAGTGCGCGACAGTTGCGTGATCGGCGTCGAGAGCGGACAGGGGCCGGAGCCGATGGCCGTGCTGATCCTGCGCGATGAAAAAGCCGATCCGGCTGAGATCGTCAAACGAGCCAACGCGCAGCTCAGCCAATCACAGCAGATGCGTCGCTGGTCGGTCTGGACTGAACCCGATTTCCCGCGTACGCCCACGCGCAAAGTGCGCAAGCCGATTGTCAAACAAGTCGTGATGGCGAAGGCTGCGGGAGCGGCGGCGCCCGAAATCGGCAAAGGATCGCTCGCCGAATTGATCGCATCAATAAGCGGCGACAAGTCAATAGCCATTGGCAAGCCCGCCGCGAACGCGAGTCTGAGCGCCGATCTGAAGCTGGATTCGCTCGGACGCGTCCAACTGCTCAGCGCGCTCGAAGACCGCTACCAGATCGAACTCGATGAAGCGTCGCTGACGCCAGCGACGACGCTCGGCGACATCGAGCGGATGATTCACGAAGGCCGGAGCGTCGAACCAGTCATCGAATATCCGTATCCGAAATGGGCGCGCCGATGGCCGGTCACGTGGCTTCGCGGGTTGGCGTTCCACCTGCTCATCGAGCCGTTCGTCGTCGCGATGTGCTGGCCGCGCGTGCGGGGAATCGAGCGATTGCGCGACCTGCGCGGGCCTGCGCTCTTCATCGCAAATCACATCTCGATGGTTGATCCGGGAATGATTCTGTTCGCATTGCCGTCAAGATTCAGACGCCGGTTGGCGGTTGCGATGGGCGGCGAACGGTTGCGCGGCTTGCGGCGCGGGCTGGAAGGAACCAACTGCTTCGGGCGTTTGCTTGATCGCGCGAGCTACCTGCTGGTCGTCACCGTCTTCAATGTCTTCGCGCTGCCGCAAAAGAGCGGATTCCGCCGCTCCTTCGCGTTCGCCGGCGAAGCGGTTGATGAAGGCTACAGCGTGCTGGTTTTTCCCGAAGGCCGCACGACACAGGATGGGCGAATGAATCCGTTTATGAGCGGCATCGGTTTGCTGGCCGAGGAGCTTGACCTGCCCGTCGTTCCGATCAAGATCGAAGGGCTGTTCGATCTGACCGAGGAGCGGCGCTACTTCTCGCGGCCCGGAACGGTGACGGTGACTTTCGGCGAGCCGGTGAAATTCGAGCGCGGAACCGATCCGGCGCAGATCACGCAGGAATTGGAAGAGCGCGTGCGAACGCTAAATCAAACTATATGATGTTGGGACAAACATTTTTAGCCACAGAGGCCACAGAGAGCACAGAGACAAATAAATATGCGCCTTTCACCTCTGTGTTCTCTGTGGCCTCTGTGGCTGGTGTTCCAATATTTTGTGTTTCGATTTAGGAGGGCATTGAGTCTGGGCAAACGCGCGCGCCATCCGTATACTCTCACACCGCGCAGAACCGACGTCCCAATTCCGCCCCGGCGCCACGCGCAAAAACGATTTGTCGCGCCTGGCTTGACCTTCCTCAAAAACCAAGAGACCTGCGGAAATGAGCAATCAATTTTTCGATCAACCTGTCCTCAACTCGCCCTACGAATATCCCAGACGCCACTGGGAGCTTGACGCTTCCGGTCAGCCGACGCAGCAGATCATCGAAAGCCGTCGCCGCGCGGAATTCATCACGCCGATTCCGAAACCCAAAAAGCGCAAGAGCGCAGCCGAACAGCAGCAGATGATCTTCGACGAAGGCCGCGGGCTTTCGACCGAAAAGCAACTCTACGATCCAACGTCGAACATCACCGAGCTTCGGCATTACGTTGACCAGTGGCGCGCTCTGCCGAATCCCGCCGACTGGCAGGTCACGCCCGAAACGGCGCGGCTGCTCGAACATTGGCGGCGCCATCAATTCAGCGACATCCGGCCTTTCTTCTGCCAGATCGAAGCCGTCGAGACGGTCATCTGGCTGACCGAAGTCGCTCCGACTCTGGGCAGAACCGGCAGAAGATTTCTGGATCATCTGGCCAACGCCAACAACGACGCCAATCCGGAACTCGCGCGGCTGGCGTTGAAGCTGGCCACCGGCGCGGGCAAGACCACCGTGATGGCGATGCTGATCGCGTGGCAAACCATCAACGCTGTGCGCCGCGAGCAGAGCAAGCGATTCACGCGCGGCTTTCTGGTGGTCGCTCCGGGATTGACCATCAAAGACCGTCTGCGCGTGCTGCAACCCAACGATCCCGACAGTTATTACGCCAGCCGCGAGCTTGTCCCCGGCGATATGCTGGAAGACGTGAAGCGCGCCAAGATCGTCATCACCAATTACCACGCCTTCAAACTGCGCGAACGCGTGGAGCTTTCAAAAGGCGGGCGTTCATTGCTGCAAGGGCGCGGCGAGCCTCTGAACACGCTGGAAACCGAAGGGCAGATGTTGCAGCGCGTGATGCCCGA
>JAJVID010000199.1:22924-25555 GCA_022072205.1 Acidobacteriota bacterium
GCCGGGCCGGAGATCGAACGTTTCCGCCGCGAGATCATCGAACGCACGGGCGACCGCCGGCAGGCCGACAACCTGACCGATCAACAACTGCTGCGCGAAGTGATGAACACCGTCGGCAAGGCCGGACAGTTGGGCGAATCCATCCGCTGCGTGGTTTCGGTCTCGATGCTGACCGAAGGCTGGGACGCCAACAACGTGACGCACATTCTGGGCGTGCGGGCTTTCGGAACTCAGTTGCTTTGCGAACAGGTGATCGGGCGCGCGCTGCGCCGCCAATCTTACGAACTCAACGAAGACGGCTTGTTCACAGTCGAATACGCCGACGTGCTGGGCATCCCATTCGATTTCACCGCTAAGCCGGTCGTTGTGAAACCGATAGCGCCGCGCGAAACAATTCAAGTCAAAGCCGTGCGCCCCGACCGCGACGCTCTGGAAATCCGTTTTCCGCGCGTGGCCGGTTATCGCGTCGAATTGCCCGACGACCGGCTTGAGGCCAGATTCAACGCGGATTCCGTGCTGGAACTGACGCCCGATCTGGTCGGCCCTTCGATCACGCAAAACGCGGGCATCATCGGCGAATCGGTTGATCTGAACCTGAAGCATCTGGGCGACCTGCGCCATTCAACCTTGCTGATGCATCTGACCAAACGATTGCTTTACACCAGGTGGCGCGACCCCGGCGAAGAAGCCAGGCTGCACCTGTTCGGCCAGCTCAAACGCATCACCAGGCAATGGCTCGACGAGTGTCTGGTTTGCAAGGGCGGCACGTATCCGGCGCAATTGATGTATCAGGAACTGGCCGATATGGCCTGCCAGCGCATCACCGCCGGCATCACGCAGGCGATGATGGACGAGCGTCCCATCAAGGTCGTGCTCGATCCGTACAATCCCACCGGCTCGACGGCGCACGTCAAATTCAACACGTCGAAGACGCATCGCTGGCAGACCGACGCGCGCCGCTGTCACATCAACTGGGTGATCCTCGACAGCGATTGGGAAGCCGAATTCTGCCGTGTCGCCGAAGCGCATCCGCGAGTCCGGGCTTACGTCAAGAATCACAACCTGGGTTTGGAAGTCCCGTACCGCTACGGCTCCGAGATGCGCAAATACATCCCCGATTTCATCGTGCTGCTGGACGACGGGCGCGGCCCCGAAGACCCGCTGCATCTGATCGTCGAAATCAAAGGCTACCGCCGCGAAGACGCCAAAGATAAAAAACAGACGATGGACACTTACTGGATTCCCGGCGTGAACAATAACGGACAATACGGCCGCTGGGCGTTCGCCGAATTCACCGACGTGTTTCAGATGGAAGAAGATTTCGCGTCGAAGGTGGAAGCGCATTTCAACCAAATGATTGATACAATTACCGCGCCGCTGGCCAAATGATCAGCCGGTCGAATCACACTTCTTCGTCCCGTAGGGACAGCATGAATTTAGGCAGGTCGTTGACGGCCTGCTAACGCGTGACAACAAACATCCCCGTCCCATCGGGACGATTGAATTTAGGCAGGTCGTTGACGGCCTGCTAACGCGTGACAATAAAAATCCCCGTCCCATCGGGACGATTGAATTTAGGCAGGTCGTTGACGGCCTGCTAACGCGTGACAACAAAAATCCCCGTCCCATCGGGACGATTGAATTTAGGCAGGTCGTTGACGGCCTGCTAACGCGTGACAACAAAAATCCCCGTCCCATCGGGACGATTGAATTTAGGCAGGTCGTTGACGGCCTGCTAACGCGTGACAACAAACATCCCCGTCCCATCGGGACGATTGAACCTTTGGAGGCCGACCCCATGGCAAACACCTACTCTTAGCTCCATTACCACCTGGTTTTCAGCACCAAGAACCGCGTGGCTCATATCACGCCCGATATCGAACAACGGGTGTGGGCTTATATTGGCGGCGTCGCGCGCGCCCACAAAATGACCGCTTTGCAAGTCGGAGGATTTGACGATCACATTCATGCTCTGGTGATGGCTCCCCCGACATTGTCGCCGAGCCAAATCGCCCAATACCTGAAAGGCGATTCTTCCAAATGGATTCACGAGACGTTCCCGGCGTTACGTGATTTCGCGTGGCAGGAAGGCTACGGCGCGTTCACCGTCAGTAAATCGAACCTCGAATCGGTGGTCAGCTACATTCAAAAACAACGCGAACATCATCAACAGAGAGGGTTTCAGGAAGAGTATTTGGATTTTTTGCAGCGGCACGGCGTCGCTTACGACGAACGTTATGTGTGGGGTTGATTCGGCGGACGCGGAATGATTCAACCGTCCCGATGGGACGGGGAATTTGGGTTCACGCGCGCAGGCCGTAAACGACCTGCCTAAATTCAATCGTCCCGATGGGACGCGGAATTTGGGTTCACGCGCGCAGGCCGTAAACGACCTGCCTAAATTCAATCGTCCCGATGGGACGCGGAATTTGCGTTCACGCGCGCAGGCCGTAAACGACCTGCCTAAATTCAATCGTCCCGATGGGACGCGGAATTTGCGTTCACGCGCGCAGGCCGTAAACGACCTGCCTAAATTCAATCGTCCCGATGGGACGCGGAATTTGCGTTCGCGCGCGCAGGCCGTAAACGACCTGCCTAAATTCAAACCGTCCCGATGGGACGAAGAACGCG
>JAJVID010000199.1:25655-39253 GCA_022072205.1 Acidobacteriota bacterium
CGCGCGCAGGCCGTAAACGACCTGCCTAAATTCAATCGTCCCGATGGGACGCGGAATTTGCGTTCGCGCGCGCAGGCCGTAAACGACCTGCCTAAATTCAAACCGTCCCGATGGGACGAAGAACGCGGAACGCATATTTCACATTCACAAAAACAATTCATGGCCAAGAACCAAATCAAAAAGACCGTCGAAACCATCAGGCACGATGACGCATCGCGCAAGAACATTCCCACCGCCGAATACCAGTCGGTGATGCGCGAGACCGATCAAACCCCCGTCCGCGTGGCATACGAACGCCGCAACCGCGATCTCGATCCGCAACTGGTCTGGCGCGGCAAGGACGAGCAGGATTGGTCGGATCTGGTCGTCCACGCGCCGCCGCTTTACATCCAGGAGAAAGTTCATCCGAAGGCGCTCGTTGACGATCTGCTGCGGCAATCGAAAGCCGGCAAGGACGCCGACGCGCAGCCCGATCTCTTCGCCGACTTCAACGGGTTTCCGGAAGACGCGGACAAGACCGATTTCTATCAGCACGACGGACACTGGGCCAACCGCATGATTCTCGGCGACAGCTTGCAGGTCATGGCCAGCCTGGCCGAACGCGAGGGCTTGCGCGGCAAGGTGCAATGCATCTACCTCGATCCGCCCTACGGCATCAAGTTCAACTCCAATTTCCAGTGGTCAACCACCAGCCGCGACGTGAAGGACGGCAATACCGACCACATCACCCGCGAGCCGGAGCAGGTCAAAGCCTTTCGCGATACCTGGCGCGACGGCATTCATTCCTACCTGACCTATCTGCGCGACCGGTTGACGGTGGCGCGCGACCTGCTCGCGGAGAGCGGTTCGATCTTTGTGCAGATCGGGGATGAGAATGTGCATCGGGTGCGGGCGGTGATGGATGAGATTTTTGGTGAAGATAATTCTGTCGTAACAATTGTTGTGAAAAAGAAGAGCGCGACAACCTCGACCGATCCAGTCAACGACTATCTTGTCTGGTATGCGAAGAAACGAAGTGAGTTGAAGCTACGAACTCTCTACAAGGAACGCCGCGATCCAGATGATGACAACAAGTTCAATACACTGATCTCGCCGGAAGGAGAGCATGCGCGAATAGTGAACCTTGATGAACAGGACATCGAGAACCGACTGAGAGATGGTTGGAGATGGGCAAGAGTGAATTACCCGCTCGTCAGCCAAGACCGATCTGAACGCAGCAAAGATTTTAAATTTCAAGGAAAGGACTTTGAGTGCGGTGCAAACCGTCACTGGACGTACGATCCAGATATCGATCGTGCGGCAGGCCAATGAAGACACGTTGCTCGCGCTGGCCGATCATTTGCCGCGCGAGGCGGCGGAGGCTTTGCTGGAACTGGCCGTCGGCGGCAAACCGGTCATCCCGCAACCGGCGATCAAGGGCGTCAATCCGTTCGATCATCCCGACGCGCTGCGCCGTTTCCGCGTGATGAGCGATGTCGAGGAATTGGCGCGCGCGCTGGATTATCCGTGGGACAAATGGACGATCTTTCTGCATCCGGCGCAGCGGCAATTGATCGAGCGCGATTACGCCGGGCCTGCGCGCGTGGCTGGTTCGGCGGGCACTGGCAAAACCGTAGTCGCGTTGCATCGCGCGGCTCATCTGGCGCGGCGCAACCGGCAATCGCGCATCCTGTTGACGACGTTTTCCGACACGCTGGCGAAGGCGCTGGACACGAAGCTGCGGCGCTTGCTTCATCACGAACCCCGGCTGGGCGAAAACATCGAGGTGCATTCGCTGAACGCGATTGGGCGGCGGTTGTACAAATTGCGCATCGGCGCGCCGCAATTGGCGACGGATGATGTGATCCGGGCGTTGCTGGCGGACGCGGCGAAAGAAGTCGCCGGTCACAAATTCAGCCTGCGTTTTCTGCGCTCGGAGTGGGAAGAGGTCGTTGACGCCTGGCAGTTGGAGAGTTGGGAAGCCTACCGCGATGTGCGGCGATTGGGCCGCAAGACGCGATTGCCTGAACCGCAGCGAGCGACGCTGTGGGATATTTTTGACCGCGTTCGCGCGCGACTCTGCGAGCGCGGATTGATCACCTGCGCCGGATTGTTCAGCCGGTTGGCCGCTCAAATCGCCGAGAGCGAACAACCGCCTTTCGATTTTGCGGTGGTGGACGAGGCGCAGGATGTCAGCGTCGCGCAGTTGCGCTTTCTGGCCGCGCTGGCGGCGAACCAGCCGAACGGGCTTTTCTTCGCTGGCGATCTGGGGCAACGAATCTTCCAGCAGCCGTTTTCGTGGAAGGCGCTGGGCGTGGATGTGCGCGGGCGCTCGCACACGCTGCAAATCAATTACCGAACCTCGCACCAGATCAGGAAGCAGGCCGATCTGCTGCTGGGGCCGGAAGTGTCGGACGTTGACGGCAACACGGAAGAACGCGGCAATACGATTTCGGCCTTCAACGGGCCGGCTCCGGCGATACGGATTTTGGAAAGTCAGGCGGACGAAGCGAAAGCTGTCAGCGCCTGGCTTTCAGAACGCGGCAAGGAAGGCGTGGCGCCGCACGAAATCGGAGTCTTCGTTCGATCAGAGGCGGAACTGGATCGAGCAAAGACGGCGGTCGCGGGCGCCGGGTTGGAATTCAGGATACTCGACGAGAATGTCGAAACGACCATCGGCTGCGCTTCGATCAGCACGATGCATTTGGCCAAGGGGCTGGAGTTTCGCGCGGTCGTCGTGATGGCGTGCGATGACGAGGTCATTCCTTCGCAGGAACGGATTGAGTCGGTAGCCGACGACGCGGATTTGGAAGAGGTCTACAACACCGAACGCCATCTGCTTTACGTCGCCTGCACCCGCGCGCGCGATCATTTGCTTGTGACGAGCGTCGCTCCGGCGTCGGAATTCCTTGATGATTTGCGAATGTGATTTACGACGGAATTGAGAGTGTTGATCTTTTGAATCAGCCGAGGACTTCGTCAGCTTTGAGTTTGAGTTGGGGAAGCGTGTTGGAGATGACTTTCTGGCTGCGCTGAATGATGCGGACTTCCTGGTAGACGTTGTTGTAAGGCTTGCTGTGGACTTCGATGCGGTCTTCAACCAGATCAATCAGCCAGGCTTCGGGGATTCCGGCTTGCGCGTAAGCGGGGATTTTGGCCCGGCGGTCTTTTTCGACTGTCGAATCCGAGACCTCGATTACGATCAGCACGTCGGCTGGCGTGGGATGGCCGCTGGCGTAAAAGTCGGCGCGCCGCTTGAGCAACGTCAAATCGGGCTGCGGCTCGGAATAATCGCCGAGTGTGATCGGGCTTTGAACTCGAACAATGGCGAACTTGCGGAATTTAGCGGTCAATATCTCGTTCAACCGATCAACGTGCGAAGCGTGACGCGGGCCTATTGGACTCATCTCAATAATCTCCCCGTTGAACAGCTCGACGCGGTCATCTTCCTTGATGACTCCGGCCTCGATCATCTGGTGGTATTCGGCGGTCGTGAAAAGTTTGCGCGCGGGTTGCCAGGCCATAAATTCCTCGATTGCTGAAAACGCTTTTCCCGAAGATTGACGGGCGGATTTTAGCACAAGAACTTTTTCAGCCCACGGCTTGTGTTCTCGACGGAGAAGACAGGTTTGACGCGTCAGCCGAGTCAGCCCGGATGCCGTAATACTCGTCCACAGGCTTCGCGACGATGGCTTGAACGCGATTCATCAACGCCTCGACATCGTTCTTGCCCAGGCCTTTCGTTTCAATCGTGTCGTGCAGGTAAACGATGATCTTCGACGGGAAGAGCTTCCAATCGCCTTTTTTGCTGAACTCGTAAGCGCCGATGATGCTCATCGGCGCGATTGGATAGCCGAATTGAATCGCCATCCTGAAGACGCCGGGGCTGAATTGTCCGACGCGGCCATCGCGCGTGCGCGTGCCTTCGGCGAAGACGATCAGGCTGACGCCTTTGTCCAGCGTCTCGCGCGTCAGCTTCATCATCTGTTTGTACTTGGCCAGATTGCCTTCCGGCGGGACGGGCACGTTGCCGAAACGCCGCATCATCCAGCCGTAAGCCGGGACTTTGAAATGCGACTCGTGTTCGAGGCCGCGCACGAATTGCGGGATGGCCGAATAGATGATGAACGCGTCCCAGAGATCAATGTGATTGCAGACGAAGAAACTGGTGCGATGGCGGTCGAAGCCTGGAGAGTACTTGACCTCGAAACCAACTCCAGCGACGCGCAGGATGTTGCGGAAGAGCCATCGCTGCGGCTTATCGTTTTTACGCGGGTCAACGAAATAGCCGAGCAGCACGAGGAACGAGCAGACGGGGAAGAAGAACGCGATGCTGGCAAGCCAGACGATGATCGAGCGCAGGCCGTAATAAGCTTTCTGCGCAAGGTTCAGCGATGACCATTTGTGGCTCGGATGATTACGAATTTCGCTTTGCGGAATCAATGTTGAACTCACCTCAGACCATTACGTTCAAAGCCGACGGCAGGACTTCCAGCGATTCTAGCCGCGCGGTCATCACCTCGCCGTCAACCATGATGTCAATCGGTTCGTCGAAATCGAGGTCAACGCGCCGCGCCTGGCCCGTCCAGATCAGCGGGTGATGGATGTGCGAGCCGTCGTAGCATTTCGGAAAATTCTTGATGAAGTCGAGGCGGCCAGCCGACCAGCGAACGATTTCGATCTGGCCGTCGCCGGTGTCGGCGTTCGGCGCGAGCATCATGTTCCCGCCAGTGAATTTGCTGTTGTTGAATATCAACAGCGCGGTGGATGGCGGATCGGCTTGTGATTGCCCATCGAGCCTAATCGGAAAGACGCGCTTGTTGAAACGCGCCAGCGTCAGCACGACGGCCAATCCGTAGCTGGCCGCGCCCAATCGTTTGAATTTCCCAGCCAGCGTGCAAACATCGGCTACGAATCCCAGGCTCAGAATGTTGATGTAGTAGACGTCGCCCTCCGCGTGCCTTAACCGGATTACATCGCACGGGCGCGATCGGTTTTCGATGATTGCGCGGATGGCGTATTCGACGCCTTCGTCAGTGAAATCTTTCAGAAAGGAATTGCCGGTGCCGAGCGGCAGAAAACCCAGCGTAGGTTTTTCATCGCTGCTTGCGGCTTCGGGGAACAGGCCGTTGACAATCTCGAACGAAGTACCGTCGCCGCCGACCGCGATGAATTTGCGATAGCCGTTGCGGAAAGCCTCGCGCGCGATCTCGGTCGCGTGGCCCGCGCGCTTTGTCTCTTTCACGTCGAATTGCGCGCCCGCCGCGCGCAACCGCTCCATCGTCGGGCCAAGCAGCTTGGCGCACTTGCCGAAACCGGCGGCTGGATTGACGATGGCTAGGGCTTTCATAACTCCGTCCTCATAATTCTCTTAGGGCTGTTTGCCGATCAAAATTCTGACGCATCTCATCGGCCAGCGCGAACCGTTTGATCTTCATCGAGGCCGTGCGCGGGAAATCGGCGTCCCACACGACGTAGCCGCTGATCCGTTTGAAATTCAAGAGAGTATTGTTGCGCTTCGTCAAATCGCCGATCAACTCGTCGGTCAGTTCCTGGCCTTCGTTCAGCCGCAACACGATGATCAATTTCTCGCCGAGCATCGAGCGTTCGGGCCAGATGTAATTCGCCGCGAAGACGCAGAACTCTTTGACCGGCAGCCCATCGAACGCCTTCTCGATGTCTTCGGGGTAAACGTTCTTGCCTTCCTCGGTGACGATCATGTTTTTTGCTCGACCGAAGAGTTGCAAATGGCCCATCGCATCGAAGCGGCCCAGGTCGCCAGTCATCAGCCATCCGTCAACAATCGTCTCGGCGGTCAATTCCGGGTCGTCCAGGTAATGCGACATCACGGTGTTGCTGCGCACCGTGACTTGCCCGATTCCGTCGGCGTCGGGATTGACGATTTTCACTTCCATTCCCGGCAACGGCTTGCCGACGGTGTCGGCGCGAAACGGTTTGAGATCGTTGAGCGTGATCGCCGTGCCGGCTTCCGTCAACCCATAGCCATTGCTGACCTGAACGCCGAGGTCGTAATAAAACTGTAGCATCTGCGGATCGCTGAACGCGCCGCCGGTGAAGATCGCGCGAAGCTCGCCGCCGAAAGCGTCGTGAACCTGTTTGAGCAGCTTGCGGCTCAACGTCAGATTCGGCTGGCTCTTCGTCATCGCGCGATTGAGATTGAGCAGGCGGTCGAAGATGAAACGCTTGAACGGCGGCAATTCGTCGAAGCGTTTCTGCAAACCGGCTTGCAGGTTTTTCAAAATCAGCGGGACGAGCGCGACGTAAGTGATCTTGAATCGCGTGAACGCCTCGCGCACGAACTCCGGGCGCAGCGTCCGCAGATGCACGACAGTCGCGCCGCAGACGAACGGCCCGATGAAGCCGACCATGAAATCAATCGCGTGATTCGTCGGCAGGATGCTCAGATAACGCACGCCCGGCCAGAACGGATAAAGCGACGTGAGCGAGACGCATTGTTCGAGGTAATTTTCGTGCGTCAGCACGCAGCCTTTCGGGCGGCCTCCGGTGCCGGACGAATAAACGATGCAGGCCCAGTCCGAGCGTTTGCGCGCGACGAACGCAGGCTCGCCTTCGACCTGCGGGTCTTCCCATCGGATTGCGCCGCGCAGGTCTACGTTTGCCGGCGCGTCGGTGACGATCACCGTGTGCGGGGTGAACCGGTGGAAGTTTTCAGACTGCGTGATCGCGCGCCACAGGTGATATTCGGTGATGAGAACTTCGGCCTTCGAGTGCATCAGCAGCGCCAGATGTTCCGACGCCGTGAGTTTGTAATCGAGCGGGACGATCACGCCGCCAGAGTAAAAGATCGCGTAAGCGGCGATTAGCCAGCACGACTGGTTGGTCATGATGATCGCCGCGCGCGAATCGGCCCGGAATCCGCGATTCTGCAAAAACTTTGCCAGCGGCAGCGCAGCTTCGCCGAATTCGCGGTAAGTCAGCCGGTGATTCTCGCGCTCGCGGTCGGCTTCGATCAGACAGATTTCGCCGGCGAATTTATCAACCGCCCCGCGCAGAGCGGAGCCGAGTGATTGATGTTGACTCAGATCAATCATTACAACCTGGGACTTGGCGTTATCAGCCATATCTTGAAATCAAATCGGCCACAGAGTCACAGAGCCACAGAGAGGAAAAGATTACGCTTTCGTTTCGCCTCTTCCTCTGTGGTTTTGTGGTTACGCGGCGGGTTTTCACAGTCTCGCTTGGATTCGTTCGGCGAGGGTGCGGAAATCGGTGACGCCCGCGACTTCGTAATCGGGCAGTTCGACACTGAAATGATTTTCCAATCGCGTCAGCAGTTCGAGCGCCTGCAAAGAATCAATGCCGAGCTTCTTGAAGAAGTCGTCGTCAGGGGAGAGTTCGGCGCGGTCTGTTTTGAAATGCGTTGCCGCGAGAGTGAGGATTTCGTCAATTACTTGTTCGGATGTTTTCATCGCTTCCTTCTTAGAAATATTAATATGCCCACCGCGCCAGAACGCACCCTGAAGTGAACCCCGCGCCAACGGCGGCGAACAACACCAGATCGCCTTTCTTCAATTTGCCGTCTTCAATCGCGTCGCCGATGGCCAGCGGGATAGTCGCCGCTGTCGTGTTGCCATATTTGTGGATGTTCTTGATCACTTTTTCCGGCGCGAGCCCCGCCTTTTTTGCTGTCGCGTCAATGATGCGAAGGTTGGCTTGATGCGCGATGAAGCAGCCGATGTCGTCGCCGGTCAGATTGTTTTTCGCCAGCATATTCGTGCTCAGTTCTTCCATCTTGCGCACGGCGAATTTGAAAACGGCCTGGCCGTTTTGATGAACGTAATGCATCTTCTTGTCAACGGTCTCGTGCGATGGAGGGTTGAGGCTGCCGCCGCCGGGCATGAAAAGATGCTCTCCGCCCGATCCGTCAATCTCGTGATGGTAATCGAGGATGCCGTAATCCTCTTCGCCTTCCTCGCACGGTTCCAGCAACACCGCGCCCGCGCCGTCGCCGAACAGGATGAGAGTCGTGCGATCTTCGGGATTCAGAATGCTGGTCATCACGTCGGAGCCGACGACCAGCACTTTTTTGTGTTGGCCGCTTTCGATGAACTGCGCGCCAGTGGTCAGCGCGTAAAGGAACGAAGAGCAGGCCGCCGAAATGTCGAAACCCCACGCGCGCGTAGCGCGAATCTTGTTTTGAATCACACAGGCGGTCGAGGGGAAAAACATGTCGGGCGTGACCGTCGCGACGACGATCAACTCGATCTCGTCCGCCTCGATTCCGCGCCGTTTCAGCAGATCGTCAATCGCTTTGACGGCCAGTTCAGATGAAGGCGTGCCTTTTTCGACCCAGTGCCGTTCGTGGATGCCGGTGCGTTCGACAATCCAGTTATGATTTGTCTCGACCATCTTCTCCAGATCGTGGTTGGTGACGACACGCGGCGGCACATAACGGCCCAGCGCGGTAATCTTCGCTCTTCGCTTGTTAGCCATGTCTTATTGCTCCTTGATGATTGCTGGTTGCGTCTACTCTCGACTACAAATCGAATTATGGCAAGTAAGGATGCGCGTTATCGCTTTCGACGAATTTGCGCAAACCGGCTTCGACAGCGGGTTTGGTGAACAGCTCGCAGAAAATTTCAATTTCCTGGCGCAGTTCGGCGTATGGGATCGGCTTCATGAATTTCTTTGCGGCGGCGGCGGTCGCGCGGTCGAATTTTTTGACCTGCGCGGCGGTGAAGCGCGCGACTTTCAACGCGTCGCCTTCAGCCACAAGCTGGCTGACCAATCCCACAGCCTGCGCCTTCGTCGCGTTAATGCTGCGGCCAGTCAGCAGCAGATCGCGCACGACGGCGTTGCCAAGATCGCGTTTCAATCGCGGAATGCCGCCGAAGCCGGGAATCAATCCCAGCCGCAGTTCGGGAAAACAGAAGCGCGCCATCTTGTCCGCGATGATCAGATCGCAAACCAGCGCGAGTTCAAATCCGCCGCCGAACGTCACGCCGTGCGTCGCCGCAATTGTCGTCAGCGGCGAAGCGTCAATCGCGTTCATCACCCGGTGAATTCGGTTGAGAAAATCGCGCACGAGCGGCGCGGCTTTGTCGAATCCCATCTCTTTCGCGCGGAAATAGAGGTCGCGCAGATCGGCGCCCGCGCAGAATCCGGCCTTCATTTGGCTGTGAATGATCAACGCGTGAGCCTGATTTTTCAGCGTCTCGTGAGCCTCGACAAATTTCTCAAGCTCTTCCAGGGTTTTCAGTCCGATCTCATTGCACGGCTCACGATGCAGCGCCAGTTCAACGCAGCCGTCAATCAATTCCCACGTGAGTGTTTCGCCTTTGTAGCTTTGCATATCGCTGTGTAAACGCAACCGCGCCGTCAAGCTTTCCCGTCAGGCTTTTTGGACCTGTAAAGCTCTTCAAATTCCTCGGCGAAATGCGCGGCTATCGCGTCTCGCCTGAGTTTGCCGTTCGCCGTCAACAACCCGCTCTCAATGGTCAACGGCTCCTTGTTGACGTGGAAAGCATGAATGCGTTTGTAGTGCGGCAGTCCGGCGTTGACCGCTTCCAGCGCGGTTTCGATTTGCTGCCGCGTCACGTCGCCGGTAACAAGCGCGGTCAGAAAGCTCCGGCCATTGCCCATCACAACGCATTGCTGCGCGCCTGGCAGATTGAACTGCAACTTCTCTTCAATCGGCTCCGGCGCGATGTTGTGGCCCGAATTCAGGATGATCAGATTCTTGACGCGTCCGATGATCGCCCAGTTGCCCTTCTCATCAACCTCGCCCTGATCGCCGGTGCGGAACCATCCATCGAGCATCGTGTTCGCCGTCGCTTCAGGCTGGTTCCAGTAACCGGCGAAGATGTTCGGGCCGTGAATCAAAATCTCATTGCCTTCGCCGAGCTTCATCTCGATGCCGGGAATCGCCGGCCCCACGCGGCCCGGAGTGAAATCGCGCGGATCATCCATCGTGCAGATCGCCGTCGTTTCGGTCAATCCGTATACCTGCAAGACGCGAATGCCGAGCATCAGAAAGAACAATTGCGTTTCTTTCGCCAGCGGCGCCGAACCGCAGATCAGCGCGCGAAGATCAGGCCCGATCTTCTTTTTGATCGAAGCGAAGATCAGCCAGTTGGCGAGCCTGAACCAGAAGCCCGCCGCGCCTTTGCCCTCGTATTGTCGCGTCCAGGCTTCTTTGCCGTTGCGATAGATCGTCTGGACGAACCCAGGTTTAGTGGCAATCTGGCTTTCGACGCCGGTGCGAATGCGTTCGAGCAGCGTGGGAACGTTCAAGCAATACTGCGGCGAGGCCAACTTCAACTCATCCGCGAGCTTGTTCAGATCAGTCGAGAGCGAGAGCAGACTGTTGCGCGACAGGCAGCTCAACAACAGAATCCACGAACCGGCGAAGCAGAACGGCAGATAATGAAAAACCTGATCCGGCGTTTTTTCAGTCGCGCCTTCCATCAATTGATCGAGCCGCATCCCCGTGCAGCCGAGCATAAACGTGACGGCGCCGGCGCTGAGCATCACGCCCTTCGGCTCGCCGGAAGTTCCCGAAGTGTAGATGATCGTGATCACGTCGGAATCGGCGAGCTTGACCGGCTCGTCGCCGATCTCGCTTGAAGCTTTTGTGGCGAAGATTTCGTCGAACAGTTTCAACGGCGGCGCATCATCAGGCCAGTTCTTCGCAATGCCATCGAGCAAAGCTTCATCGCCGCAGCAGACCATCGCCGCGCCGCAATCTTTCAGCATGTTGACCAACTCGTTCGGCGCCTGACGCGAATAGAGCGGAACGACGATCACGCCTTCGGCCATCAGAGCCAGATCAAGCGCGGCCCATCGGATGCTGTTCGGCGCGAGCAATCCGCAGCGGTCGCCTTTTTTCAAACCTGATTGGCGGATGAAGCTGCGCGCGGCTCGAACTTGCGCGAGCAGATCGGCGCTAGTCGCGGGGACGAACTGTCCGTCGCGCACTTCTCGCAAAACTGCGCGATCCGGGGTTTGGCTCAGACGATGAAAGATGTTCTCGATGAAGTTCATTATGAAACCAAATTTTGCCACAGAGTCACAGAGACACAGAGGGAAAGAGGGGTCAGAGAGTTTATCGCCATGCGCTTCCTCCCCCGGCAAACCTGTCATAGAGACACAGAGGGAAAGAGGGGTCAGAGAGTTTATCGCCATGCGCTTCCTCCCCCGGCAAACCTGTCACAGAGACACAGAGGGAAAGAGGGGGTCAGAGAATGAATCGCTTGACACCGCTTGTCAGTAGTTTGGAGTTGAAATTGATCAGCAGTCCGACTTTCTTCCCGGTAACCCGCAGGTAAGTCAATATCTGCGCCTCAAAAACCGGGTCGTGTCTATCAACGCTCTTCAACTCGACGACGACAACATCCTCTACGCTCAAGTCAATTCGATATTGGCCAACCTGTCTGCCTTTGTACACGGCAGGGATGTTTACCTGTCGCTGGAATTTCAACCCCACTTCCGACAACTCAATGCAAAGCGCCTCTTCATAGACCGCCTCCAAAAGCCCCGGGCCCAGCGCGCGATGAACTTCGATAGCGCACCCGATTATTTTCTCTGTCAACTTATTTATTTATTCCATATCTTTTCCCCTCTTCCCTTCTTCCCCTCTTTTCCTCTGTGGCTCTGTGGCTCTGTGGCTAGCTATAGTCCTCAAGCAGCTTTCGCAGATTCGGACTGAGCGGCGGCAGATAATCTTCCCAGTTCTGCAATCCCTTGCGGATCGGGAATTCTGGATAGCGACGCTGCACGTGCTCTTCAAAATAGACGCCCATCTTCGCCATCACTTTCAAATTCTTCGCCACCGTTTTGCCGATGCCGTCGCGGATGGCTTCGCTCTCCTTGAGCAGCTTGCCCATAATCACGACCAGCTTCTCTTCCAGTTCAGGATCGTCAACCGTCAGCAGCAAATCCTGATGGCCGCGCTCGTTCATCAGGTTGTGGATGCGCTCGTCCATCGTCACGCCCGCCGACGCGACCAGCGATGGCATACACGTCACGATGCCGTGAAAGCGCGACGAAACCATCAGATGGCAGCAACGCAGCAGGCTGACCAATTGATACATATCGTAATCGCCGGACGAAAAAATCGGGATGCCTCCTCCGAGTTTGTCCGACACCTTCTTGCAAGACCTCGTGTCGAGCATCTCAGTCGCAACCAGAACGGGGAAGACTCGGTTTTCTTTGCGGAAGCGATCAACCGCGTTGGCGATGGCCGTCAGGTAGTAATCGTATTTCCGCTCGACCTCCGGCCCGGAGTTGTGAAAGTAGAACTTGCGATAATGGCTCTCCTGATAAGCGCCGGTCATCAGCTTGGCCGCGTATTTTGCGACCGAAGCTTTGACCGGCCACCAGAACGGATTGATCGGACAGACGACGAGCACGGGCGTCGAGCCGTCCCAGCCGTGTTTGCGCAACAAATCATTTCCGAATTCGTTCGGATGCGGTTCAAACGTCCAGGCCGTGTCGGTGCCGAGTTCGGTCGAAACGCCGAGCTTGCCGAGCACCGTTTGCGATTCGGGATTGCGCGTGATGACGAACGAATCTTTGCAATATCGCGCGACCATCTTGGCGATCAGCGGATCCATGTAGCCCGCCTCGGCGCCGTAACTGACAGACAGTTTGTTCTGCGCCGCCGCTATGCCCAGAGAGCCGATCATCATCGTCGTCAGCGCGTTGGCGAATTTGCTCTTGAACTGCGAGCCTTCGCACGCGACCACGCCGTCGTATCGCGGCACCTCGCGCCAGAGCATCGGCGGAAAGAGATCGGGCAGGTAGACCTGATTGACGCCTTTGAAATAGCCTTCCGTCAGTTTGAAGTTCTGCGTCAACACGCTCAGCTCACATTTGTCCGGCCCGAGAATGTGATTGATCTGTCGCAGCATCTCCTCCACGCGTATATCCGAGCCCGTGTTGCGCGAGCCGTTGTAACCGGTGAAGAAGAGTTTGAGTTTATCGCCCGGCTGCCATCGGCGGCCCGCGCCCAGCATCCATTTGAATTTTGAAAGCTCGATCAGTCCGCTGACCCAGGCTTCAAGAGCCAAGTCCATGCTCATAACGATGTTTCCCAGAAATGTTTGGTTTATGCCCGCAAAGCGAAAGGTCAAGAGGTGAGATTCGATAAAATTTCGGTCACCTCTTGCTTGAGAACGGGAATGTCCCGAACGACAGTGACCCAGACTTTATCCAGGTCAACGCCGAAGTACTGGTGAATCAACTTGTCGCGCATCCCGGCAATGTCCTGCCAGGGAAGTTGCGGATGTTGTTCGCGCAATCCTGACGAAAGTTGTTTGACGGCTTCCCCGATAATTTCGATCTGCCGTATCGCCCCATCCTGCAAGAGCGATTGGTTGAGAAAAGTCTGCTCGTCAACGTCGCGCAAATAGGTTTCAATCTTGGCGATGGCGTCGAGAACGTGACGCAGATAAACAGAGTCATCGCGCTTCATAGATCACCTTCAGATCGCGCATGATTCCTTCACGCAAATAAGGGCTGATCGCTCCCTCGGTCAGCAAATCCACTTTTCTCCCCAGCGCGGTTGAAAGCTGCCGCTCCAACGCGACCACATCGAGCAGGCTTTTGCGCGAGGAGAAGCGCACCAGCAGATCAAT
>JAJVID010000212.1:0-4573 GCA_022072205.1 Acidobacteriota bacterium
CTCGAAGAATTCGGTCGAGTTGACGGATTGATCAACGGCGCGGGCGGCAACAGTCCGCAGGCGACTACGCGTCCCGACCTGACTTTTTTCGGCTTGCCGGAAGAGGCGCTGCGTTACGTTTTCGATCTGAACATGCTCGGCACGATTCTGCCGTGCCAGGTCTTCGGGCGGCAGATGGCCGAACAGGGCGAAGGCGTGATCCTGAACATCTCCTCGATGACCGCCGTCCGTCCACTGACTCGCGTCATCGGATACTCAGCGGCGAAGGCCGGCATCAACAATTTCACGCAATGGCTGGCGGCGCATCTGGCGCAGCAGTATTCGCCGCGCATCCGCGTCAACGCCATCGCGCCCGGATTTTTCATCGGCGAACAGAATCGCAGTTTGCTGATGGACGAGAAGACCGGCGAATTGACCAAACGAGGCCAGAGCATCATCGCGCACACGCCGATGGGCCGTTTCGGCGAACCGGAGGATTTGATCGGCGCGACGTTGTGGTTGCTGTCACCGGCTTCTGCTTTCGTCACCGGCATCGTGGTTCCGGTTGACGGCGGTTTTTCGGCTTTCGGCGGCGTTTGAATTAGCGCCGCGAGCGGTAGCGAGCGTGGCTTGTGGTTACGGCCTGCTGGCAGGCCTGCACGCTCGCTACCGCTCGCGGTACTGATCAATTGGAGATCACAATGTTCATTGGTAAAGGTTCCCCCGACAGATTTCTAAGCGAATCGGAAACTCGTGAACTCATGGCGCCGGCTTTATCTCAAGCCAGGCTCGATGGCAAACGCGTGCTCATCATCATCCCCGACAGCACGCGCACCGCGCCGATTCCGATGATGTTCCGTCTCTTTCACGAACTGCTCAGCCGTCAAGTCGCAGCTCTGGACTTCCTGATCGCGCTCGGCACGCATCAGCCGATGAGTGAAGACGCCATCAACCGCCACGTCGGAATCACAGCCGAAGAGCGCGCGACGCGGTTTGCGCGGGTCAAAATCTTCAACCATCGCTGGGACACGCCAGACCAGTTGGTAGAGCTTGGTGAAATATCCGAGAACGAGATTGCCGAAATCACCGGCGGCCTGTTGAGGCAATCGGTGAAAATCCGATTGAACAAACTGATCTTCGATTACGACCAACTCATCGTTTGCGGCCCGACCTTCCCGCACGAAGTCGTAGGCTTTTCCGGCGGCAATAAATATTTCTTTCCCGGCATCAGCGGCGCCGAAGTGATCAACTTTTCGCACTGGCTGGGCGCGGTGATCACCAGCTACGAAGTGATCGGAACGCGGTACACGCCGGTTCGCCAGGTGATTGACCGCGCGGCTTCGTTCATCAAACTTCCGAAGCTCTGCTTCAGCCTGGTCGTCAAAGGCGAAGGACTGGCGGGGTTGTACATCGGCTCGCCCGAAGAGGCTTACGAAGAGGCCGCCAGCCTGTCGTCGCAAATTCACATCAACTGGGTGGAGCGTCCGTTCAAGCGCGTGCTGTCGGTGATGCCGAAGATGTACGACGACATCTGGACGGCGTCGAAGGGAATGTACAAGCTCGAACCAGTGATTGCGGACGACGGCGAAGTGATCATCTATGCGCCGCACATTGACGAGATCAGCTACACGCACGGAAAGATTCTCGACGAGATCGGCTATCACGTGCGTGACTATTTCGTGAAGCAGTGGGACAGGTTCAAACATCATCCCTGGGGCGTCATCGCGCACAGCACTCACCTGCGCGGCATCGGTGGTTATGACGCTGAGACGGGCATCGAGACGCCGCGCATCAAAGTCACGCTGGCGACGAAGATTCCGCGAGAGCGTTGCGAGCGAATGAATCTCGGCTACCTCGATCCTGACTCGATCAATCTTGAAGAATGGAAGGGCAGGGAGGACGAGGGCATTCTGTACGTTCCGAAAGCCGGCGAGATGTTGTACCGTTTGAAACCGTTGTGGGGTGTTGCGCAGCAAGCCTGATCACTTGTACTCCCCCTGCATTATGAATCCCGCCCAGAAATAAGGCGACGACCATCGTTTTTGCCTTAGCATTTCAAGTTGCGCCGCGCGCAAGGCCGCCGCCGGTCGCTTCCGGTCTTGCAACAATCCACGATAAAAACTCTTCATCAGTTGCGCCGTCGCCAGATCGTCCACTTGCCATAAACTGGCCACGACGCGGTCGGCGCCCGCGTATATAAATCCGCGCGCTAATCCGACCAAACCTTCGCCCCTGGTTTCCTTACCCAAAGCGGTTTGGCAGGCGCTCAGCACGACGAGATCGGCAGGCAGGCGGAGATTGAAGATTTCGCGCATTCGGAGGAACCCGTCCTGAGCTTTGCCGTTCTCGTCAACCAGCGACAGGACCAACCCCGACAGTTCAGGACGCTCGCTGTTGAGTAGACCGTGCGTGGCGAAATGAATGATTCGGTAGTGGCTGAGTTCGTCGCTTGCGGCCATGGTCCGATTGGCCCGAAAATCTGTGGCCTTCAGCAGCGATCCTTTCGGAACAAATTCAGCGATTTTATCCGCCTCTTCGCGAGAAAATGGAAGGCGCGAAAAGCCGGCGCGATTGAAACTCCTCACCGCGCGCGCCAGGTCAGGGTTCGTTGTCAGGGGCGCGGATGCCGGAGACGCATCCGCCGATCGTACGCTCACAACGAGATTTTTGCCCGGCGCTTTTCTCTTCGCGGTCGCGATCACACGCGGGTCATTCAGCTCGAAGACCGGATCGGCGAAGACGGCCAAAGTCTTCGCCGCCGGTTGTCTCACGGCGCTTTCGCGGCGGATTTCGGCGAGCACGGAGGCCGATGGCAGGTTGACGACCTCGTGGCTCGCGATCAATGGTTGATACGTTTTCTCCGACGGCGGCGGCAAGGCGGCGAAAGGCAGGTATTCGAGCGCGCCTCCGGCCACGATCAGCAATCGCCTGCCTTTCCATTCCCGATCCAGCTTCGCCGCGATCGGGCCGAGCAGCATTTGGCTCATCGCGCCGGCTTCCTGAGAAAATTTCTCATCGGCTACGGCAACGCGCGCCTGGTATTCAGTTTCGGTTTCGCCCTTTTTCGGTTGGCGCGCGATCAACAGTTTGTAGAACCTGCGCGCGGCAGTTTCGATCTCCTGGCGCGAGGGAAGTTGATGTGTAGAGATTGCGAGGGGAGTCACCGCCCACAGCCAACTCCGATTTTTACCGAGCGCGAATTCCAGCAAAACAGTGTTTTCGTCAAGCATCCGGTTCTGGATTTCCGCATGAGTCAGCGATTTCGGCTGCGTCAATTCAGCGTAACGCGGGCTTGAGGCGCGAATCCGGGCTTCGACCAGTTGAAGCTGCGTATTCACTTCATTGATCTCTCGAGCTATCTCGTCGGCCTGACGTTTCATCCGTTCATTGTTCCGAAGCTGTTTCCAGGCGGCGTCCTTGGCGTTCAGGCGTTCGAGCAGGCTACGTTCTTTTTCCAGCAAAGCCGGATCCGCTCCCCGGCGAATCTCCACGCGCGATTCGGCCAGCAGGTCGAGCAGACTGCGGGCGCGAGCGCGTTCGCTCACCTGCAACGCAGTCCGTTCGTAACCCTTTTCCGGCTCCTGTTTGCGCATTTGCATCAGCAGATCAATGTAACTTTCATAAACCTGCTGTCTGCTCGCCATGTATGTGGACCGCAACTGGTGACTCTCGACTTTGACGCGCAAGGCTTCAGTCATCTCGATTGCGCGCTCGATCCGTTCGCGCGCTGAAACAAGGTCGCCGCCATCAAGGGCAAGTTGGCCTAGCGCCTGCAAAGTGGTCAGTTCGCCGGTCGGATCCCCGATTTCGCGATAGACCGCCAGGGCGGCTTCTCGCGATTCTATCGCTTTCCGCATATCGCCGGTTTGTTCGAAAATCCGGCTGAGCGCGGTAAGCATTGTCGCTTTATGAAGACGATCTTTGTCGCCCTGGCTCGCCTGCAACACGCGATTGCAGGCGTCCAGGGCCTTCTTGAATTCGCCCTTGTAGGGGTAGACCTCGCACAACACCGTTAGGCTGCCTGTTTCGGCGCGATGATTGTTTGTCGCGCGACTGAGGTTGAGCGCCTGATTCGCATATTCGAACGCCTGCTGATAATTTCCCATCAGGAAGCAAAAGTGACCGGCGTTGGATAAATAGCGCGCCTCCTCATCTTTGTTTCCGGCCTCTTTGACCAGAGGCAGCGCCTGAAGCAGGCACTCCACCGACTTTTCCGGATCCCCAACATTTTCCCAGAACCAGGCGAGATTATTCAGCGCCGCCGCTTCGTCGCGACGGTGGCCCAGAGCGCGAAAGCTCGCCAATGCTCGCGTGTGGTAATCAAGCGCCAGTTGATACTCGCCGAGCAGGTTGTAAACAGCGCCGATGTTATCCAGCGTAATGGCCCGGGACCTTCCCTCTTCTTTCTTCAAATCCAGGCTTTTCAGAAAAATATCCAAAGCTTTCCGCAGTTCTCCCAGATTGAGATAAACATTCGCCATGTTGTTCAGCGTGATCGCCTGTGACGCCGCTTTTTCAGGCGTCTGCAGAAACAGCGGCAAGGCCTTTTCGTAAAACTCAAGAGCCTTCGTCAATTCGCCGGCCCTGATGTTCA
>JAJVID010000212.1:4673-23483 GCA_022072205.1 Acidobacteriota bacterium
AGCAATGCGTCTACGGCAACGCCGATCCTGCGCAAATCAAAACGCATTGGGAAATGGCGAATCACTTGAGTCTCCTTTCGATGCGGTCCGGTTTTTCTTTGGGAGAGCGAAGATCTGCGCGAATACTAAATCAAAGCTCTGCGATCAGGAACCCCAATCGCAGAGCGTAAGCAAGCGTTTGATTTCGCGCGGCGCTGTTTGTTTACGCGCGTGGCGCCGCGCCGGCGCGCCAATTCTGTCCGTTTCGATTTAGCGAATGGCGACGCGAACCGTGTTGGAGGCTTTGCCTTCAACCGAAAGCGTCACATCCACCTCGCCGCGCCCGGTGAGGGCGCGCGATAGTCGCATGTTGGCCTGGTCGAGACCAACAAATCCCGGCGCCTCGCCGGCAAAGAGAATTTCGGCGCTTTCTCCGCCGATGGCGCAACTGACGGTTGAGAGCGAACTGCGGAACTTAAATCCCGTGCCGTAGAGGATCAGAAAGACCTGATCGGTTTCAGGCCCGAGATCAATCGGGACGGCCACGAAACGGTTCTGCGCGGCGTCGTATTGCGCAACAGGTTCGTAGCTCTGCGTCCCGTTCGCCTTGATGCGCAAGACAAGAGCGAAGGCGAGGCCTTGTCCGCTTGCGTCCGCCGTAAACAGACCCGGCGAGACAGTGGCGATCTGCGCAGCGCCTTCCGCCGCCACCCCTGCGCCATTCATGACTGTGACGCTGGCCGGCCCGACCGCCGCGCCAGGCGGGATTTGGTAGTTGATCTGTGACGGCGAGACGAAGAAGAGCGGAGCGAGGCGTTCCGCGCCGGCGCCGTCGGTTACTTTCAGGCTGATGCCGGCCAACACAGTCGGCAACGGCAGTGTGGAAGCGGCCTGCGTACTCGTCGCCATATTCGATCCGAACGCGGCGACGATTGATTCAGGCGCGACCGCCGTGTTAGCCGCGAAGCTGGCCGCAGAAACACTGGTTACTACGTTGACGGCAATGACGATCGCGTAAGCCTGCTCGTTCAGGCATCCATTGCTGTCGGTCGCGCGCACAGTGAAGCTGTAGCTTCCCGGAGCCGTCGGGACGCCGGTCAGATTGCCGTTCGACGCAAGCGACAATCCGGGCGGCGGCGCGCCTCCGGAGATGATGAATGAATACGGCGCGGTTCCGCCCGTCGCCAAAAATGTCTGGTTGTAGCCGCCGCCGATCGTACCTGCAGGCAATGCCGTATTGGCCGGATTGAGGGTGATGGTCGGGCAGGCGGGATTGTTGATGACGAGGCCATAATTGATCTCGTCCACACATCCTTTCGCATCAGTCGCGCGTACGTTGAAGTTGTAATTGCCCGCCGTCGTCGGGACGCCGGTCAGATTGCCGTTCGACGCAAGCGACAATCCGGGCGGCAGCGCGCCTCCGGAGATGATGAATGAATACGGCGCGGTTCCGCCTGTGACTGTGAAGATCAGACTGTATGGCGCGCCGGTTGCGCCTGCGGGCAGATTGGAATTGGTCGGGTTGAGGGTGATCGCCGGGCAGACGGGATTGTTGATGACGAGGTCATAATTGATCTCATCCACACATCCTTTCGCATCAGTCGCGCGTACGTTGAAGTTGTAATTGCCCGCCGTCGTCGGGACGCCGGTCAGATTGCCGTTCGGCGCGAGCGACAATCCGGACGGCAGCGCGCCTCCGGAGATGATGAATGAATACGGCGCGGTTCCGCCTGTGACTGTGAAGATCAGGCTGTACGGCGCGCCGGTTGCGCCTGCGGGCAGATTGGAATTGGTCGGGTTGAGGGTGATCGCCGGGCAGGCGGGATTGACCGGTAATGTGTAGGTCCGTAAGCCAATGCAGCCGTTGGTGTCGGTCACGCGTATGTTGAAGATAAACGTCCCCGCTTGTGTCGGCGATCCTGACAACACGCCGGTTGTTGTATTTAACGCCAGGCCGAGAGGCGGCGTCCCGGTCAGGGTGAACGTGTAGGGCGCGGTTCCGCTCGTCGCCGAAAACGTCCTGCTGTAGGGCGTGTTGATGGTTGCCGCCGGCAGGTTTGGATCGGTCGGATTGATGGTGATCAGCGGACAGGGATTGATGTACAGATAGTTCAGGACTTGTCCAACGCAGCCGTTGGCGCTGGTCGCGACGACGCTGAAGCTGAAACCACCACCCATGGTCGGCGTGCCCGACAGCAAGCCGGCGGAAGAGAGCGTCAAGCCCGGAGGCAAGGAAGAGCCTGTGGCGAGGCTGAATGTATACGGCCCGGTGGCGCCCGTCGCTGTGAACGTCAGGCTGTAGGGTGTATTGATCCTGCCGGAAGGCACTCCCGTGCCAGTCGGGGAAATGGTGACTCCGGAGCAAGGGAGCACGTTCTGCGTGTAGGCGCGCTCGCTCCTGCATCCATTGGCGTCGGTCGCGCGCACGATGTAACTGTAGCTTCCTGCAGCCGTCGGCGCGCCGGTCAGATTGCCGTTCGAGGCAAGCGACAATCCGGGCGGCAACGAGCCGGCCGCTAGACTGAAGGCATACGGGGCGGCTCCACCACTTGCCGAAAACGTTTGGTTATAGGAGGCGCCGACCTGGGGCACAGACAAGATGGTCGGATTGATGGTGATGGTTGGACAATTGACTGGGAGTGTGTACTGGCGCTCGCCACTGCATCCGTTCGCATCGACGCCGCGCAAGGTGAATGTGTAGCGGCCTTCTGTTGTCGGCGTTCCGGAGATTGTGCCGGGCGAAAGCGTCAGTCCGGGTGGCAACGCGCCTGAAGTAATGACATAGGTGTAGGGCGGTTGGCCGCCAGACGCGAGGAAGCCCCACGAATACGCCACGCCGACCCAGCCGGTAAGAGCCCCGAGAGGATTCATCGTAATCGTCGGGCAGATGTTTGCCGTGATGGTTTTTGATCCGGCGCAGCCGTTTGCATCCGTGGCCCTGACTCCAAAGCTGTATCTGCCGGCTGTCGTCGGCGTGCCTGACAATGCTCCGGCCGAGGAGAGCGTCAATCCGGGCGGGATCCCGTTCGGAGGAACGAGGCTGAAGGTATAAGGGGCCGTCCCTCCCGATGCGGAGATAATGTTGCTGTACGGCGCCCCGACTGTCCCGCCGAAACTGTTTAGCGGGATGTTTATAGTCGGGCACGCGGCCACGTTGATCGTGTAGGCCTGGCTCCCAAAGCAGTTGTTGGCGTCTCGCGCGCGCATGGTGAAGCTGTAGCTGCCCGCCGCCGTCGGCGTTCCGGAGATTGTGTTGAAAGATAACGTCAATCCCGGCGGGAACGAGCCTAAGAAGAGGGACATGGTATAGGGCGGCGCGCCGCCGCTCGGGAGGATTGACCTCGAATACTGTACGCCGACCCTGGCTCCGGGAAGGTTGGCGGGGGTGAGCGTGATGGTCGGGCACTGCGCGACAGCGCCCGTTTTGGCCCATTGCCGATCCGGCGTGACTGTGACGCAGAACATGATCAGAAGCGAGAAAAGGGTGATATTTATTCGGTGGAATTGCGATTTGAGAAAATGCATACCTGGACTCCTTTTGTAGCGAACAATGGTTAAACGGAACAACTCCATTCACTACTGGCCTCCGGGAGAAAAACATGTCGCTGGATTTTTTCGTGAAGGGAAGGAAACTGCGGCGCAATATGGTGAGAAGTTTGAATCGCTCCCAACTTCCGGGCTATTTCCTGATGACCCTGAAGTAGTAGCGATTGATATCTTCCGTTTCGCCTGTGTGAGTTATGGCTGAGAGCGTCAGGATGTAATCGCCCAGGGGCAGTTTGTCGGCGGGAACGTTGACGGAGAGGACGCCCGATCGTGGTTTGAGAGATCGCTGATTCCAGGCCTGCGTTCCTTCGACCGTGCGGATCGCCGCTTGAAATTTACGCGAATCGCCCTGCTCGATTTTCATCTGAAGCTGGATCAAGTCCGTCTCACGCGAGATTGTGATTTGCCGCTGAGAAGAGTCGGCGCTTCGCGGCCCGGACGCCGGCGCCAGTAGGAATGAAAGGATTGAAGGGCGCGGTTGAGACGGCCTCTGGGCAAGCGTTTCACGCAAGCGGTCGAGTTCCGATTTCAGCTTGCCGCTCTGCTCGCGCTCCGCCTCCAGTTGATCAGCGATCTCCCGCTCCCGACGCTGTCGCTCTGTGAGTTGGGCGTTTGTCCTTTCAAGCTCATGCGCCAGCCGCGCTCTTTCGAGCGACAGCCACGCGAAGCCTGCCAGCAGCAGTGTGGCGGCAACCGCCAAACCAACTCCCATCATTCCTGGGCCGTTCAACATCTCCGTCAGCCTGCGGCGCCAGCTCTGCCGGAAGGGCGAAGGCTCGGCGATTTGCGTCGCAATGTCGCTCTCCGCCGCCGGCCGATCCAAAGTCTGTGCGGCTTCAAGCAACTTTCCGGCGACCGCGACCCTCTCACGACGCCTCGGCGTCCGCAGGTAGTTCCGTTCGAAAAGTTCCAACTCGCCGCGCGACAAACGGCCTTGCGCGTAACGGTCAACCAGATCATTTTCCGCCGCCCAGACCTCTTCAAACTTTTCGGGGTCGGCGAAGTATTCCTGCTCGACGGCCACCTGTTCAGCTTCAGGCAGATCGCCGAGCAGATAACGGATCACTCGCTCATCCTGTTCGGTAGTTTGCCGCATTTTGTCACATGCCGGATCAAAACTGATTTCGCGATGGGTTTGAAAGCGGTGATTTCACATGCGCTCTCACCAACTGCTGGCGAATCGCGCCAATCCATGTCGGCTCAATTTCACTTTTTCTTTACACCGCCCATCCTCATGCAATCACGGATGCACTCTTCAAGCCGGTTGCGAATTCTTTGCGCGCGACTGCGCAACGCGTTGAGCGGAATGCCCAAACGTTCAGCCATCGCCAACCGGCGGGCGATCTTCTCGCGCTTTTCGTCGCTATAGTACTGCAAGATCAATTGCCGGCTCTCAGCCTGCAGCCCTATCAGACAGCGCTCGAAACATTCCTCTCTTGCGCCTTTCTCTTCCGGCTCGGGCGCTACGAGCGCAGCGGGCGATAACTCTTCGAAGTCCGATCTTCTGCTCTCCGGGCCTTTCAGCTTTTCGAGCAGTACCAGACGGGCCACACCGTGGCAATATGTGGGGATGTCGCGGATGATTTCGCCTTCGTCAATCTTACGGATGACGCGGTTGATCGTCTCGTCGGCATATTCTTCGGGGAAATAGGCCCCGCGCCAGTCGAAGAATTTGATCAGCGTCAGGCGCAGGTTTTCATACCTTGCGCCGGCAAGGTCGGAATCCGGATCAAGGCAGGCCAGAAATCGGGCCAGAGCCTCTCTACTGAGTGTCCATTCCGATTTGGAGACTGAACCCCCGCTCATGCCAATTCTCTCTGAGTTGGTTCTCCCTTGATTCAACCAAATGATCGTCAAACGGAAAATGGGGGATGTTTATCGAATCGCTTTTGCCTTCCACCAAAGGCTACGCCTACAATCTCAAATTCACGGCTTGCCAGTCAATCGAAAGCCTGGCTGCGCGGCATCGGTAGAATATTCTTGACCATCTTCTTATTTTCACGCACAGTACCCGTCTTAATCCTTACGCTTGACGCGGTGGAACGTGCGCAAAGCTCGTATTCAAATAACAAAAACACGGAGCGCTTATGCCATTAGGCGAATACCCTGACGCTTATCTCATGCAAGACCGTAGAATTGTTCGCGGCGCGTGTCCGCACGATTGTCCCGACACCTGTTCGTTCCTCGTCACCGTCGAGAACGGGCGCGCGGTCAAGATCGAGGGAGCGGAGGACCATCCGACAACGAACGGCTTTCTCTGCACGAAGGTCAACCGCTATCTGGAACGCACCTACAGCCCGCAACGCGTGCTGTACCCGATGAAGCGCGTGGGCGAAAAAGGCAAAGGCATCTTCGCGCGCATCTCGTGGGATGAAGCGCTCGACACCATCGCCGCGAAGTTCAAGGAGATCGCCGCCGATAATCCGCAGGCGATTCAGCCATACAGCTACGCAGGCACGATGGGATTCGTACAGAGCCAGTCAATTGACCGGCGGTTCTTCTACAAACTCGGCGCGTCGTTGCTGGCTCGAACGATTTGCTCCGAAGCGGGCGCCGCCGGGTATCGCGCGACGATTGGTTTGAGCATCGGCACGGACCCGGAACAATTCGGCAACGCGAAGCTGATCATCATCTGGGGATCGAACACGATCACATCGAACGTCCATCTGTGGCCGAAAATTCTGGAAGCGAGACGCAAAGGCGCGAAAGTCATCGCGATTGATCCTTACCGCAGCTTGACCGCCGAAAAATGCGACGAGCACATCGCCCCGCTACCGGGCACAGATGGCGCGCTGGCGCTGGCGATGATGAACGTGATCATCAAAGAGAACCTGATTGATCGCGATTACGTCGAACGTTACACGCTCGGCTTTGAATTGTTGCGCGAACGAGCGCTGGAATATCCGCCGTCGAAAGTGGCGAAGATTACCGGCCTCAGCGAAGAGACGATTATCAAGCTCGCGCGCGAATACGCGACGACGAAGCCTGTGGCGATTCGCTTGAATTACGGTTTGCAGCGGCACGCCGGAGGCGGAATGGCCGTGCGCGCGATCACCTGTCTGCCTGCGTTGATCGGAGCGTGGCGCGATGCTGCTGGCGGCGCGCTGCTTTCGACTTCCGGAACGTTCAGCATCAACAACGCCGCGCTGGAACGCCCCGATCTGATCTGGAACAATCCGCGCACGATCAATATGTCGGCCATCGGCGACGCGTTGCTCGGCTATCAGCGAGTGCAGTACCCCGACCGTCAGGGAGGGAATTATCAGCGCGTGCAGTACCCCGACCGTCAGGGAGGGGATAGCCGCGCGCCGATTGAAAAGCTGGAACCGCTCGATCCTCCGATTCGCGCGATCTACATTTACAACTCCAACCCCGCGGCCATCGCGCCCGATTCGCGCAAAGTCATCGCGGGTTTCAAGCGCGAAGACCTCTTCACGGTCGTCCACGAAATTTTCCAGACTGACACCGCCGATTACGCCGACATCTTGTTGCCCGCGACGACGCAGCTTGAACACTTCGACATTCACAAAGCCTACGGGCATCTTTATATGCTCATCAACAAACCGGCCATCGCGCCCGTCGGCGAAGCGAAGCCGAACAGCGAGGTGTTTCGATTGCTGGCCGAACGGATGGGCTTCACGGAAGATTGTTTCAAAGATTCCGATGAAGAGATCGCGCGGCAGGCGATCAACTACGATCATCCGCGAATGCAGGGCATCACGTTTGAAGAGTTGAAAGAGCGCGGTTGGATGCGGCTGAGCGTGCCTGAAACTTACGCGCCTTTCGCCGAAGGTAATTTCCTGACGCCCTCCGGCAAATGCGAATTCTTCAGCGAGACATTGGCGAAGCAGGGCGTTGATCCATTGCCGGCTTACATCCCGCCGCGCGAATCGGCGCAGGCCGCGCCGGAACTGGTGAAAAAATATCCGCTGGCGATCATCTCGCCGCCCGCGCACAACTTCCTGAATTCGAGCTTCGCCAACCTGCCGAGCTTCGTGAAAGCCGAGAAGGAGCCGCGCCTGGAGATTCATCCGGTTGACGCCGCCGCGCGAAGCATCAAGGACGGCGACCGCGTGCGAGTTTTCAACGACCGGGGCGAATTCAAACTCAAAGCGCGTGTGAGTGAAAAAGCCAGACCGGGCGTAGTTGTGGCTTTGTCAGTCTGGTGGAAGAAGCTGACCAGCGATGGTTGCAACGCGAACGACGTGACTTCGCAGGGGCTGACGGATTTGGGGGCGGGGGCGACTTTCTACGATGCGCTGGTTGAAGTGGAAAGAACATAGGGAGATATTTACTTGAGCAATCAAAACTCTTCAGGGATACCGCTGAGACCGCTTGGCCGAACGGGTGTTGACGTCACAGCCATTTGTTTCGGCGGCTATCATCTCGGTTTGGTGGAAGACGACAACGAAGCGATCCATCTGGCCCGGCAGGCCATTGACGCCGGGATCACGTTTCTCGACAACGCCTGGGAATATCACGATGGACGCAGCGAAGAGTTGATGGGCAGGGCGATTGAAGGCCGGCGTGACGAGGTCTTCCTGATGACTAAAGTTTGCACGCACGGGCGCGACCGCCGCGTGGCGATGCGGCAGCTTGAAGATTCGCTGCGGCGATTGCGAACCGATTACCTGGACCTCTGGCAGGTTCACGAAGTCGTTTACGATAACGAGCCTGAGATGCATTTCGCGAAAGGCGGAGTGATCGAAGCGCTCGATCAGGCGAAGCGTGAAGGCAAGGTTCGCTTTGTCGGATTCACCGGCCACAAAAGCCCGGCGCTTCACCTGAAGATGCTGTCGTACGATTACCCTTTCGACGCCTGCCAACTGCCGTTGAATTGTTTCGACGCGTCCTTCCGAAGTTTCGAGCAGCAGGTATTGCCCGAACTCCAGCGGCGCGGGGTTGCGGCCATCGGGATGAAGAGCCTGGGCGGCGAAGGAAATATGGCGCTCGCGGGAGCCGTTACAGCCGAAGAGGCGCTGCGCTACGCGATGAGCCTGCCGGTCGCCACGATAGTCAGCGGAATGGAATCGCTGGAAGTGTTGCGGCAGAATCTAAGCGTCGCGCGAGACTTTGCGCCGATGAGCGATGACGAGATGCGGCGATTGAGAGAACGCTGCGCGGCGTTGGCCGGAGACGGCAGGTTCGAGCATTACAAGACAACCGCAAAGTACGAAGGCCCGATCGGCAGGCAGCAGCATGGGTTCCCCTCGCAGGCTGAACTTGAGGCGTGAATCCGTTGAACTCCGCCGGGCCGAATTTTTTAGTGCGCTCATCTGAAACAATGGGGCTATAATCCTGGCCGAAGTCCAATCTACCTGTTATCCGATCCTCCTGACTGGCATAGTTGAAGCCGTTTTGACGACAAGTCCTTTGCCGTGAGCAAGAGTATGACAAATCAGCCTGAGATCGTGGCGGCTTACCTGGACGAGTGGGGCGTCGTCGCGCCAGAAGTCCATCAGGCGGCGGTAGCGCTGCGCGAGCAGGCCGAAAGCTATGCGCGCGCCACGTTACACAATGAAGACGCCGGGCATACGCTGTTGGCCAAAGCTTCCGCTATTGTCACCCGTGCGCTCTACGACCAGCCGGGGCGCATCACCAATCTCCGGGCATACCTCTTTCAAACTTACAAGCGGCAGGTTCTGGCCGAACTGGAGAAAGAGAAATCACGCGAGCGAATTCTGGCGGAAGGCGCGAGCAAAGCGCGCTCAGGCCAGCGAGGCGATTCCGCGGAGATGGATCAATATATCCTGGTGCAGGAACTGCGAAAGCGTATGAACGAGCGGACACGCCAGGTCTTCGACCTGCTCTGTCTGGGGCACAGCTTTGAAGAGATCGGTTCGATGTTGGGCAAGAGCAGCCGCGCCATACGCAACAATTATTATGAACAGATCGCCCGGCTGAAACCTGAACTCAGTGGCGAAATGGACAAGTAAACTCTTCGATAGGGTCAGCCCCGCGCGCCGCCTCATTTTTCTTTCCGTAACCCGGCAATACAAAAAATATTTGCGCATGGATGGCGTTTTGCGTTTCTCAACCCCTCTATCAGGTGCAAGGGGCAATCGCCTGGATGAGATTGATTCATACGCCGGGCGTAAATCTAATGAGCGTCGGCAGCGCTTAACGTGGCGTCCTCAAAAGGGTTTTTGGTTGCGCTTGCCAGCGCAGGTCTTGTCTGTTTGTAGTGGGGACTAACAACGCAAGCCTGCGCTGGTTTGGCGCTCGGCGCGCGCATCGGGCTTGACAGGGCTTCTGATGCGCGATCAGTCTCATCATTCCTCCTGTGGTCAAAACGATTGTGATGCGCGCTCTCTCGGAAAAATAGAGTAAGCGCGTCCACAAGCGCAGAAAGCGCAAAGCTCCCCCAAGATTGTTTTTGCGCTTTCTGCGTTATTCTCCGCGCATTTGAGTTCTCCCCCTCGGATTATCACAATGGACACTGAAGAAATGGACGCGATGAAATCGCAGACTGGCGATCATCCTGAGTCGAAAAAGCGCAACCGCGAGTTGAAAGCGCTCGAAGATTTGGATGCGGATGCGATGGTGATGATCTCGCGACGGCATTACGCTACCAACTTTCCTAACCCACAACGTCGCGGCTGTCCGACCCCAGGCGAAGTCCTGAGAGTGATTGAGGCGGGTCGGACGCCTGATCAACATTTGCTAGATCACCTGTTCGCGTGTTCGGAATGTTTCGGCGAATATCGTCAGACGCTGGTTCAACATCGTGATGAGATTGCGGGTGTGCCTGTTGCTGGGTGGAGTCGGATGTCTTCAATCTTCACAATGAAGCGCATTTCAGCGATGGTGATTTTGTCGTCTCTGGTCTTCGTTGTCTGTCTGATGTTGCGCGAACCTGCGCCGGGTCTTCGGAACTCGGAACCAGCGCTGTCAACCGCATCCGGCGTGCAAACCGGAGCCGCTGGGGAAAAACCGCCAAATCAGATTGCGGCCCCCGCTCCTGCCGTGACTACGCAGCTTCCAGCCCAGCGGCGTGGCGTGAGCAGAACATCGCAAGCGCCGGGCGCGTCTGATCTGATCGTCGTGAAAGTTGATCTGGATGATTACCGAGTCTTGCGTGAGCCACAAGAGGGAAAATCCCCTGTCGCGGACGAAAAGCCGTCCGGTAAAGAATCTGAAAAACCACCGGGCGGATTGAATGAAAAGCTGGCTGAAGAAAAGATGATTTCACTACCCGCTGCGCGCGCCTTTCTGGTGTTGCGTTTGCCGGAAACCGCTGTGGCGGGGGAGTATACGGTCAGTCTGGTTGACGCCTTTGATCTCGTTTTATTCTCGCGTCAGGCCGTCAGCCGTGAAGGTGTCAAACTCCGGGTGGCGCTCGACCTGCGTCGAATCGCGCCTGAAAAGTACCGGCTTCGGCTTTCGCGGGAAGGCGAAGCTCCTGCTTATTACGACGTGATTATCAAGAAACGATAAAAGTGCAATGCTGAGTTCACCGCAGAGGCGCAGAGAACGCAGATGCCCCGCAGAGAAGAAGAGAGCGCAGAGAGCTTTCCTGCAGGCTCTCTGCGCTCTCGTCTCTCTGATCTTTTTTGAATCCTTCCTGAAGACGCGGGCCAGCCTTCCACAAACACAATCCGACCATCCACTGGTTCCCGGGAAGACAATTGAACGAGAACTGTCAGGAGGCGAGGAGCATCGCTACGCTTTCACTCTGGAATCGGGGCAGTTCGTTCAGGCCGCCATCGAACAGTTGGGGATTGATGTGGTCGTGACAATCTTCGGGCAGGATGGCAAGCCGCTAGTCGAGATTGATCGCCCGAATGGATCGCAAGGCGCGGAAAAGGCGTCGCTGATTGCGCCCAGTCCCGGCGGCTATCATTTGAAAATCCGGTCATACGAAAAGGCTTCGGTTCAGGGGCGTTATCGAATCACGTTGAAAGAGCCGCGCGCCCCGATTTCATCGGACAAAAAATGGATCGAGGCCGAGCAGTTGGTGTCTGAGGCCGAACGTTTGCGGGCGAGAAGCGCCGCCGAGATGTTACGGCTGGCGGCCAGGAAGTTTGAGCAGGCGCAATCGCTGTGGCGGGAACTCGCTGAGCCTTACGAAGAGGCGGTTGCGCTTTACGGGGCGGGCTGGAGTTATCGCGCGCTGGGCGCCAACCAGAAGGCGGTCGCCGTTTTCAACCGCGCAATCGAATTGATGCGAAAAGTGGACGACCGTTCCGGGATTGCGTTTACGCAGGCGGGCGTGGGCTGGAGCTACCTTTACCTGGGTGAATTGGATCAGGCGTTGGAGAGCTTCAAACAATCGTTGCGGTTCCGGCAGGGATTGATGAACGCCGCAGGCGAAGGGCAATCGCTTTATGGCATCGGCTGGGTGCATGCTCTGCGCGAGGAGAATCAGGAGGCGCTGAAAAATTTCGAGCAATCGTTGCTCCTGCGGCAGGCTGCGCTCGACCGGCGCGGTGAGGCGCTCACACGCATCGGTTTGGGAAAGATTTATTCCAGGATGAATCGCTACGATGAATCGCGCGCGATGCTGGGACAGGCGCTCCAGACCTTGCGCGAGTTCAAAGACAACGGCGGCCAGGCCGATGCGCTTTCACAACTGGGCTGGATCGGGATTTCGCTGAAGCGGAACGAGGAGGCGAAGAGGCATTTTCAGGAAGCGCTCAAACTGTGGCAGGCCGCAGGCGACGGCTCCGGCGAGGCCACAGCCCGCTTCGGTCTGGCGTTGCTGGCGCGGCGCGAAGGCGCTCTATCGGAAGCGCGCGATCAGATAGATCGCGGATTGAAGACTATCGAATCGTTGAGATCGGAAGGCGACGATTACCGTCTCCGCACCAGCTACTTCGCGCAAGTGCAGGATTACTACGACTTTTACATTGACCTGCTCATGCGCCTCAACGAGCGCGAGCCGGATGCGGGTCACATCGCCGAAGCGTTCGGCCTGAGCGAACGCGCCCGCGCGCGAAGCCTGCTTGATTTGCTCGCGCGGGTTGGCGCCGGCCCGCCGGAACAGGCTCATTACGCGCAGCCGTTGCGCGCGGACGAGATTCAACGGCTGCTGCTCGACGAAAAGACGGTCTTGCTCGAATACGCGCTCGGAGCCGAACGCAGCTTTCTCTGGCTGATGACTCAAACCAGCGTCGAAAGCTACATCCTGCCCAATCGCGCCGAGATCGAAGCGGTGTCGCAGCGCGTTCATGATCTGCTTGAGGTGAGGAATCGCAATTACCCGGGCGCGCAAAAACGGGCGCTCGCGACTCGGTCGGACGCTCAATTTCAAATCGCGGCAAGGGAATTGAGCCGGATGTTGTTCGGCCCGGTCGCGGCAAAATTGCCCGGCAAACGCCTGATCATCGTTCCTCACGGCGCCTTGCAGTTCGCGCCGTTCGCCGCATTGCCCGTTTTGGAGAACGGGGAAAGGGGGCAAGGGGGCAGGGCAGGAGGGCGCCATGGGGACAAGGGGACAGGGAGACAGGGAGACAAGGCGAATCCGCAATCCGCAATCCGCAATCCGCGATCCTACACTCCGCTGATCGTTACTAACGAGATCGTTGTTTTGCCATCGGCCTCCGCGCTGGCGGCGATACGAGAGCAAACGGCTGAGCGGAAACCCGCCGAACGCAGCCTGATTGTTTTCGCCGATCCGGTTTTTTCAGCCGCCGATAATCGTGTCAGCCAACTTGCTCGATAGCGTTCGACAGCGCAAGGCGGGGAAGCGATCTCTGACGCGGCATCGCCGGTCAATACGCTCGTCTTCCCGAACCTGAACCGCCTGTCGGCGACCGCCTGGGAAGCGCAGCAGATTGCATTGCTGGCTGGCGACAGCCGTATCGTCGGTGGGTTCGCCGCCAACCTTGACGCCGCTACTGATCCCGCGCTCGGAAAATATCGCATCATCCACTTTGCCACGCATGCCGTCACCAATTCGCGGAATCCCGATCTGTCGGCCATCGTGCTTTCGCAAGTCAACGAACTGGGGCGTCCCCAGAACGGATCGCTGTTGGCGCAGGACATTTATCGCTTCAAGCTCCCGGCGGAACTGGTCGTCCTGAGCGCCTGTCGCACGGGGCTGGGCAAGGATGTGCGCGGAGAAGGTCTGTTGAGTCTGACGCGGGGATTTTTTTCAGCCGGAGCCGCGCGGGTGATGGTCAGCCTCTGGGCGGTCGAAGATCAGGCCACAGCCGAGATGATGAGCCGATTCTATCGCCGGATGCTGGGGCCTGAGCGAATGACGCCAGCCGCCGCGTTGCGCGCCACTCAGGAAGAGATGTGGCGCGAGCGGCGTTGGAGCGCGCCTTACTATTGGGGCGGATTCGTGTTGCAAGGTGAATGGCGATGACTGCGCGCAAATATCGCTGAACCACCAATTTCGTTCACATCTAAAATCGCTCTGCAATGCCCGCCGGTTGATTTGGCTAATGGCCGGATCGCTGTTATATTCTCGCTCCACCAATCGCAAACCTTAAATTACTGAATCAATGCTACGCGTCTCTTGCCCGCGCCCATCGCGCTGCTGAGTGCGCGATAACGCGGAAAGGCGCAGGTCTGTCGCCAGCGTAGTTCCTGAAACAACGGAGGAGATTTTCAGATGTCAGTTGAATTTGATGAAGGCGTTGCGCCGGTTCCCGAACGGCGTTCGTTTCTGGGTTTGATCAGCGGGTTGATTGTCGCCGGCATTTCGGCTGTGCTGGGCGTGACGATCGGACGGTTTTCCATTGGGCCGGCGTTTACCGCATCGAGCGGTCAGGATTGGACGGAGCTTGGGCCGCTGGATGAATTCGCCGAAGGCAAGCTGGTCAAGAAGAACGTTATCGTTTCGCAGGACGCGGGCTGGGGCAAGTTCCAGTCTCAGCGTTCCGTCTGGGTTGTCAGAAAAGGCGACGACGTGAAGGTCTTTTCCGGCGTCTGTCCGCATCTGGGCTGTTCGGTCAATACGCGCGCCGACAAATTCATCTGCGCCTGTCACGGCAGCGAGTGGAATGACAATGGCGACACGCTGGCCGGGCCGACTCCGCGCGGGCTGGATACGCTGGAGTTTCGCGTCGAAGACAACAAGCTCAAGGTCAAATATCAGGACTTCAAACAAGCCATCACCGAGAAACAGGTTTTGAGCTAACCCCTGCTTGTGTTATTCGCGGGCATCATCTGGAAAAATAAAATCATGGCGGAATCGAAACTAAACAAACTTTACGACTGGCTGGATGAGCGGACAGGCATCAAGGAGATTACGCGCGAGGCGCTGGATGAGCCGATTCGCGGCGGCGCGCGATGGGCTTACGTCTTCGGCAGCATTTTGCTGTTTCTCTTCGCGATCCAGGTCGTCACCGGAATTTTTCTGACGATGTATTACGTGCCGAGCGCCGATCACGCGCATGCCAGCGTTTCGTACATTCAAAAGGCCGTGCCCGGCGGCGCTCTGTTGCGCGGGCTGCACCATTACGGCGCGACGGCGATGGTGATTCTGGCGGTCGCGCATCTGGCCCAGACTTTCCTTTTCGGCGCTTACAAAAAGAAACGCGAATTGCTCTGGGCCGCCGGCGTGATCATGCTGCTGATCATCTTCGCGTTTTCATTCACCGGATATTTGCTGCCCTGGGATCAGGCGGCTTATTTTGGAACCAAAGTCGGAGCTTCGATTGCGGGCGAGATTCCAGTCGTCGGCCCGGTGCAGCAGCGCATTATGCTTGGCGGCAATGATCTGACCACCGTGACGCTGTCGCGGTTTTTCACCACGCACGTCTTTCTGTTGCCGCTCGGACTGGCGGCGCTGGTCGGGCTGCACCTGTATCTTTTCCGCCGCGCCACGCCCGCCGGGCCGTTCCACAACCGCGATGACAAGAAGATCGAGCGGTTTTATCCGAAACAGGTTTTCAAAGACTCCGTCGCAATCCTGATCTGTTTCGTTGCGCTGGTGGCTGCGGCGAAATACTGGCCAGCCGAGTTGGGGCCGGTGGCCGATCCGACATCGGATTATCTGGCGCGCCCGCCCTGGTATTTCATGCCGCTGTTTCAGTTGCTGAAATATTCTCCGGGCAAATGGGCGATCATCCCGACAGTCGTTCTGCCAGCCGTGCTCTTCGGCGCGCTGTTTCTGCTGCCGTTCTTCGACCGGCGCGAAGAGCGGCATCCGCTGCGGAGGCCTCTGGCGACCGCGCTGTTGATTTTGATTCTCGGCGGTTCAATCGGATTGATCTTCCTCGCCAGGCATCAGGACAGAACCAATCCTGAGTTCGCCGAAAAATTGAAGCAGCAGGAAGAAGACATGCACGCTTATTTCGCCAAGCCCTTCGAGCCGCAGATCGTCGGAGGAGCGGCGGCTGCGCTCGCGGCTTCGGGCAAGGCTCAGGAGCCGCCGCCAGCGTATTCCGAAAATTGCGCTGCCTGCCACGGCGACAACGGCGAGGGATCTCCGATAGCTGTCGGACTTATTGGAGTCTCAAGCAAACCGCAGCGGTCGAAGGAAGATTTGTTGAAGATTCTGGATGACGCGAAACCTTACGGGCTGAAGAAACCCATGCCGGAATCGTTCCCCAAAATCCCGCCGGAGGATAAGCAGAAGATTGTCGAATGGATGATGACACTGAAGGCGCAGTAACTACGCATCATTTGCGTTGATGAGAAGTTGAAGTGAGTAAATTGTCCCTGCTCGCCTGCATGTTGACCTGCGCGTTGTCGTTGGGCGCCGAAGCGCAAACGGCGCAATCTTCGACCGAAGCGGCCTGGACTACGCCAGCGCCAGGTCAGACACAGGATGCGGCAAAACCATCAGGAGTGAACTCCAGACCCGCTTCAGAACGCAAATGGTCGCGCTGGGTTGAACTGCAAACCGCGACTCTCAACGCGCGCTATCGTTTTACCGAAGATATTCACGGAGAGACAGTAGCAAACTCGGCGCAGCACCAGGAAACCTTCAGGGGCCGTTTTAAATTCGACGCCGCTGGACGTTACAGCGTCAACGCGGGGTTGGCTACGGGCAATCAATTCATCGCCGGTTGGAACGACACCGGCTGGGGCACGGGAGACGGAACGGCCAGGTTATTTCTCAAACAACTATACATTTCAGCGCAGCCGCGCGCTGAGGTCGAAATTCAATACGGTGGGCTTGGCATGTTGCGCGGTGAAGCTACGGAACTCACCACCTACGACAACGACGCTTACATCATGGGAGAGCGCATCAGCGTCAAAATGCCGAAGCGCTTATTTTTCGACGAGATCGCGGTGACTTACGCCTACCTCGGCGATTTGAACACGCCGGACATTCGCAAACGCTATCACCGCCTGAAGGAATCGAACTATCATCAGTTCCTGGTGAGCAAGAAACTTGGCGCGCGGGCGGCGATCTCCGCTGATTACACCTTCCAATCCGGCGTAGAGACTTTGCGCCAGGCCGTGAGGCTGGATTTACGCGAGGCGCGTTTGATTGATTCGCTTCGATTCGAAAATTACGAAAGGCTCGACTTTCATCCGGGCTACGGGTTTGCCGTTACGGCTGAGAAGCGGCTGACGAAGCAGTTCACGTTTGCCGGAGGTTATGCGCACATTGATCCTTTTTACGGCGGCCTGAACGCCGACCGATTCAGCTTTGGCCACCGGGTGTTCGTGCTTGGCTCCTGTGCAATCACGCCCGAATTCACCATCTCGACCTTTTACAATCACGCCGTCAACAAGAACTACGCGGGGACGAACCGCGCGCGTCTCGAAGTCATTTTCAGCTACGATCTGGTGAAAGGCCTGAAGCGAGGCGGAATTCTGTAGTTGCAGGTTCGGCCTCTACGACTGAGAGCTAAACTTCGTTACGACGTACTGATTCAGAATCTCGATGAAGTCCGGGACGATGTTCGCCCCTTTGAGCGTGGTTCTCAGCTTACCGTCAACAAACACCGGCGCGCGCGGCTCTTCGCCGGTTCCGGGCAGGCTGATGCCGATGTCGGCGTGTTTCGATTCGCCAGGGCCATTCACCACGCAGCCCATCACCGCGACTTTCATTTCCTCGACGCCTTTGAATTGCCCGCGCCAGACGGGCATCTGCGCGCGCAGGTATTTGCCGATGTCGTCGGCCATCTCCTGAAACAGCGTGCTTGTGGTGCGCCCGCATCCGGGGCAGGCGGTGACTTGCGGTGTGAAGCTGCGGATTCCGAGCGATTGCAGAATCTGTTGCGCGACGATCACCTCTTCGCTGCGGTCGCCGTTTGGCGCTGGCGTAAGGCTGACGCGGATCGTGTCGCCGAGGCCTTCCTGCAATAAAACGGACAGAGCCGCCGCGCTTGCGACGATGCCTTTCGATCCCATTCCCGCTTCGGTCAAACCGAGGTGCAGCGCGTAATCGCCGCGTCGCGCCATCTCGCGGTAAACGTCAATCAAATCCTGCACGTCGGAACATTTTGCGCTGAGAATAATGTGGTCGCGCGTCAGGCCGTATTCTTCGGCCAACTGAGCTGATTCAATCGCGCTACGCACGATGGCTTCCTTCATCACATCTTTGGCGTCGAGCGGTTCGGGTAATTTGGCGTTATCGTCCATCAGCCGCGCGAGCAGCGCCTGGTCGAGCGAACCCCAGTTGACGCCGATGCGCACCGGCTTGTCGTTTTCGAGCGCGACATCAATCATCCGTTTGAAATTGTCGTCGTGATGTTTGCCCGCGCCGACATTGCCCGGATTGATGCGATATTTGGCCAGCGCCTGCGCGCATTCTTTGAACTCGGTGAGCAGAATATGGCCGTTGTAATGAAAATCCCCGATGACCGGAGTGTGAAGCCCGGCGTCGCGCACGCGCGAGACGATTTCGGGCACGGCGGCGGCGGCCTCTTTGTTGTTGACCGTGACACGGACCAGTTCGGAGCCGGCTTTGGCCAACTCGATGACCTGCCGCGCCGTGCCGGCGGCGTCAGCCGTGTCGGTGTTGGTCATTGATTGCACGACGACGGCCTGACATCCGCCGACGCGCACGCCGCCAATGTTGACGGTGACAGAATTTCTGCGATTGATTTTAGCCATGAAGTTTTCGGAGTGGTTTTGACAGTATTGATTTCATGAGGCGCCGGAACCGCTGTCGCCATTGTTCTCTGATTCTTGAACCGGCGACTGGGCGATGGCGAGCGCAGCCAGCCGCTGTCGCAAAGTCGGAGCGTCTGGAATCTGATCCAACTCGTAGCAGATTTGCTCAAGAGCCTCCAGGTCATGGATATGTCCGGCCTCATCGCCAAGCATAACACCGGGGAAACGACGCTCGGCCAACCGTCGCAACAGGTTGATCAAAGCTTCGCGTCCTTCCTCGCGTCCTTCCTCGCGTCCTTCCTCGCGTCCTTCCTCGCG
>JAJVID010000212.1:23583-39196 GCA_022072205.1 Acidobacteriota bacterium
TCGCGTCCTTCCTCGCGTCCTTCCTCGCGTCCTTCCTCGCGTCCTTCCTCGCGCCCTTCCTCGCGTCCTTCCTCGCGTCCTTCCTCGCGTCCTTCCTCGCGTCCTTTCTGTCGTCCTTCCTCAAGCCCTTCTTTGAGAATTGATTGATACATTTCAGACTGGCGAAGTAGTTCAATCGGAACAACCATATTTGTCCTCCTCATCAAATCGAGCAAATCATCTCGGCGATATCGCAGGCTGCCGACCATCACAAAATGCAATGCGACCTCGCGCCGCCTGATTTCGTCCTTGATATCGCCCAATGCCCGCGCGCCCTGCTCAAGTTCTTCTTCGCCGCCCTGCATCAACGGCACGAAAGGCAGCAGGCTTTCACTTTCCAATTCCAACGCCCGACGCGCCGGAATCTGCCAGAGACCAACTATCTGGAACCGCACGGTTAAACTTATCCCACCGGCGTCAATATTGATTGAAGTCGGCGCGTCTTTCGGCATTCCGGTCTGAATGAAAACCAGGACGTAAGTATAGACCGGCAGCCGGTATTTCAGCCACAGCCGGATGTCGTAATCCGCGATGCGATGCGGCAGGTTGCTCTCATAATAGCTTTGCGCCTCGAGATGCGCGATGTGCTTCCGTCCGGCGACGCTGATCTCGTATGGTTGATCGGGCAGCAGAGCCTGAACGGAGACTTCGCGCGGCAGCGGAGTCACGGTCGCGCCGGGCGGAATTGCGCCGAGCAGTCGCAACAGAGCTTCAGCGTCCTGTTCGGCCAAATCTTTGAAGGCGTCGTCGAAAGGCTTTTTACTCATGTGGCTTGAGCTTTATCTGAGCTTTGAACTGATGAATCCGGAAGCTGACCGGCGGCATCTTATGACTGGCGGACGAGATGTTCAAGTAAATCACCGCGCCGAACTTTCCACGATGGGAATGCGTTTGCCTACAACTTGACCTGCAATGGCAGGCTCGCATGAACAGATCGGCGGCGCGCGATCTGCCATCAAAAATCCCCTCCAGCCTGGGTACATCCAAGTACCTTATCAAGCCGGAGGGGAATTATGCCTGAACGCGCTTTCTGGCAAGCTCAATTACCAGGACGTCGAGGCGCTATGCCACGCGTCGCGATTTCAGCTCAGAGCAGGGAGAGCCTGCTCTGAGACCTGCGCTGGGCGTGGCGCTGGCTAATTTCCATTAGCTCTTTATTCTACTTGGCCGAACCGGCGGAAGGGGTTCAGGCGCAGGCTCCGGAGTCACTTCCGGTTGCGGTTCCGGCACTACCTCAATGTCTATCACTGGGGTTTCCGGCGTTTTCTCCGTCTCTATCACCGGAGTCTCTGTTTCAGCCTCTTTCGCGCAGGGGCTTGGGCAGCATGCGGGAAGCGTCGAAACACAGGAGACTGTTGTCACTTGCGGACAAGTGACGCATCTGGTGATCATGACCGGCCTCGGCGCCGGACAGGGCATTGGGCACGAGACAGGTTGAGCGCACACAACCGGTCTCGGCGCCGGGCAAGGCGCCGGACACGAGACCTGTTGAGTGCATACGACCGGCGCTGGCGCCGGACAAGGCGCCGGACATGACGTGCGCGCGCATGGGCTACATCCATTGAACCGACACTGCGCTGACACCTGGGATTGAAACCCCGCCAGTGTCATAAAAAGCGCCGCCAGCGCGATGAAGACAGGATACCTTGTTCTGCTTGTCATAGCTTACCTCCATTGATCTGTTAGTTTGTGGGGTGGCGAAAATGTGTCGCTGTAGCAGAGGCTATGACCGCGTAGCGGCTATTGTGGTTGGCCGTACATCACAACGCACGGTGGGGCGCAGGTTTCCCCGCCACGTCGGCGACGAACGAATCCGACCGTCGCTGTCGTGAAGCATTTCGTTTATGCCGCCCGTACCAGGCGTTTGACGCCGGGATATTTATTTAAGCGCTATGCGGCAGGATTACTCAGCATTACATTTTCATCACCGCCGATTTCCTTATCCTCTACTGCGGCATGCCGCCGCAGTGGCCTCCACCGCTTGGCGGAAGGCATAAATTGCTTCTGGCTTATCAAGGCGCCCAATTTCCACCCGATTAACAGCAAGCCCGGCGCCACCCTCAAGAGAGCCATTGACGGGTGTTTGAAACACTGGCTTTGCCTCGCGCCGTTTTCCGGCGCTCGTACAGGCGTCTGTACCGGCGTCTATACATCACTGAATCCGGCTACGGTGATTGCTGGCGTATTTACTGCGATCACGTTCCGTCCTTGCGCCACTACCGGGGCATCTATGTTTTGTCTGATTGCGTAATCTGTTCTCGTTGGATTTTTGGATTTGCGTGATGAGATTTCAAAATCAGGCGAGGCGCAGGCGCGACCCGCGCGGGCGACCAAACTCCATCACAGGTGTGCGGGCGATGACTGGCGTCATGCCCGCACTGTTATACGCCCGTAGGCGTTGCTATTCAGGCAACGCTCAGCGTTCCGGTTCTTAGTGGCAAGAACACGGAGCCGGCGTGGACATGTAGCTGTAGCTGATAGTCCTCACCTGCGGGACGTACTGGGTGACACAGACCGGTTGCGGAGCGGGACAACTGACCGGTTCTGGGGCCGTGCAGACGACCGGTTGCGGCGCTGGGCAACAAACCGGCTGAGGCGCTGGACAACAAACCGGTTGTGGCGCTGGGCAACAGATCGGTTGCGGAGCGGGATAATAGACCCGTCGCGGGCAGCAATCGTCATCATCCTTCGCGAAGGCGCCGGTTTGGAACCCGGCGAGGGTCATAAACAGCAACGCCAGTCCAACGAGAAATGGATTCCTCATTTTGCTAGTCATACTTTTACCTCCATTGATCTGATGGTTATTTCGGAGTGATGAGAATGTAACGCTGAAGTGGAGGCGACAGCCGCGTAGCGGCGAATCTGGTTGGCCGTGTGTTGCGACACACGGTGGGTCGGTTAGGTTGTTGATCACGTCAGCGGCGACGGGATTCGCCCGCCGCTGACGTGACATTGTTCAGTTATGCCGCCCAATCCTGGCTCATCAACGCCGGGATACCGTTGTTTCACCGCTATGCGGCAGTCTTGTTCGGCGCTACTTTTTCATCACCGCCGATTTTCCGATTTATTACGGCGGCATGTCGCCGCCGGCCTCCGCCGCCTGGCGGAAAGCGTAAATTGCTTCGGGCTTATCAAGGCGCCTGACTTCAGACTGATTATTGGCAAGTCCGGCGCCAGCGGCTCAGGGCTTCTGTGTTTTGTCTGATTGCGCCGGGGCTTTCAGCTTTTCTTTCTCGGTTTCGACGTTGAAACGTTTGTAATCGCCGTAGGTGATTGTCTGATTGATGTTGAAACCTTTGACCATCAACACGCGCACTCCCAGATTGATTTCAGCGCGGGTGGGGAGCCAGATCTCCTGATTGACGCGCTCCTGTTCGATTACGAAATTGGCGCCTTCTTTCAGAGACGCAAGCATCCCGCCGCCGATTTTATACGCTTCAATCAAACGCGCTTCGACGCGGGCCACCTGTCTATCAACCGGGTCAACCCAGATCGCGCCGGCCATTTTGCCGAAAAGCTTTTCGTAATTCTTCTGCGGTTTGTAACCGGGCAGAGGTTCGAAATCGAAGACGATCACGTCGCGCCCTCGGAACCGCTCGCGGCGCGGGCTGGTCAGCTTCGACGCGCGCAGCACATCGGAGATGGTCATGCGTTTATTGCGCTCTCCGCTGTCGTCGTGGTCGAAGTCAGGTTCTTTCCCGGCCTGCCTGGCTTTCTCGGCTTCGCGTTTTTCGATTTCGCGGATGCGCTTTTCTACGCGCTTTTGCTCCTCGGCCTCGTCTTTGGCCGAGAGCGGCTTGCCGTCTTTGGCGACTTTGCGGCGAATGCGGGCGCCTTTGTAAAACGTCAGCTCGAAAGTCTCGGCTTCTTTCGACCGCATCTGACCGCTGGAATCAAGCTCGCGGCTGGTGATGGTTTCGGTGTAAGTGTATTTCTCAAGAATGCGGTCTATCTCGTCTTCATTCTTCCCGACCTCTTTCAGCAAGGCAGGGATGTCGGGCAACGGCTCGTTCGACATTTTGGGGAAATCGAAACCGGCCCGGTCGAGATGTGGGTTGTGGATGATCTGATCGAGTTTTATTTCGTATTTCTCGCCGCCTTCGGTGATGACAATCGCGTGCGGCTCCATCAAATTGCCGACGAGCCGGAAGTCCGAATAATCGAAGACGCGATTGCTTTCTCCTGACGGCGCCTCTTCACGCACGAGCAGCCCGGATGCGACGTCGAAATACATCCTGATCTTGACGTTTTTTGGTGTGGTCAGGACGACTGTATTTGCAGGCTTGCCGTTGATCTGCGCCTGCCCTTCGATGGTCAGCTTCGATTTGTCTTTCTTGTAATCGAGCCAGCGCGTGTTGCGGTATCGCGCTTCGGCTTGAAAGTCGCGGCTCGCGGTTCCGGTCAGCGTCCGCAGCCCGTCGCGCGAATCGCGCATCCAGGCCGATTTGCCGTTGTAGCCGGCGCCAACTTCCAGCCCACGCAAATCGAAAGAGCTGGTGTAAAGATTGGGCCGCATCGCGGAAGCCTGATAACCGCCTGTCGCGCCGTCTTTCGTATTCGTGATCGTTCCCCTGACCTGCCACGATCTGATTTCGCGCAACGCTCTTTCGCCCTTGCCGTTGGTCATGGCTTTGACGGCTTGTTTGATAACCTTGTCGGCGGATTGTGCCGAAGCTGCTGTCGCGCAAACAATCGTGAAGATGACGGGAAACGTCGCGCACAGCGCGGCTTTCGCCATCGAAAATGCGGGTTGTTTCATTCCTCCTGCTCCTGTGGTTCGGTTAAAAGCGCCAAGAGGGCGATGCGCATAATTCACGAATTAATAACGGTTTTGCAACCGGGAAAGTTGTTACCAAAAAATTCGCCGTCACGTCTTAGCCGTTGACTTCGGAGCATTCACGGTTGTCTCATTTGCTCTCACGTTTTCGCGCATTACCAGATTCAATTCGGAAAGGATCCCCGCTATGCGAAACACTCTGCGTTTGGCGCGCGCCTGCGCCATCTTATGCCTGCTGCTTTACAGCCTGTCGAATTTTCCGTCACAAGCTCAACAAGGGGGACCGCAAGCTCGTCCCACTCCGATCCCGATCAATCAATCCGACGACCCGGTTTTGAAACATTTCCGCTGGCGTTCGATTGGCCCGGCCAGCATGGGCGGGCGGATTGATGACATCGCGGTGGTCGAAAGCAATCCGTATGTGATCTACCTCGGATTCGCTACGGGCGGCGTGTGGAAGACGGTGAATAACGGCACGACGTGGGAGCCGATCTTCGACACGTATCCGACTTCTTCCATCGGCGACATCGCCGTTTGCCAATCCGACCCGAACATCGTCTGGGTGGGCGCGGGCGAACCGAACAACCGCCAGAGTTCCAGTTTCGGCGACGGTGTCTACAAATCAACCGATGGCGGCAAGACTTTCGTCAACGTCGGATTGAGAGAGACGCAGACCATCTCGCGCGTCGTGATTGATCCGAAGGACGCCAACACGGTTTACGTCGCCGCGCTCGGACGGCTGTTCGGCCCGAACAAGGATCGCGGCGTTTACAAAACGACCGACGGCGGCAGGACGTGGGCGAACGTCAAATTCATTGATGAAGACACGGGCTTCACCGACATCGTGATTGATCCGGCGGACACCAAGACGCTTTACGCCGCTTCGTATCAGCGCCGCCGCGCGCCCTGGGGCTTCAATGGCGGCGGGCCGGGCAGCGCGATCTGGAAGACTGCGGACGCGGGCAGGACGTGGACGAAACTCGAAGGCTCCGGATTGCCGGAAGGTGTGCTTGGACGCATCGGCCTGGATGTCGCGCGCTCGAACCCGAATACCGTTTACGCGCAGATTGAAGTCGGCGCGGGGCCGGGAGCCGGCGGTGGCGAAGAGCAGCCCGGCGCCGGTGGCGGTGGCGGTGGTTTCGGCCAACAGCAGGCGCAATCCAATCAGCCTCCGAATCCGAAACGCAGCGGCATCTGGCGCTCCGACGACAAAGGCAAGACCTGGCGCGTGGTGAGCAACAACAACAACCGCCCGATGTATTACAGCCAGATTCGCGTTGATCCGGGCAATCCAGAAATCGTTTACACCGGCGGCCTGAACGTCACCAAATCAACCGACGGCGGCAAGACATTCATCAATGTTCAAGGCATCGCCCACAGCGATCATCACGCCATCTGGATTGATCCGAAGAACGGAAATCACCTGCTGGTCGGCAACGATGGCGGGCTTGATGTCAGTTACGATCAGGGCGCGACATGGGAATTCGTCAACACCATCGCCGTGTCGCAGTTTTACGCCGTCGCGGCTGACATGCGAAAGCCGTACTACGTCTGCGGCGGATTGCAGGACAACGGCAGTTGGTGCGGCCCCAGCCAGACGCGTGTTGGCGGCGGCGGTTTCGGTGGCGGCGGCGGCGCAGGCATCACCAACGCCGACTGGTACCGCATCGGCGGCGGCGACGGTTTTTACGTGCAGATTGACCCGACCGATTACACGACGGTTTACGCCGAATCGCAGAATGGCGCGGTTCAACGGCTTGATCTGAAAACAGGCCGCAGCGTTTCAATTCGCCCGCGAGCCGCGCAACGCCCTCGTGGGCAGGGCCGTCCGGGCGGACAGGCGGCGGGGCAACAACCACAGGCCGGTCAGCCGGGCGAAGGGCAACAGCCCACACGGGAACAGATGGCGCAGATGGCGCAGGCCGCAGGCGCTTTCGGCAGAGCCAATCCGATGCAGAGCAACATCGTTCCCGCGCCGCCCGTCGGCGAGCAGTACCGGTTCAACTGGAACACGCCGATCCATCTCTCGCCGCATAACCCGCGCGTCGTTTACGTCGGCGCGAACAAGCTCTTCAAATCGCTGGATCGCGGCGACACCTGGACGGCGAGCGTTGATCTATCGAAGCGGATTGACCGCAACAAGCTACCGATTATGGGCGTTGACGGCGATAAGCCGATGGTGTCGAAACACGACGGCACGTCGAATTACGGCAACATCACGACCATTGCCGAATCGCCCGCGCTGCCCGGAATGCTCTGGGTCGGCACGGACGACGGCAACGTTCAAGTGAGCAAGGACGGCGGCGCGACGTGGACGAACGTGGCCGGCAATATCGCGGGCGTGACCGGCAATTACCTCGTTTCGCGCGTCGAGCCTTCGCATTTCGACGCGGCGACCTGTTACGTCACGATTGACAATCACCGCAATGACGATCTGAAGCCTTATGTTTTCGTTACGCGCGATTCCGGCGCGACCTGGACTTCGATTACCAGCAACCTGCCCACTGGCAATGTCAACGTCATCCGCGAAGACGCGAAAAACAAAAACCTGCTCTTCGTCGGAACCGAGTTCGGCGTTTACGTTTCAACCAGCGGCGGCGCCGAATGGAAGAAGTTCATGACCGGGTTGCCCATCGTGCGCGTGGACGACCTGTTGATCCACCCGCGCGACAACGATCTGATCGCGGGCACGCACGGACGCGGCGTCTGGATCGTTGACGACATCACTCCGCTGCAACAATTGGACGAGAAGACGCTGGCCGCCGACACTCACCTTTTCGACGTGCGGCCCGGAACGCAGTGGCTGAACGACTTGTCATTGAGCCGCTCGATTGGCGGCGCCAAAAACTTCCGCGGAGAAAATCCGCAGCAAGGCACGGCCATCAGCTATTACCTGAAATCGGCGCCCGCTGACGTGAAGATCACAATCTCCGACGTGACCGGCAAAGTCGTGCGCAATCTGACCGGGACGAAAGAAGCCGGATTGAATCGCGTGATGTGGAATCTGCGAGCCGACCCGCCGCCGCGTCCAGCCGGAAGATTCGGCCCGCAAAGTGGCAACCCGGAAATCCAGCCGCCTACCCCGCAAGGGCAGCCGCCTGGGCAGCCAGCAGCCGCTCAGGGGCAACAGGGGCAACAGGGGCAACAGGGGCAACAGGGGCAACAGGCAACTCCGCAGGGCGCTGGCGGTGGTGGCGGTGGTGGACGGTTCGGGGCTTTCCAGGGAGCCGCGCTCGATCCGGGCGTTTACCTGGTCAAGCTGTCAGTTGATGGCAAGGAGTTGACGACGAAGGTCGTCGTCGAGGCCGACAGCTTGAATAGATGATGAGCGCATAAACTCTGGAGCGCGCGTCAAGTTTTTGCATCGCTGTGGAAATACTCCGGGTGCGCTTCGCTTCCAGTGTGCTTTTGGCCAGAGACACATTTCTTTTCAATCAGCTTCTTGCCAAGAGCGCGCTGAAAGCGATGCGCGCCCAGGGAAATCAACTTATATGAAAATCAGGCCGTTTATTCTCATTGTCATCGCTACCATCGCTTTGACTGCGATGGCGCCGTCGCAAACCAGGCCAAACATCATCTTCATCCAGGCCGACGATCTCGGCTATGGTGATCTGAGTTGCTACGGCCAGCAAAAATTCAAGACGCCGAACATTGACCGGCTGGCGGCTGAAGGCGTTCGCTTCACGCAGTATTACGCGGGCAGCACGGTTTGCGCCCCGTCGCGCAGCGCGTTGATGACAGGCCAACACACCGGCCACACGCGCATTCGCGGCAACGCGCGGCATCCGCTGCTGCCCGAAGACGTGACCGTGGCCGAAGTCCTGAAATCAGCCGGATACAAAACCGGGTTGATCGGCAAATGGGGATTGGGCGAAGCGGGCACGACTGGAATTCCCAATAAGCAGGGCTTCGATTATTTCTTCGGCTATCTGAATCAACGCCACGCGCACAACTACTACCCGACTTTTCTCTGGCGCAACGAGGAGCAGGTTAAGCTGCGCAACGTCGTGCCCAATGAAGACAAAGAAGGCGCGGGCGTTTCGACGAACAAGCTCGATTACAGCCACGACCTGATCGCCGAAGAGTCGTTGAAATTCGTCGAACGAAACAGCGGCGGCCCGTTCTTCCTCTACCTGGCTTTCACCATTCCACACGCGAACAACGAAGCCAGAAACAAAGGCATGGAAGTCCCCGATCTTGGCGAGTTCGCCGGCAAAGACTGGCCCGATCAGGAGATGGCCAAAGCCGCGATGATCGCGCGGATGGATCGCGACATCGGGCGATTGATGGCGCTGCTCAAACGGCTCGGCATTGACGACAACACGGTAGTCTTCTTCACCAGCGACAACGGCCCGCACAAAGAAGGCGGCGCTGACCCGGAATTCTTCGACAGCAACGGGCCGCTCAAAGGCATCAAGCGCGATATGTACGAAGGCGGCATCCGTGCGCCGATGATCGCGCGCTGGCCGAAGCGGATTAAAGCTGGAACGACGAGCGGTCAGGTCTGGGCGCATTGGGATTTCCTGCCGACGGCGGCTGAGATTGCGGGGGCGCTCGCTCCGAGCAACATTGACGGCCTCTCGATGCTGCCTGCGCTGCTCGGTAAAAAGCAGCGCAATCACGATTTTCTCTACTGGGAATTTCACGAGCGCGGTTTCGATCAAGCCGCGCGGATGGGCGATTGGAAAGCCGTTCGCAAAGGCTTCGGGTCGCCGCTCGAGCTTTACAATCTGAAGAGCGATATTGGCGAAGAGAATAACGTCGCCGCAAAACATCCAGAAATTGTGAAGAAGATCGAGGAACATTTGAAGACCGCGCGAACGGAGTCCGAATTCTGGCCGGTCAAAAGATGAATGCCGCTCTCGCGCTCTTTGCGTTTGATTCATGCCTTGTCTATACTGCCCGCCAATGGAAGACACAGTGATCTCGTTCTGCGATCAATAAAGAAAAAATACATGACCAGTCTCAACTGGCTTTGCTGAGGATGACGTTTCCAAAACACAGATACGATTCGGAAAAGCATTGAGGGTAACCCCGCGCGCCTCCGCAATCAGTAGTTTCGTGTTCCATTCGCATCAGAGTTGGCGACCATTCGCCGACCTGCTGAAGGCTCAATTCATAAGGAGAAGTCGAAATGAAATCCACAGCAAAATTGCTATGGGTCTGCCTGGCGGTCCTCGGCCTGAGTTTCATGCTGATGACTTCTGTGTCGGCCCAGACTTTCACGGCGACCGTGACCGGAACTGTCAGCGACCCGCAGGGCGCAGCGGTGCCCGGCGTCAAGGTCGTCGCAACTAATCAGGGCACCAAGCTCGAATACACGGCGCAGACCAGCGCGTCGGGCGTTTACACCATCCCGTTCCTGCCCGTCGGCGGTTACGTGCTCACTGTCGAAGCTTCGGGCTTCAAGAAACTGGTCTCGAACGAGGTACAACTCGAAGTCAACCAGACCGCGCGCATTGATTTGCAGTTACAGGTCGGCGCCGTCAGCGAGGTGGTCAACATTCAAGACGTCGCGCCGATTTTGCAAACCGAAAACGTGACGGTCGGCAACGTCATCACCGGCAACACGACGACGGCGCTGCCGCTCAACGGACGCAACTTCCAACAGCTCACTCTGCTCATCCCCGGCACGATCAACCCGAATCCGGGCGGATTTAACGGCGTCGGGCAGGGCGCGCAAGGCCGGCCTTATGTCAATGGCAACCGCGAGCAAAGCAACGCTTTCCTGCTCGACGGCGTTTCGGTGGACGAGACGATTGACAACCGCATCGGCTACAAACCGAACGTGGACGCCATCGCCGAGTTCCGCGTCGAAACTTCCAATTCATCCGCCGAGTTCGGCAACGTGACTGGCGCGACCGTCAACGCTACGCTCAAGTCAGGCACGAACGATTTTCACGGCAACCTCTTCGAGTTCCTGCGTAACGACGCGCTCGACGCTCAGCCCTGGGGCAACAACCGCACCAAGGCGTTGACGGGGACGCGAGTGGCCAAGGCGAAACTCCGTCAGAACGTCTTCGGCGGCACGCTCGGCGGCCCGATTATGAAGAACAAGCTCTTCTTCTTCGTGGATTACCAGGGCATCGTTCAACGCACTGGTGGCGGCGGTTCTCTCGCTGTGGCCCCCGCCGCCTGGCGAACCGGAGACCTTTCGAGTCTCGGCGTGCCGATCCGCGACCCGCAGACCTGCACAAATCCGCGCGACGTGAAAACATGCCAGAATTTCCAGGGCGGCATCATTCCGCTCAACCGCATCGTCAACCCTGTAGCGAAGGCGCTTTTCGCCGACACTTCGCTGTATCCGCTGCCGGTCAGCATCAACCCGACCAATAAGACCGGCATCCTTCCTGTCGTGACAGGAGCCAAAGTGGATAGCCATCAGTTCGACGTCAAGCTTGACGCGCGTTTGGGCGAGAAAGACAACATCTCCGGTCGTTACTCTTTCACCAACTACGATCAGGGCACGGTCAAAGGCTCGATCGCGGTGGTTCCCGGATCGGCGCAGTTCAGCCGTCCGCAGAACATCGCCATCAACTGGACACGCACGATCACTCCAACGCTGATCAACGAAGCCCGCATCGGATTCAATCGCGCGGTCTTCATCACCAACAACGCGTTCGATTGGGCCGGCATCGGCGACGCCAATGCGAAGCTGGGTATCCCGGGCGGACAGATTGTCCCCGGTCTCAGCCGAGTTCAAATGGGCAGCGGTCTTAGCGATATTGGCGCGGTCGGAACCAACGAGAACAACGTGCCCAACACGTTCCATTACGGTGACAACCTGACGTGGCTGCGGGGACGCCATTCGCTCAAGATGGGCGCTCAGTTGCAGCATTACCAGCAGAACCGCTACTACGCGGGCAACAACGGCGCGCTGGGCACCTACGGCTACGGCACGCAATTCACCGGTGTCGCTTTCGCTGACTTCCTGCTCGACCTTCTCACCAGCAAAGGGCTTGGCGGCGTCAGCGGCTCGAACAAAGGCAAATGGGGCCATCGGCAGGATCGCTGGGGCATCTTCTTCCAGGATGATTACAAGGTTCGCAACAACCTGACGCTCAACCTGGGGATGCGCTGGGAATACACCTCACCTGTGGTTGAAGTCCTGGATCGTCAATCGAATTTCGAGTTGTATAGCGGTCGCCAACTCTTCGCCGGCAAAGACGGCAACAGCCGGGCGCTCTACAAGCCTTTCCACAAAGGCTTCGAACCGCGCATCGGCATCGCCTGGACGCCGGAGAAATTCGACGGCAAGTTCGTTGTGCGCGCCGGATACGGCATCACGCAATACATGGAAGGCACCGGCTCGAACCTGCGCCTGCCGCTCAATCCGCCGTTCTTCGCCGAAGCCGATGCGCAATACGACCTGACCACCGGGCCGGGCACAATCTCCAAAGGCTTCACCGATGTGATCGTGAAGGACAAACCCGCCGGGTTGATCCGCGTCTGGGATCCGAACCTGCGCCCGCAATTCACGCAGCAATACAACCTGACACTGGAATATCAGATTCTCAAGGAAACGTCGGTGTCGGTGGCTTACGTAGGTCACAACGCGACCCATTTGGTTGCGCCGACCGATTGGAATCAACCGCTGCCCGGCACGGGCGATCCTTCGACGTGGGTCAATTTCAATTTGCGCCGTCCGCTCTCTGGTGTGCTGCCTTCAGTGACGCAGATCAGCGGCACCGGGTCGTGGGCGGTCAGCCGTTACAACGCGATGCAAGTCGGCGCGCGCCAGCGGCTGAGCAAGGGCCTCGAATACCTGCTCTCTTACACCTGGAGCAAGACGATGACCGACAACCTCGGTTATTACGGCTCCGGCGGCGTAGCGGCGCAGGGCGCGTATTCAGCTAATCATTACGACCGTCGCGGCTATAACTACGGCCCGGCGTTCTTCGATGCCACGCACAACTTTGTCTGGGCGGGCACCTATGAACTACCGATCGGCAAAGGCCGCGCCTTCGGCAGTGATTGGCATCCACTTGCGAACGCGATCCTGGGCGGTTGGGGTGTGAGCACCATCATCAGCATGCACACTGGTTTCCCGGTCACCGTCACAGGCATTGGGGGCCGCACGTTGCAAGACCCGCGCGGCGCGGTTCGTCCGGATCTGGTCGCCAAACCGACAATCCACAGCGGCGTTCCCGACTGTTACATCCACAATCCGCGTAACCCGTTCTGCGCCGGTCTGACTGGCACGGACGCTTTCCGGGATCAACCGGTGGGATCGTTCGGCAGCGCAGGCGTCGGAGTATTGCGCGCGCCGGGCTTCTTCAACTGGGATTTCGGTCTGGGCAAGAAGTTCAAAGTGTCGGAAAGCAATTTCTTTGATTTCCGCGCCGAGTTCTTCAACTTCACAAACCATCCCAGCTTCAATCCGCCGGCCAGCGGGTTTAATCAGACCTCGCTCACCTTCGGACAGGTTACCAGCGTGATCAGCCCGCCACGCATCGTCGAATTCGCCTTGAAGTATCACTTCTAAGCGAATGTCTTAAGGCGAAGGCTGAACGCAAAGAGGGGACTCGCCTGTAGTCCCCTCTTTGTGTAATCATTGCGCCTGAAATTCCAGGGAGGTGTGATATGGCGAATGTAGGAACAGTCAATATAGTTGAGGACGTTAGCGCAAAAACAGCCGCGTTGCCGGAAGCGGCGCAACGCGAAGTGCTCGATTTTGTCGAGTTCTTGTTGCGCAAGACCGCGCGGAATGGTGATAACAAACCCATTGCCCCAACGCCTGAAACGCCTCTAAAACAGATTCAACCGCCAGTGCGCAGCGTGCTCGGTTCATTGGAGCATCTGGGCGTACACATTACTGACGAAGACATTGCCGAAGTGCGGCGCGAAATGTGGGCGAATTTTCCGCGCGAGGAGCCACGCTGATGCCGAGCCATGCCTTAGCTGGCGCGTCAATCGTGATTGATACTCACACGCTTATATGGGCTTTGCTTGAACGCGTACGCTTATCGGCTGCGGCTGACGCCGCTTTTCAAGCGGCTGAATTAGCCGGCGCGCCGATTTATGTTTGCACGATCACTTTTGTCGAACTGCGCTATTTGGTTGAGAAGGGCAAAATCAGAGGAAACGTTTATCAGGAGTGTTGGGACAAGCTAAATGATCCGGCAACCGTACTAGCTCCTGAGCCACTCGATCTGGTAATTGCCGACAGGTTCACTCAGATCCCGCGCGCCACTGTCCCTGATATGCCCGACCGCATCATCGCCGCGACCGCGCTCACACTCGGCTTGCCTTTGATCACGCGCGACAGCAATATTCGCGCTCTCACAAACATCACGACGATTTGGTAATGCCTCCGTCACGCCTCGACAGATTCGCGCTCTCCGGTTAGTATCCGCCTGCATTCACGCCTGGTTTACCCTAAAAACTTAATTGAGAGGATCAACTGATGCGACTTACCGCGCTCGATTGGATCATTGCGGTCTTTGCCGTAGCCATCTGTTTCGCTCCGGCGCTCTTCTTCGGCAAGAGATCGTCAAAGAGCACTTCGGAATTTTTTGCTTCGGGGCGCTCTGTGCCCTGGTGGCTGGGCGGGCTTTCGATGGTGGCGACGACGTTCAGCAGCGATACGCCAAACCTTGTTACCGACATTGTCCGGCGCAACGGTGTAGCGGGGAACTGGGTTTGGTGGGCGTTTGTGCTGACCGGCGTGGCGACGGTCTTCTTTTACGCGCGGCTGTGGCGGCGTTCGGGCGTGCTGACCGATCTTGAGTTTTACGAGATTCGCTATTCGGGCAAAGCCGCTAGCGCCGTTCGCGGGTTCCGCGCCGTTTACCTGGGGCTTTTTTTCAACTGCCTGATCATGGCTACAGTCAATCTGGCCGCGTGCAAGATCGCCGCGATCCTCTTCGGGTTGGAGCGGTGGCAGACGCTGGCTTTCGTCGGCGCGCTCAACGTGGTCTTCGCCGCGCATTCCGGGCTGTGGGGCGTGCTGGTAATTGACATGATCCAGTTCTTCATCAAGATGACTGCGGTCATAGCGGCGGCATACTTCGCGATCAGGCTCCCGCAGGTCGGCGGCCTCGATGGATTGATCAGCAAGCTCTCGACGATGAAAGGCCCGGAGGGCGTCAATTATCTGAACGTTCTTCCCGACTTTGCGAACAACTGGGATATTGCGCTGGCCGTCTTCATCATGCCGATAGCCGTGCAATGGTGGGCCGTCTGGTATCCGGGTTCGGAGCCGGGCGGAGGCAGCTACATGGCGCAGCGCATGCTGGCTTCAAAATCCGAGAAGGATTCGCTCGGCGCCGTGTTGTTTTTCAACGTCGCGCATTACGTGTTGCGTCCGTGGCCGTGGATATTGGTCGCGCTCGCCTCGATCATCGTCTATCCGCAGTTGTCCGACATTCAGGCGGCGTTCCCGAACCTCGATCCGAAGCTGTTGGGACACGACATCGCTTATCCGGCGATGCTCAAATTCCTGCCGGTTGGTTTTGTCGGGCTGATGGTCGGCGGGTTGGTGGCGGCGAACTCTTCAACGATTTTGACTCACCTGAACTGGGGCGCCTCATATCTGATTCATGATTTCTATCGGCGGTTCATCAACAAGGACGCTGAAGAGAGGCATTACGTCTTCGCGGGACGGCTGGCGACAATCGGATTGTTTTTCCTATCGTCCGGCGTCGTCTTCGTGCTCGACACCGCAAAAGACTCCTTCGACATCCTGCTTCAGGTAGGCGCTGGAACCGGCTTGCTCTATCTGTTGCGTTGGTTCTGGTGGCGCGTCAACGCGTGGTGCGAAGTCGTTGCGATGATCAGCTCGTTCCTGGTCTCGAT
>JAJVID010000045.1 GCA_022072205.1 Acidobacteriota bacterium
AACCCCACAAAAATGGGGCCAGTGACCGTCGCCACGTTCGATGATACTTGCGGCAACCTGATCCAGATCGCGCAGAAGTAACGCGCGTTCACTCAGGAGGTAGAAGGAACAATGAGGGGGTAAATGGATCAAATGAAAGATGGCGTCAAACGTTCGATTGTTCGCTGGGTTCACATCGTCCTTGCCATTCCGATCATCGGTTATATTTATAGTCCGTTTGAAGAAATTCCGAATTACGCTCCCGCTGTTCGGTTTGTCTTCCTTCCTGTCATGGTCCTTTCGGGACTTTGGATGTGGAAAGGCCATGTCCTTCGACGACTTATTTCGAAAAGATCGGCTTAACACGACGCTGCAGCGAACCGGCCACGCGGTCGCTGAGCTTGAACGCTAGGCGGCATGAACTACCCTATCGGAGGTACTTTTACGAAATGCGACCACTTCGGTATTTCATCAACGTCACAGTAGCGATGTTCTGCGTCGCCGGGTTCGCCGCGTCCATTTGTTCCGGCGCTCTGGCGGACGAGAAGGAAGCGCAACAATCGAAACTGTATACGCCTCAACCTGAGCACGAGATCCTAAAGAGATTTGAAGGCGAATGGCGATTCGAAAAGTTCTTAGTGGCCGCTGACGGCTCGACGTCCGGCAAACTCGGCGCTGGCAAGATTACCGCCGAGTTGTTAGGCGGTTTCTTCGTCGTCTCCAAATGGTCCGGTAACGTTTATGACACTGACTACGCCGCTGTTCAAACTCTGGGATACGACGTGGACAAGAAGGCGTACTCCGGTCTCTGGATTGACAACACCATGAGTTATCAATGGCAGCTTCACGGTTCATTGGAGGTTGACAGTAAGGAACTCGTCATCACAGCCAGTGGCCCCGGCCCGAGCGGCGGCATTCGCCAATTTCGTGAACGTTACCAATTCAAATCCGCCGACTCGATCACCATTGTCGGCGAGACGTTGCAAGACAAGAAATGGGTTAAGTTCATCACTACCCAGCTCACGCGGAAGGAGAAGGCGGCAAAGGAGACGAACAAGATGATGCATGCAAGCGGAACGTTTGAAGTAGAGTTGACCCCGCAGGACGACAAAACCGGCGGCCTGCCGCGCGGCAGGATGTTGATCAAGAAGAAATTTCACGGCGACCTGGATGCGGCCAGCGAAGGCCAGATGCTGGCGCTGATGACATCCGTCAAGGACTCGGCTGGTTACGTCGCCATCGAGCGGGTCAGCGGAACGCTGCAGGGCCGCAAGGGCAGCTTCGCGCTTCAGCACAACGGGACGATGGCGCGCGGCGCTCAGCGATTGATCATTACGGTCGTGCCGGATTCGGGCACGGACGAGTTGACAGGATTGACGGGCGAGATGGCCATCAGGATCGCCGACGGCAAGCATTATTACGAATTCGACTACTCGCTCGATCAAGCCGGCGGCGATCAGGCGCAAGAAGAACTGTTGCGCCTGGAAAAAGAATTTACGCAGGCGATTGTCAAAAATGACGCGCCAGCGATCGGACGGTTCGTGGCCGACGACTGGGTGATCATTGATCCCGACGGAGGCGTGATTGACAGGACGCGCTTCCTCGATGTGATCAAGTCAGGCGCCTTGACCCACTCGATGATGGAATCCGAGGACCTCAGAGTTCGCATCTACGGCGATACGGCGACTGTCACAGGGCTGACCACAGCCAAAGGCAAGTTTATGGGGCAGGAGTTCACCACGCAGGAGCGCTCGACCGATGTGTTTGTGAAGCGAAATGGACGATGGCAATGCGTTCTGACGCAGCTAACGCGATTCACGAAGAAATAGGAAGCGGGTGATTGACGATGAAAAAGTCTGGCAAGTTGAACAACGCTGAAGGCGCCCCCAACGGCGCCGACCAGATCGTCGCGTATTCGCAAGCTCAACCGCTCGCGCTTCGTACGATCTGCGATTTCCTGCGCGAGTTGATTGATGCGGCGCTTCCCAAGGCCACCTCCAAGGTATGGCATGGCAGCCCCGTGTGGTTCATTGATGACAATCCCGTTGTCGGTTACAGCGCGACCGCGAAGGCCGTCAACCTCTTGTTCTGGAATGGACAGGCGTTTGACGAGGCTGGTCTCAAACCCGTAGGCAAACACCGGGCGGCGCAGGCTACGTTCGTCGCCGTCGCCGAGATCGCCCCCACGGTCGTTCGCCGCTGGCTGAAGAAGGCCCGGTCGGATGTCTTCGACTCGAATGCGTTTTTTAAGAAACTACGCGAAGGAACAGAGAATGGAATGAGCGCGAAGAAAAAGCCCGGGACTGTAGACGAATACATCGAAAGTCTGCCAACGGATACCAGGAAAACTTTGCTGGCATTGCGGGCAATCATCAGGAAAGCGGTTCCCGGCGCGACAGAACTGTTTAATTACGACATCCCTGCCTACGCGTTAGTGAAAGGCGGAAAACGAGACAAGCAAATCATGATCGCCGGGTACAAGGCCTTTGTCGGGTTTTACCCTGGCTCCGGCGTTTTGGAGCATTTCTCAGAAGAATTGGCAGACTACAAAGTCGGGAAGGCTTCCGTACAGTTCCCCAACGATCAGCCGTTGCCCAAGAAGTTGATCGTTGAAATCATTCAGTTCAAGAAAAGCCTTTTGACCGATTCGTCAAAATCGTAAAGCGAACCGAAGCGTTAGGCTCAGTTGTTGGAGAGGAAAGAAACATGCGCAAATTGCTCGTTTTCAATAACGTGACGTTGGATGGTTACTCTGTATACAAAAACGGCGATATGAGCTGGGCTCACAAAGATGATCCGGAGTGGAATGCGTTTGTCGCAGAAAACGCCAGCGGCGGAGGCGAGCTTATATTTGGCAGGGTTACCTATGACCTGATGGTAAGCTTCTGGCCGACGCCTTTTGCAATCGAGACGAACCGGTGAGTTGATTTCCGATGGCTCAACTCCTGATCTCAGCGACCAGCTTATCCGCGCCGTAAATCTTCCGCAACGCTTCAATCACCGCCGCCGCGTGCACGCCTACCGCCCGCGCGCCTTCGCTCTCGTCAACGTACAGATACCGGTTCGGCAGCTTCTGAATATTACTGTCGAAATTGACGCCGACGATCTCCGCGTTGCGGTTGATGACGGGGCTGCCCGAATTGCCGCCGATGGTGTCCGCCGAATAGACGAAGTTGAGCGGCGTCGAAAGGTCTAGCTTCGCGCTGGCGCCTTTCCAGCGCGGCGGCAAATGGTACGGAGGCTTTTCGTTGAAGCTGTTGGCGCGGTCAAACAGGCCGAAGAACGTAGTCTTGAACGGCACGAGCGTCGTGTCTTCTTCGTAACCGGCGACCGTGCCGTATTCGATTCTCAAATTGAAGTTGGCGTCAGGATAAACCGATTTGCCGTAGACGGCGAAGCGCGCCTCGGCGATCTTCGCCCCCGCGCTGGTTTCGACGTTTTGAATCTTCTCTTCGTTCCACGCTCGCAGCTCGCGGATGATCGGTTCGATCTTGCGGGCGAGGGCGATGAGCGGGTCATCGGATTTGTTGATTGCGGCAACACCGCCTTCAAACAATGTCTTGCGAAACGCCTGATCATTGAGCTTCGTCCCGCCGGCCACGCGCTTCGCCACTTCGGCCGGCGTCGAGGCGCCAATTGCCGCGCGGATGAACGGATCGGCGTCGCCCAAAGCCTTCTTCCCTTCTTCGAGCCACGCGGCCAGGATCGCCTCTTCCATTTCGGGATAAACCGGCGCGGGCGAGAGCAGGTTGCGTTTCAAGGCATCGAGCCGGTTGTCGCGGAACTCCTCGTATCGCTGGTCGTTCGGCTTGGGAACCTCTTCGGCGTAGCGGACAAGGTTCGAAGCGATCGTTCCCAAACGCGACGCGTTGAGATTCGAGAAGGCGATCCGTTTGGCCATCGCGGGCAACGCGACATAAGCCTTCTCAACCTGCGACCACGCGTCGCCGTATTCGCGCCGCCATTCCGGTTTCGACGCGACGGCTTTTCTGAGAGCGGCGTCTTCGTCCTCCTTCTTCTTGAAGATACGCGGATTTTCCAGACCGGCTTGTTGACCGACAAGGCGCTTGATCGAGTTCTCCAAACTGCGGATCGCCTGCGAAGCCTGTCGTTGTTGCTCCGCGCCGCGTTTGGCGTAATTTTTCAAAGCCGCGCTGCGCGAAGTCCAGACCTGCCTCTGCAACGGATTCCCGACATCGCGGTGATAACGCAGTTGCGCGCTGGTCAACAACCGCGCGGTCGAACCCGGAAATCCCGGCACAATCACAAGCTCGCCCTCGCTGACATCTTTTGTCGCCCACTTCAGATAATGTTCGATCTTCGCAGGCTGGCCGTTTTCGTAAACGCGGAAGAAAGTGATGTCCAGGTCGTGACGCGGGAACGTGAAGTTGTCGTAATCGCCGCCGAAATACGCGATCTGCTCTTCGGGCGAAAAGACCAGCCGCACGTCCGTGTAGCGTTTGAAGCGGTAGAGCCAGTACTCGCCGCCGCTGTAAAGCGTCACGACCTCGCACTTCAGACCGGTCTTCGCAGCCTCTTCCTTTTCAATCGCGGCCATCTCGGCCCGTCGCTGCGCCGCGGCGTCTTTGCCCGAAGCTCCGGGTTTGACCGCGCCCTGCACGCGTTTCGTCACGACTTCGTAAGAGACCATCACATTGACTTCAAGGTCGGGACATTTCAATTCCTCTTCGCGCGTGCGGGCGTAAAAACCCTCTTTGACCAGATCGCGCCCGCCTTTCGAGAGCTTCGCCACCTGCCCCGCGCCCACGTGCTGATTGGTGAAGACCAGGCCGTCCGCCGAAACAAACGATCCAGTTCCGCCGCCAGCGCCTTCGCTCAATCGCACGGTCGAAAGCCGGATGTGATCCAGCCAGGCTTGCGAAGGCTCAAACCCGTACTTCTCCTTCCACTGCTTGAGCGGCGGATTGTCGAAGGTCCACATCCCTTCGTCGGCGAAACGCGACGGGACGAAGGTCAGACAGAATGCGATGATGATAACGATTGAAAGATTTCGCATAAGTTCACCTTCCCTGGGAGCGCACGCATCCTTGCGTGCAAAGCTTCCGCCAATCGGCGCTTACCCGGAGCCAGGCGCGCAAGGATGCGCGCCCCCCAGGTTCAGGCGCCGAAACTGTTAATAGCCTGCTGCTCCTTGTCAAAGATTTCCAGCATCTCCGTCAGGTTGGTTACTGCGAGAAGGCCACGCAGATTCGGCGGGACTTCGGCCAGCTTCAAAATGCCTTCGCAATCCGCGACCATTCTTTGCGACTTCACCAGTTCGCCCAGCCCCGTGCTGTCCATCCGCGAGCAATCGGCCAAATTGACCACGAACAGTCGGTCGCCCGCCTGCAATCGCTCGCGCATCAGTTGCGAAAGACGTTCGGTCTGCCGGTCAATGACTGCCTGGCCTTCAATTTTGATGGTCGTGATTCTGCCTATCCTTCGTTCACTTATTTCCATTTCATCCTCTGTTATGGCGCTATGGCGCCTCAACCCTGCGTTTCAGATATTCAACGAAAGCCCGGACGTCAACTTCGTCTCCATAAAACCGCTCGCACAACCTGGCTTTGATTTCAATTTCAGAAAGTCCGGGCGGGAATGAAGCCAGCGCCATCTCCCGCGCAACGTCGAACATACGGCTGCCCATCAGCACGCGCTCGGCCCCGGATCGCGCCAACATTTTGTCGCGCATAAGCTCAGCAATCTCCGGCGAAGTGTCATTCATCGTCTGTCATAGCCTCCTCAAGCAATTCCATCACTCCGATCTGTTGCGCCCGGCTGCGCAAGTAATCGGCGTCGCATTCAGCCGTAATGAGATTGCGAACATCACGCAGTTGCATCTCCGATTTTGAATCTCTGGCCCAATACAGTTTGGAAAGTATCAGGTCTTCCTGGCTGACGATCCAGGTTTGAAAGTCGCCGAGCGTAATCTTACGTCGCCGGGCAAATTCTTCCCGCCGGTAGTCGCCGCTCTTGAGCACAATGAAATCCACTTTGATGACGCTCTCGTTGTGAATGAGATTGAAGATCGAACGCTGCGCAATCGCGCGATGGACGGCCTGCCGGTCAACGTAATAGTCCCCCTCGAACAACCTCACGATCGTTTCAGCGTCCTTCTGATCGAGCGCTACCACCAGATCAATATCGCGTGTCATTCGCGGCTGAGCATAATAATGCATCGCCACCGAACCGGTCAGCATAAACGCGATACCGGCGGATTCGAGCAGTCCGGAAACCTCCCGCAGGATGTCGAGTTCAGTCTGAATCATACTCGTCGAGCAATGATTTCGCCTCTTTCAAATCTGGCGTATCGAATCCTTCGGTGAACCAATCGTGGATTTCAGCCAGCATCGCGCGCGCTTCGGCCTGCTTGCCCTGGCCTTGCCACAAACGCGCAAGGCGAAGCGCGGCGCGCAATTCAAATGTTTTCGCTCCCTGCCGCCGCGCCGTCTCCATCGCCCGATGAAAACAGTCTTCAGCTTTCGAGCGCAGATTACGGATTGCGGGTTGCGGATTTGACGAAGCGATTGGCTCTTCCAATCCGCGATCCGCAATCCGCAATCCGCAATCCAACAGAAGGTCGCCTCTCAACAGGTAAAGCTCCCCTTCGTAATAACGCTCAGCAGAGTGGCGAATCAGTTCCGCCGCTTCGTCCAGCGCGGACATCGCTTCTTCCGCGCGTCCCGCCTGGCCAAGCGCCTGGGCCAGCAGCGCCAGATAATTGGTGAGTTGCAATCCGGTTTCCGCCTGGCGATGTGCGGCCAGTCCCAGGCGCATCATCTCCACGCCCTCTTCCGGCCGCCCTTGCATCGCCATCGCCCATCCGCTCAGAAGCTGTCCCGTGGCGCGATAGTGCGGCAAACCGTGCTCGTCGGAGAGAGCCAGAATCGTTTCCGCCATCTCGCCGACTCTTTGCGTCATTCCGTGTAAGGCTTCGACGAAGGCAGTAATTGAAAGCGTATTGCACAGGCCGAGCGGGTTGCGCGCCTTTTCGGCGATGGCGATGGCCTCACGGGACAGGCGCCGCCCTTCGTCGGCGTATCCCAGGTAGACCAGCAGACGGCCCAGGTGCGCGCGGTTGAGGATGCCGCCATAAAGAAGGATTTGATGGCCGTGCCGCTGTTGATCGTAAAGCGCGATGGTTCGCTCGAAATGTTCGCGGGCCGCCACCAGTTCCCCCATGTATTGCACACACAAACCTGTGATCCAGTGAGCCTGTACGAGCATCGCGGTGTTTTCATCGCTTTGGGGACTGGCGCCGGTTTGAGCCAGCCGCAGACAATCCTCCGCCAGTTCGCGCGCCTGTTCGTACTCCGCGCGGACTACCCGAACGACCGAAAGCCCAAATTGCGCCTGAAAGAGCTGCGCGTGGCCGCCGCTGCGGCGGCAGAGTTCGAGCGCCCGGATGTGTGTCTCCAGAACTTCCGAAGCCGCGTACCCCTTGACCATCATCTGCGACAAACCAAGAGTGGTACGCAGGGTGATCTCGATCTTTGCGCGTTCCGGCGAATCGGGCGCCTTCTCCAACATCGCCAGCCCGCGACGGGCGAGCGCGATGGATTCCTGATTGGCGAATCGGCGCAGCGCGTTACGAGCCGCCGCCAGGAAAAATTCCGAGGCAGGCAGCCAGTCGCGCGCGGCTTCGTAAAGAACCGCCAGCCGCGACGAGATCGCCGCTGTCTGTTTGCCGTGAAAGCCCCGCAGCGCCTGGGCCACCGCCGCGCTGAGCGACGCGCGACGCGTCGGGCGAAGCTGCGCATAGAGCGCGTTTTGATAAAGCAGGTGAACGAACCGGTAACGCACAGTCAGCGTGTGATCGGGAAATTCCTTTTCGCCGATCATCTTCACAAGGCCGTGAACGCGCTCCAAATCTTCCAATCGCTCTTCGACATCTTCAGCGTCGGCCCCGGTCGCCCCCGTCGCTTTGATGATCACCGCCGAATCGAATTGCGATCCCTGCACGCTGGCCGCCTGAAGCAACCGGCGATCTTCTTCGCTGATCCGCGCGATCTTGCGCTCGATCATCCCGCGCACCGATTCTGGCAAGTCGCGCTCGATGTCGTCGAGCGCGCCAGCCAGCGTCCATCTGGGAGCGCGCCCGTCCTGCGCGCCTTCTTCCATCGCAATCACTCCGCGATCTCGCAGATAGCGCGACAGGTCGGCCATAAACAGCGGATTGCCTTCGGTCCTGGCGTGAATCAGTTCGGGCAGCTCCGCCGGGAATTTGTGCTCCGGGAATTCGAGCGCCAGATACTTCTCGACCTCTTCACGACTCAGGAATTCGAGCGCGATTTCGCGGCACAGCCCGCGCGATTGCAACTCCGGCTTGAGTTGCAGGAAGGGATGCTTCGCCAGCGCCAGATCGGACGGGCGAAAAGTGGCCACGATCAACACGCGCAGGCTGGAGAAGCGGCTCGCCAGATAACCCATCAGGTCAATCGTCGAAGCGTCGGCCCAGTGCAGATCGTCGAAGAAAAAGACGAGCGGCTCTTTGCGTGCGGCCTCCTCGACAAACTCGGCCAGTTCGCGCTTCATTCGCTCCTGCGACGCGGCGCGCTCGGCCTTCAGTTGCGCGGCCGACGATTCGCCCATCGAAAACGGCGCGACCTGGGCGTACCAGGTCGGCGCTATCTGCCGCATCGTCTGCGCAATTGACGGCGCGCCGAATTGCATCGTCCGCGCCTGCAACGAAATTTCGCCTCGCCGCAGCAGATTCCCCAGCGCTTCGAGCCACGGCAGATAGCCTTCGGTTCCCGCCAGCCGCTCGGAGCAACGCCCGCGCGCAACCAGACAATCCTGGCCGTAAGCGTCAAGCTCGCCCAGAAAATCCTCGACCAGCGATGTCTTGCCAATGCCCGGCTCGCCCGCCACGCACACCAGCAGTCCGCGCCCCGCGTTGGCTGAATCGAACGCCGCCTGCAACTCAGCGCGCTCCTTTTCGCGCCCGACTGTGTGACGAGGAGGGCGCGAGAGCGCGGGGGCGCGGGATCGGGAGATCAGTTCGGGTTTCGCCTCCTCGTCCCATCCCTCGCTTCCCCGTTCTCCCGCTCTTCTCGCCTCTTTGATCGCCGCCACCACTTCCTTCGCTGATGGCCGCAGCCGCGCGTCTTTCTCAAGCATTTGAAGGATGAGCGATTCGAGCGGCGCCGGCGTCTCCGGATTCAGGCGCGACGGAGCGAGCGGCGTTTCGGTCGTGATGGCCTGCAACATTCCCAGCAGCGAATTCGCCCGGAAAGGGCGCTGGCCCGTCGCCAATTCGTAAAACACAATGCCGAGCGAAAAGATGTCGCTGGCGCTGGTCGCCGTTTCGCCGCGCGCCTGCTCGGGCGACATATACGAGGCGGTGCCGAGCAGCGAACCGGGATTGGTTCTCTCCAGCGTGTTCGCCTCCAACTCAATGCTGGCGGGCGCGAGCCGCGCAAGGCCGAAATCGAGCACCTTCACGTAACCATCATCGCGCACCATGATGTTTTCCGGCTTGATGTCGCGATGCACGATGCCAGCCGCGTGCGCCACGCCGAGCGCCCTGGCGATCTGTTTGCTCCAGGAAAGCCATTGCTCGGCAGCCGGACGATTGACGATGAGCGCCCGCAGCGTCACTCCGCGGATGTATTCCATCACGATGTAGCGTCCCGCCTCGGCCTCGCCGATTTCGTGAATGGTGACAATGTTCGGATGATTGAGCGCTGAGGCCGCGCGCGCCTCCTGCTCGAAGCGGCGCAACCGGGCGGCGTCTTTGGTCAACTCGGCGGGCAGGAGCTTGATCGCCACTTTGCGTTCGAGTCGTTTGTCTTCGGCCAGATAGACTTCGCCCATCGCGCCCGCGCCGAGCGAGGAGAGGATTTCGTATGGGCCAAGACTAGTTCCGGTCGCTACCATTGGCTCACTCAATTGATAAAGATGATTTCAGATGTGATGAGATTACCGCCGCAATTCTCCCAAAATCAACACGCTGCGCACCGCTACCCACGCTCGTTCAGCGTCGAGTTTGGCTGTGCTGCGTCGCAGTTCAGAATTGCCCACTCTTCTGTTGTCGCCGAAGATTTTCCACTCACCCGCCGGGATTGCAAACTCCGTGGCCCTGGCTTGCGGATTCAACAGTACCAGCGCGCGCGACCATTCATCCTTGCCCGTCACGTCTTCGATCAAAAATCCGACGCATCCCAGCGGAACGCTGAGTTCAAGTTGATCGTCCAAAAATTTCACCGCGCTCCGAACCTCATCCGCAGTCTCAAACCGGAAGATCGGATGGGCGCGCCGCAATTCGATCAGGCCGCGATAGTATTCGACCACATCGTGATTTTCGACCTTCTCGCGCCAGCGGATCATGTTCACCGCGTCCGGTTTGTCGTAGCTGTTGTGGTCGCCGCTTTTGCTCCGCAAAAATTCCTGACCGCATTGAATGAACGGAATGCCCTGCGAAGTGAAGATGATCGCGGCAGCCAGTTTGCCCATCGCGCGCCGGTCGGCTTCCGTGACCGCGGCGTTCTCGGCGGTGCTGATCAACAACCGATCCCAGAGCGTGTGATTGTCGTGGCATTCGACGTAATTGATAGTTTCGAGCGGCGAATCGCTGAAATCGTCAACCGAGCCGCGGATGCCTTTCTTGACGGCTTCGACGTTGAAGCCGGATTGAATGAAGCCGGTGGCGCGCGCGTCGAAGACATTGCCTTTCAAAGCGTCGCGGTAATGGTCGTTGAAGACCGCCCAGCCGTTACCGCGCTGCGCGCCTTTGCCGGTGATCTCAATCGGCGTCGAACCGCCAGCCCAGGGTTCGCCGTAAATCAGCAAATTCGGATCAATCGCGCGCAGTTCGCGCACGATCTCCTTGACCGTTTCTAGATCAATCAATCCCATCAGGTCGAAGCGGAATCCGTCAACCTTGTATTCAGTCACCCAGTATTTCAGCGAGTCAATGATGTAGCGGCGCGCCATCGGAGCTTCGGTGCGGAACTCGTTGCCTGTGCCCGAACCGTTCCAGTAACTGCCGTCAGGTTTCAGGCGATAGTAGTAGCCGGGAACCAATCCCTCGAAGCTGTAGACGCGATGTTTCGCTATCGCCTCGAAGGTGTGATTGAAAACCACGTCGAGCGTGACGCGAATGCCTCGCCGATGCAGCGCGTCAATCATCCGTTTGACTTCGCTGACGCGGCGCGCGTCGTACCGTTCGGTCGCGTACCACCCGTCCGGTGAGTTGTGATGAACGGTGTCGTAGCCCCAGCCGTAACGATCATTCGATTCGTCGTTGTGGAATTCGCCGATAGGCAGAAACTGAACGACGTTGACGCCCATCTCGACCAGATGATCCAACCCCGTCGCGATGTCGGCGCGTCCGGTCAGATGCGTGTTCGCTTCGGTCAAACCGAGATACTTGCCGCGTCGCTGAATGCCCGAATCGGGATCAATCGTGAAATCGCGGATGTGGGTTTCGTAAATGATCGCTTCCGAAATCGGGAACGTCGGACGGTCGGCGACCGGCGTCTCATCGTGAACTACAATCGCTCGCCCGTTGTGCGCGGTGACAGCGCGCGCGTATGGATCAATCAGTTCGCGCGTGGCGTCGAAACGGGCGTCGTGCCCGGTAGCGGTGTAGGTGTAATAAATCCTCCGCCAATCGCCGAGCAGCATCGTGCTCCACGTTCCGTCACGGTGGCGCGACATACTCAGCAAACGCGGGCGCCCTCCCGATGGCGAGTCGTAAAGATTCAGCCTGACTTTGCCGGCTGTCGGCGCCCAGACGCGAAACTCGGTCTTGTCGGGCGAATAAATCGCGCCCAGCGCTTGTGTTGAAACAATCGAATCAGCGGGATGAGATAAAATTTCGGCGGTGTATCGCGTGGGGATGGATGAACCAGTCAATTGTTCAGCCTGCATCGTTCTCCTGCTCGCGTATAGCTTTAATTCGTGTTTTCATCACTATTGATGACTATTGCGCGAGCATCGTAGCGGTTGGCGGGCGCGATGTCGAGATAAGAAATATGGCTGAGGAACGCTGGCTGAACCGCGATTTAGATAGCCCCGCCGCGTGGCGGCGACTGACTATTGCGGCGCTTTGATCTTGAACTTTTTGCCATCACTCACCCCTCCCACCGTAGACACTCTCAATTCCTGATCTCCGACAGCGGCGTTGCTTTCGATTTTTACGGTGGCGATGATCTTTTTCGTACTCTCGAACTTGACGTCTTCGACTTTTGCTCCGCTACCGGAGATGAAAACATTCGTATTCTTGAAAAACCCGCTCCCTTCGATTGTCACTTTTACGGAGGCCCCCTGATTCCCTTCGCCTGGCGCAATGCTGGTAATCGTAGGCCGTTCAGCAGTGTAGCTGACCTCAAAAGAATAACGTTGGTCGCCGGTTTTGTTGGCGATCAACAACTTGATCGGCTGTCCAGACGGGACGGGGTGATCGGAGGTAAGAGTAAATTCCAGGTTGTTAAAGGTTGGCGTGTCTTTTATAGCCACATTCATTCCTTCCGGCGCCGGGCCTGAAAAACCGATCTTTGCCCCCGAAAGGAATCTGCCTATGAGTATTCCGTGCACTTCCGGCTTATCGCTCTGGAACTTCTTACTCTCAGCGCCATCAATGAGGTAGTCAGTGACCAGCGGCGGCTGCCCTTCCAACTCTTCTACGAATGTCCCCTCTACATCAATCACGGCGGCCAAAAGCTGCAGCGCCTCCTCTAAGGCCCCGGGGTCGTCATAGAATTGGCGCATCTGCTGTTTGTCCATATAGAAGGACTGTGGGACGAACACCACCATAACTTTCGCCTGCTGTCTGGGAACCAGACTGTTGGCCTCGTAAGCAACATCATTCAAACGATTCACCTGGTTCAGCGTAAAGTCGGGAAAAGTCCTTTCCACGGACGTGATGAACGGCCCGTTGAAAGCCGCCATCGAAGGCGCATAGGACGCCCCGAAAGTAGTAACCCCCATAATCCCGCCGGCAATTGCTCCGGCCCCTCTCAATAGCCTGATGGTTAAATTTCTTGGGTCAAGAGCATATCCTTTTTCCGCCACGCCGCGCAGAAGTTTGATGTCAATAGATGACATTCTGAAACTGTTTCCTCCGCCGGAAGCCGACACCGGGGGAGAAGAAATGGATTTCATCAGCTTCGCATTGAGACTGAGCTTTATATCCGCTTTGCTAACGATTTCATTAACTCTACTCAAAAAATCTTTGTTGTCGGAACCGCTTCCCCCCTTACAACGGTTTATGGTTACGTCGTGAATCAGGAATTGAAGGTCCCGGTTGTGGTTCGCTATGGTCACCTGAATGGCGATGAACCTTTTTGCTATTCTCCTGCCGAAGATGTCCGCGACGTCCTTGGGAGCGAGAACGGTGGAGTAAACCTTGATATGGTTTTCGCTTTTCTTATCCTGCCCTCGGTCCTCAGGCTGACAATTTGGGGCCTTGCTGTCAGAAGGCTGAGCAAAAGTTGTGGCGCTCAGCGCAAATGCATTAAGCGCCAAAGCGAGCGCGATGATCCATAGTGACTGTGTAAGCCGATTGATTTGGGTGGGGTTCATTTCATGATCTCCTTTTTCGTGTTAGTTAATTGCGGTTCTCATCCGTCGTCAGGCGTGTCTCTTCAAAGCGCCTTCGACGTTCCGCCGATTTCAAAAAGTATTTCTCGAACCGCTCGCGTTCGCCCTCGCTGAAATCTCCGCGCGCGTATCGCGCTTCCAACTCCGCCTCCACCGCCAGCAGCGAGGCGAATAATTCATCGTCGGCGAAATAGCTCTGCTCGAACTCGCGCTGCTCTTCCTCGCTCAGTTCTCCCAGCAGGTAGCGAGTGATGAGCGGTCGCTGGTCTTCGATTGGGGCCACGCTTTTTTCGCCTCCTGTCGGTTGTGGGTAACAAGCAGGATCGGTTTCACATCCGGTCCTGCCGCGCGAGCAGGCCGCTGACGCGGCGGGCGAGCGTCTCGCGCAGGCGGAAGACGCGAATCTTCAGCGCGTTGACCGTGATGCCCAGTCGTTCGGCCAGTTCCCGTCGGCCCTCGATGCGGTCGCGTTGTTCGCCGCGGTAATACGCCAGCAGCAGATCGCGATGGGCTGGCGGCAGTTGCTCCAGACAGCTTTCCAGTTGTTCGAGCCGGCGTTCGTGTTGACCGCGAAATTCGATCCGCGCTTGCGCCTCGACCGGGTCGTGGCGGGGATGTTCGGCCAGGCTGAGATCGTCCAGCGAAAATGATTGTCTGGCGCGGGATTCCTGATATTCGCGCAGCACGTTGCGGGCCACGCCGTAAAAGTACCGCGCGGGTTCGTCGGCCAGAATCTCTTCGCCTTCGGCCAGCCGTCGCGCCACGCGGTTGATCGTTTCGTCAGCCAAATCAGCCGGAGTGTGACAGCCTCGGCACTCGAAGAACTTCGCCAGCTTTTGCCGGAGCATCGCATACTTTTCTCCGGCCCGATCCCAGTCGGCGTCGAGCCGGGCGAGCAGCGCGCGGAAAGCCTCTTCAGTCATTTCCCACGCCGCGCCATTCCGCATGATTACGGAGCGGCGCCCGGATGCCGCGTCAGTCGCAGACACAACCGGGCGCCGCAATGGCCGAGGAGGCAACTCGAAAATTATTGATTCGAACGACAAAGACCGCTCTTCCTCAATCACGGTCGTGGTGGTTGTGGTGGAACAGGCTTCTTCCGAGCCATCCGCGGATCCGGCGTAACGAACGCTGGCTTTGCTGATGACTGTGCGCCGGCTGGTTTCAGTCAAATAAATTTCCGTCCTTTTACCCTTCTTCATGATGGCCTCCGCTTCTATCCGTCCGGCGGGCGTGATACATTGACCGCGCTTCAGTCGTTGGCAGCCGTATCGCCGACCGCCCTGTCACCATCGGCCCGGAGGGCGCTAAAAGTCCTCAAAGTGGCCATCAAAAACATCTCAAAGAATTGTAAAAGCTTGAATGAATAGACAAACCAGGCTCTTTTACGAATTTGGCCCTTTCAAACTCGACGCGACCGAGCGAGTCCTGCTGCGAGAAGACAAACCGCTCCCGCTCACGCCGAAAGGCATCGAGACCCTGCTGACGCTGGTCGAAAATCGCGGGCGGCTGCTGGAAAAGGACGAATTGCTGGATAAGGTCTGGGCCGACACCTTCGTCGAACCGGCCAACCTGACGCAGACCATCTCGGTGTTGAGGAAACTGCTCGAAGACGATTCGCAAACGCCGCGATACATTCAAACTGTGGCCAAACGCGGCTACCGTTTCATCGCCGAGGTGCGCGAGGTGACTGTCGAGGAACAACAGGTCGCCGTCGAAGAGAGCGCGCAATCCACCCTGATCATCGAACGCGAGGAAATGACAGAAAAGCCGGCGCTATGGCGAAGGCTGACGATCGCGCTGCTTTCGCGTAATGTCCCGGCAATCTCGACGCTGGCGGCTTTTGGGCTGGGCGGGCTGGGTCTGTCAACCTGGCTAATCCTGAACTCGATGCGGCAGGCCGAGACATCCAGGCCAGTCAATTTGCGATTCGTGCCGTTGATGGCTGAACGCGGGCGAAACATCTCCGCGCTGGCGGGCGGGCGCTTCTCGCCGGATGGCCGGCTCATCGCTTTTGCCTCGGACGGTGACGGCCAGAACATCTGGATCAAGCAGGTCAACGGCAGCCATTCTATTCAAGTAACGCGGGAGAAATGGCGCGACTTCAGCCCTATCTGGTCGCCGGATGGGGAACGCCTCGCGTTTGTCTCCAATCGCGGAAATCAAATAGGCGTTTGGACGATTCCGTTTCTTGGCGGCGCGGTCGAATTACTGAAGGTACTAGGCGACAGTTCGCTCGACATCAGAGGCGGCCCGCCGCAACTCGTCGCCTGGGCCAGAGATGGCCGGAGCATCTATTACGAATGGAACCGCGACTTCTTCCGCCTGGACCTTCAATCAAAGGAAGTCGTGAAAGGCGCCAATTTCAGCGATCAGGTTCAAACGCCGCGCCAGTTCTCGCTTTCGCCGGACGAGAGATGGCTGGCTTTTGTTGACCAGCGCGGCGGCCAGTTCGACATCTGGAAGATGAAACTGCCTGACGGCGACTTGGAACAGGTAACCAATGATGCGGCGCCTGACTCCAACCCAGTCTGGCTCCACGACGGACAAAGTCTGATTTACAACTCGGTGCGCGATGGACGCCGCCAGATTTACCGCGTCGCCGCAGCGGGCGGCGCCCCGGAACCGCTGGTGTCCGGCGATTACGATGGAAGTGTCTCCGACATCTCCCCCGACGGCGGAAAGATTTTGAGCTACAGCCAGCGTGACGAATCCGACTTGTTCGCTGTCAACGTCGAAAGTGGCGAGGAACGGCAATTGACTGGGGATCTCGGCGTCGAATTTTGGCCGAATGTTTCTCCCGATGGCTCGGCCATCGTCTTCCAATCCATTCCCGGTGAACGATTCGAGTGGGATCCGCGCCGTGGGGCGCTCCTGATTCAGAATTTGATTGGGGGAACACAACCACGCCGGATCGTAGCGGAGGGGTTTTCCGCACAGTGGTCGCCCGACGGCAAGCATATGGCTTTCCTGCGCTGGCCTGCGCCGGACGGGAGATCGCATAGCCTCTGGCTGGCGCCGGCAGATGGCGGCGCGGAAAAGCAACTAGTCAGCGGTGGCGTTGTTTACGCCGGACAGACGGGTTTCCCGACATACAACCGGTTGCAGGTCGCCGATTACAGTTGGGCGTCCGATAGCGCGCGGATCGCCTTTTGCGCCAAAAAGGACGGTCTGGCCAACATCTGGATCGTTACCGCTGATGGCGGGAACACAACTCAAATTTCAGCCAACGCCGATCCGGGCCATCGGCTCAACTGCCCGCTCTGGTCGCCGCAAGAAGAGTGGCTTGCCTTCGTCTCCGAATCCGCAGTTCCGCCGCCGCCTGGAAAGCAGGCTTGGGGCTTGTGGATGTGGAAGCAGGACAAGCCGGAAATGATCTTTCAGACCGAATCCATCTTTCGTCTGCTCGGCTGGAATGCGGATGATGAGTTGACCGCCGCCCTGGCCGTCAACGAAGACCTGAATCGCGCGCTGCCCACCGAAGTACAAATCGTGACCATCTCCACTGACGGAACCCAGCCTCGCATAATTCAAAGCGTCTCGTCTGTCTACCTTGCCAGCATTCATTTGTCGCCCGACCGGCGAAACGTTTCTTTCGTTACGGCACAAGCTGGTAGGGAGAGCATTCAGGTTCTCCCGCTCGGCGGCGGCCCGGTGAGACAGATCACCGGCAACGCGGATGAGAAGCTGCATTATTCCAGCCTCGTCTGGTCGCCTGACGGAAAGACGATCCATTTCAGCAAGCAATCTAAATGGAACTTGCTCACCTTGATTGAGAATCTGAATTGAAAGGAGCTTGATTATGGCTTTCGGTCCTGAGGAGTTGAGAAACTATGCGTACCTCAACGCTCTGCTTGATAGTTTTCAGACTCGCGTGGCGAATGATTTTCGCAAACTGGCGTTTGATTATTGCGCCAGAGGGGATTCTCCCCAAACTCGCTTCGAACGAGTCAAGGAGATAAGGAATGCCCTCACGAGCGCCGGCCCCTTGCCCAGAGAAATCACCATTGCCTCCAATCCATATCCCACGTGCCCTACTGGACAACACTGCGAGGGCGGCGCTTGCGTGCCCGACGACATCAACACCGGTTGGCCCGAAGAGGGCGATCCGGCAGCCTGGAATCAGTAGCCAGAATGAAAATCGGCAAGGTAGGGCGGCAACCCGTCCTGCCGATTTTTGGAGGAGTCATATGAGATTGCCAGAGCACATCTACCATGCCGTGAAACCGCATTTCTCTCATCATGCCGCCTGGCATGAAGCCAGACTCAGTAATGCGCCTGAGAACCATTTTCCCGGTTTGATAAAGACTGACAAGCCAGGCAGTGGAGAACAGTTTCTCCGCTTTCACCGCGAAATGATTCGCGTCTTCAAGTGGATCATCGCCAATACGCCTGGCCCTCAGTACCGGCACGTCCCCTGGGAAAAACTACCGGATTGGCTGGCTAACCTCTTTGAGGCGGCCCAACCCAATTATTTGACGGCGGCTTATGCTGAAATTGATCGGTTGATCGTGGAAGGCACGGCTGATGAGTTGGGCAATTTCATTGAGGCGACAGGCGTCAGTCAACATCCACACAAAAACATTCACAACCGAGCGCACGGAACCATTGCCGGATATGAGAATCTCACCTTCGGCGCAAATAATGCGCGATTGGCGGACGCCAAAATGAATAACTTCTCCTCCGCTCCACACAACGAACATTTCTGGGGTCTGCACGGCTGGATAGATGACGTCTTCGCCAAATGGCAACAGCAACACGGCGAAACAGTTGATCAGTCTCCGCTTCAACCGGATCACAGCGGACACATGCATCTCCTCTCGGCCACTCATCCCGCGCCACCGGCGCTTTCCCCCGCTGAGGTCGAACATATCTTCAGGCCTATATGGGATTGAACGGGAGTGCGGACACATTGGCGTTCTACTGCGCCTGTTTCAGTTTCGCAAACGTGCGGGCGCGATTGCGTCCGTAGACCTCCGCCATCTCCGCCAACCGCGCGCGAATTTCCGGCGTCAATTGTTCGCTCCGATAACGCCATCCCCAGTTGCCACCTTCGCGCGCGGGCACGTTCATCCGCGCCTCGCTGCCCAGCCCCAGCGCGTCCTGCAAGGGAATGATCGCGGTGTCGGCCACCGACGCGAGCGCCAGCCGGATGAAATCCCAGTTGATCTCGCGGCCATCCGTCCCCAGATACTTCAAAGCCAGATCGCGCTCGCTGCCCACTTCGTCGTGGCTGCGAGTGCTCATCCCCGCGCCTTCGCTGGTGAACCAGCCGATGGTGGTGTCGTTGTCGTGCGTTCCGGTGTAAACGACGCTGTTCGGGACGTAGTTGTACGGCTTGAACTCGTCGGCTTGCGGATCCGTGCCGAAGGCGAATTGCAAAACCTGCATTCCGGGAAATCCGAACTGATCGCGCAGGGCATACACTTCGGGAGTGATGTGTCCGAGGTCTTCGGCGATGATCGGCAAGGCGCCCTCGGTGTCGCCGAACGAGTGCCCAAACGCCTGTTTGATGGCGTCGAACAAGTCAGCGCCCGGCCCCTGCTCCCACTTGCCGTTGACGGCGGTCGTCTCGCCCGCCGGCACGATCCAGTATTTTTCAAAACCTCGGAAATGATCGAGCCGGAGAATGTCCACCGTAGCCAGCGCCTGGCGGATTCGCTCTATCCACCAGCGGTAACCGCTCGCCTTCATCACATCCCATCGGTAAACCGGATTGCCCCACAGTTGGCCGGTTTCGCTGAAATAATCCGGCGGCACGCCCGCGACCTGCGTCGGATTGCCTTCGTCATCCAGGTGGAAGAGATGGCGATTCGCCCAAACATCGGCGCTGTCGTGCGCGACGAAAATCGGCGCGTCGCCGATGATCCTGACGCCGCGCTCGTTTGCGTAACGCGCAAGCCTGAGCCACTGCTTGAAAAACAGGTACTGATAAAATTTCTGCGCGCTGATTTCGACCGCGTGGTTTTCGCGGAAGAAATGCATCGCCTTGTCTTCGCGGTCGCGCAGATACTGATCCCACTTCGTCCACTCCCGGCCGCCGTGCGCGTCCTTGATCGCCCTGTAAATCGCGTAATCTTCCAGCCACCAGCCGGATTGCCCGATGAAGGCCAGATATTCGTCTTTGACCTGATCAGAACCGTTGTGAATGAAATTGGCGTGAGCCTTTTTCAACAGCGCGCTCTTGAATTCGATCACCGGGCCGTAATCCACGCGGTCGCGCGGAAACTCAGGCGCGTTTTCAATGTCATTCTGATCGAGCAATCCGTCTTCGACCAGAGATTCCAGATTGATCAGCAATGGATTTCCGGCGAACGCCGAAAAACACTGGTAAGGTGAATCGCCGTATCCGGTCGGGCCGAGCGGCAACACCTGCCACAAACTCTGCCCGGTCTCTTCCAGAAAATCTATGAATTCATCAGCCGCCGCACCCAAATCACCGACGCCGAAACGCCCCGGCAACGATGTCGGATGAAGCAAAATCCCACTAGCCCTCGAAAAACTCATCTCAATCTCATCCTCCTGCTCGATCATTTCTTCCGCGACTGTTTCTTTTTCATCGCTCCATTTTGTTTGGCCGCCGGGCCAAACGCTTCGGGTTTGAATCCGCGCGGGGTCAGAAGTTCAAATGTGCCGTCGTGAATCCGCGCCAGATAAAGCCCTTTGTTCATAACCTCGCCGCGCAGGTTGTCGGGGATGTCCACAGCGGCGATGATCCCGTAAATTTTCCGGTCACGATGCGCGCCGAAGAATTTTGGAAACTGTTCGATGGTCCTGAGCATTTGATCAACGCTTTCGCGCGTGAGATGGCTTTTGACTTCGACCAGATAGACTTCGTTGCGCGAGCCGTTGTCGTAAGCCATGACATCAATTTCAATCGAATGACCGTTCTGCCGGGATTTGGCGCGCAGCGCCACGACATCCATTTTGAAATGATTGCGGAGAATTTTCTCCATCGAAGGAAAAGCCATGCCTTCGGTGAAGCTGCCGAACTTGTTGCCCAACTCGCCGAGTTGTTTGTTGACCTGCTTGATCTGCCTTGCGGACTCTTCTATCTGCTTGTCAGTCTCTCGCTGAGATTTCCTTAGCTCAGCGTAAGCCTCCCGCTGGGACTCCCGCAATTCAGCGGTGGACGAACTCAATTCAGCAGTGGACGAACTCAATTCAGCTATCAGGTCTTTCAATTCTTGATCTGTCATAAACCCTCCTATCGCGCGGCGTGAGGTGATTCTACCACCGCGCGCCCGGGCGCGTAACCGCGACCTGAAGCGGGCGTCCAGCGCCCAGCTACTGCAATGGCTGCCATTTGGGATGATGCCCTTCGGCTAAAGCTTTCGGATTGCCGCTGGTGTCCGCGACTACGATTTTGTCGCCATCGTCATAAACGAGCAATTTGCTATCGCGCGTCCACTCGTTCGGGACGTTGATCATCATCTCGATTGAGAGTTGAAGCTGCGCGCCGCCCCAGGCGTCCACCAGAAACAGCCTGCCGTAACACAACCCTGTTTCAGAACACGTTTGCATCGGATTGAAAATGATGTGACGCCCATCGGGCGACCAGACGGCTTCGATCACCCTGCGCCCGCCTTCGGTTTCAACCGACTCTTCAAACCCGCTCAATTCATAAAGGTTCGTGATTTTGATACGCGCTCCGGTCTCCACGTCAGCGATAAACAGTTCTTCACCGGTTCCAACCGTGTCTTTGAACAACACCCGCTGGCCGTCGGGAGAGACTGACATTTCACCGACGCTGCGGATGGCCGGCGGACGCTGTTTGATAATCGCGTTATATTCGTCAACGGTCAGTTCACGCGCTTCACGCTCTCCGATGATCAGAGCGAACAATCGCGCCGAAGCGTCGGCGTCGAGCGCGTGAATAACGATCGTTTTACCGTCCTGCCCCATTTCCAGACTATCAACAGTGATTCCGGGCTGCATGACCAATTCCCCCGCGCTCGCCACGTTGCCTGTCTGAAGAACGACCTCGAACAGTTGCAGGCCGATTGAGAAATAGAGGCGGCTGCCATCCGCAGCCCAGACGAAATCCTGAATCGTTTCGCCTTCAGGGGCGGCGGCGACAATGCGCTGATTCGTCCCGTCGCTTTGAATCACCCATAGATCGCCCTCGTACAAATAGGCGACATGATGCGCAGGCTTCGGCGAAGGGGATGGGGCGGGAGTGGCGCTCTTTGCGCTGTTCCGCCCGGACGAGCACGCGGCGTCCAAACAAACGAGCAAGAAAACGGAAAGGGTTAGAAAAGCATTTCTAAAATTCATCTGGGCAAGTTCGACATTGAATTGATAAGCGACAAAGACAACAAATTTGGGCTGGCATGGGATCGAACGTTGTGGGGAATAGGCGGCGACTCATAACGAATACCGAGAGGTATTTACTAAGCCCGCATATTCGCCGAGCGTCAGTGAAAGATCAAGCGGGATGTTCGCCGGGCCGGTTAGTTGTTTCCGCCCGGATCAATAACGGCGCATGACTTTCGTTTCCGGCGCTTGCGATCCGATTGTGATTCGGCGAAAGCATCGTGTAAACTTGCGCTCGTAGACGCCTTGGCCGGGTTTCTCTCGGCCAGTCAGGAAAACCAGAAATTAAAGTGAGATGAACCTATGAAGATTATTTCAAAACTCGGCGGCGGCGCGATGATCGCGGCGATGGCGATTTCAGCCATTGGCTGTTCGAAATCGAGCGCGGGCGTCAATACGGCTGGCGCAGCCTCAGCAAACGCGGCGGCTCCGGCTCCATCCCCTACGCAAAACCCTGAAGACAAGATGCCTCGCGTCAGCGTGGAAGAAACAAGGAAGCTGGTTGCGGACGGCAAAGCGATCATCATTGATGTTCGAGGCACTGATTCTTACAAGACGTCGCACATCAAAGGCTCGATTGATTTCCCGTTGACTAAACTGGAGTCGGGCGATCTGAAAGGTCTGCCAAAAGATAAGCGCATCATCGCTTACTGTAGCTGACCGGCTGAACACACGAGCGCCCGTGCGGCGCTGTTGCTTCAGCAGAACGGATTCAAAGACGCAGGCGCATTGCTTGGCGGCGTTCACGCCTGGGAGTCAGCCGGCGGCTTGATGGAAAGTCCAACACCGGCGCCTGAGCCTGCGAAGAAGAAGTGATCCGGCGGACAGGAATCAACTTTTAGAACAAAGGCCTTCGAGAAAAGACTTTTCTCGAAGGCCTTTTAATTTCCGAATGCAGCGCGTGAATTAACGTTTGGATGAAGCGGATCGCTTTGTCAATCGCTTTCCGATCAGCAGCAGGACCGACGCCTGCGCCTATAGATAACTCAACCACCAATCTTTTCGGCGCCGCTTCACCTCCGCGAACCAGCGGCAGAGCGGGTACAGCAGCAGCAACCCAAGAAACCAGAATGCGTAAACCACCCACAACGAAAAGCCCAGATTGCCGGGGTTCGGCGAAGGCCGAGCCAGCAAGCCGACAAACTGCCATCCGATTGGCTGTCCGGCCAAATAACCCGCCAGAATCGCCAGTCCGTGCGCCGCGATCCACTGCCCGATGTAGAAAAAGAACGGCACTCGGCCAAAAGTGATGAAGACGCGCGAAAGCCGGCCTTGCTCCTTCCGCTCAAACTCCATCCGCTCAAAATATGGAAGCGCCAGAATTCCCGCGCCCAGCGTCATCAGCAGAAACAGCAGCGAAGGCGGATACTTCGACACGTTCAGGAAAGAAAGCAGCGTGAAGACCGCATTCTTCTGCACGCTCCACCGGCTGGGATCGCCGTAAAGATTGACAGCCCGCAGCGCAACGAAGCCGATCAACATCCCGCCGCCCAGCTTGAGCAAAAATCGCCGCCGCCGCTCCGGTTCCCATTGGTAAACCGCGCCGAAGCAATAACCGGCGGCCAACACGCCGATCCAGGGAACCAGCGGATAAAGCGCCAACCCGTGAACCGTCGGCGTGAAGAAGATCACTCCCGGCTGATGCAAGATCATCCAGACGGACCCCCAGAATCCAGGCCCAGCCGCGCCGGGAGCAGGCGGCGCGACTCGAATCGGATCCAGCGCGTTGTGCAGCGCAATCATCGCAATGCTGGCGGCGGCGACGGCGCGCAGCGGCAGATGAATCAATCCCGCCAGCGCGATCATCGAAACGCCGATCACCCAGATCACCTGCAACATCAGCGCGAAATGAAAATCCACATTGAACCAAACGATGACCCGAATGACGGTGAATTCCAGCAGGATCAGCCATAGCCCGCGCGTGATCAGAAACTTCGACAACTCCGTTTTGCTTTTGCCGCGCGCGCCTTGCAGAAACGCGCCCGTCCCGGCCAGAAACACGAACACCGGCGCGCAAAAGTGCGTGATCCAGCGAGTGAAGAAAAGCAGCGTGTTGGTTCTGGTGAAATCCGATGGATCGAAATTCAACGCGTCACGATGGACAAAATCGCGCGTGTGATCCAGCAGCATTATCACCATCACGACGCCACGCAGCAGATCAACAGCGTTGACGCGCCGCCTGGTGAGTGTGGCCGCGGTGTTGTCGCCAACTGACGTAGCAGGAAACTCTGCAATAGCTTTCATAGCCGCATAGACAGACGCTGGCATCAGGCCCTCATTTTTTTATACGTGGCCAGACAGCGCTCCGCCGTCTCCAGCGAAGAGAAGCGGCTGCCTTCCTGTTCCATCAGGTAATACTCCGCGCCGCCTTTGGCTTCGGCGGCGGCGAAGATTTTCTTCCACGGCGCGTCGCCTTCGGCAAACAGCACGCGGTAGCCTTTGTCCGCTTTGCCCTCGCCTCCCGTCCAGTCTTTCAGGTGAAGCGAGCGGATGCGGCCCGGATTGGCGTTGATCCACGCGACCGGATCGTAACCCGCTTCGACGCAGGTGCCGACGTCGAGTTGCAGCGTCACGTCTTTGGGCGTGTTGGCGGCGAGGATTTCCATCGGGCGTTTGCCGTCAATCGCTACAAACTCCGACTTGTGATTGTGGAATCCGGCGCGCATCCCCAGCGGTTTCAGTTTCTCTTGCGCCGCTGTCAGTTTCTCGGCGACGCCCTTCCATCCGTCCACTCCCTCCACACGCCCGGCGCTGGCCATCACCAGCGTCTTCGAGCCGATGATCTGATTCAGTTCGATGGCTTTCGGCAGGTTTTCCGGCGTGAAGGTGTTCGCGCTGTTGTGCGTCGAAAGACATTTGATTTTCAGTTCGTCCAGAAGCTTGCGGACTTCTTTGGCGTACTCGGTCGTCCACTGCGTATACGGCGAATAGAATTCGACGACCTCGTAGCCCAGCCTCGCGACGGCGCGCACCGTGCCCATCAGGTCTTTCTGAAGTTCATCGCGCACGGCGTAAAGTTCGATGCCGATGGGCACGCGCCTGGCGGCAAACGCCGGAAGCGTCCCCAACGCGAGCGACGCGGAAGCCGCGCCGGTCAATGTCAAAAACGAACGACGGGAAAGCGAAGCGTAAGATGTCATTTGATCGTTCTCCTATGATGAATGTTAATTGTGTTCGGAAAACTCGTTTTTTCCATAATCTCTCTTCATTGCCCCGGCTACCCTATTGCTCGATCAACCGGTAACTCACGAAAGCTAACTGGCGGCTGTCGGGCGCCCACGAAGGCACGTTGATCGTGCCCTGCCCGCCGAAGAGTTTGGCCAGGACTTGAATCTCGCCTCCGCTCGCCGGCATCAGCCTCAGCGTTACGTCTTTGTTCGCCGGGTGGCCCTTCACGTCTTTTTCGTACGAGAGAAAGACCAGCCACTTGCCGTCGGGCGAAGGATGGGCGAACCAGTTGTTGTATTCGTCATTGGTGATCTGCGTCTGCTCGCCGCCGTCGGTCCGCATCCGCCAGATTTGCATTAACCCGGTTCGCTCCGAATTGAAATAGATGTAATGGCCGTCGTGCGAATAATCGGGGCCGTCGTCCAGGCCCGCAGCCGTCGTCAATCGCTTCTCTTCGCCGCCCGACACAGGGATGGTGTAGATGTCGTATTCGCCGTTCCGCTCGGCGCAATAGGCCAGCGTCTTGCCGTCCGGCGACCAGCCGTGCCAGTAGGAAGGGGCGAGTTGCGTGACGCGGCGCGGCAATCCTCCGGCGATCGGCAAAATGTAGATCAGCGATTTGCGATGCTCCTGCGACTGGTCGCTGATGGCCAGCAGCGTTCCGTCCGGCGAGATGCCGTGATCGTTGTTGCAGCGAATGGCGAATTTGGTGTCGAGCGGCTGCGGTTCGCCACCCGTGACCGGCAGCTTGTAAATCCGCCCGCTCTGATTGAAGAGGAAATATTTTCCGTCGCGCGACCAGTTGGGCGCTTCGAAATGCGCGCGCGCGGTGTAGACCACACGGCGATCTTTGGAGGCGATGGAGATTGTTTCCAGCGCGCTTTCCAGAATCGGGCGCGGGCGCTGTTTAATTTCAATGTTCGAGAAAACGGCTTTTTCAATGACGTTGTTATCGTGCGCGTCAATGCCAGAGTTCTTGTCGGACAGGCCGAGCGTTCTCACCTGCGATGCGGGCGGTTTGATTGACAGCAGTCCGCAGCACACAAACAACAGCAATGCGCCAATGATTGGTTTCATAGCAGGACTCGCTTTCACAATTGTTTTCGGTAATGCGATGAAAGTTTATCTGTGTCTACGCGCATCCGCGAGTTCTGTCAACCTCGCTGGCTTCTTTCCGCCCGATCCCTATTTTGAGAGTTCTTTTTCCAGATAGATCATCTGCCCGATGTGATGGTGAAAATGCGCGGCGCAGCGAAGGAAGATGCTGAAGCGGTCTTTGCTGGACTCGGCGCCTACCGCTTCGTACCGTGTTGACCACGCCTCGGATGTCTGCGCCTCAATCGTCGAGACCACCATCTCCACCGCTTCATCCAGCCGCTTCAGAACTTCTGCTTTCGGCGGACGGGCGCTCTCCGTGAACTCACGCTCCCGATCACGCACATACCCCGTCTGCGCGATCTGCGTTCCGATGTAGTAGTTTAAATTACCGATCAGATGCAGTGTCAGATGCCCGAAACTATTTCCATAAGGATAGGGTTTCGTCCAGAACTGCTCTTCCGAAAGGTTCTCGGCAAGAGCGCTGACTCGCCGGTAAAAATCTCGATAGGCGAAAATGAAAGCATTGGCGATGGTGTCGGATAGATTATTCATTTCATTTGACCTCCCATAAGTTTTGAATACGTCGTAAACGGAGTTGTTTGACATTTTTCTGTCCCGCATTTTCTGTTAAAGACCACCCAAAACAGAAGCCTTCAGAACGACAGCGCGCCTGCTTCTTTATTTGCACGCGCCGCTCGCCGCGTATATTCAAGTTCATTCAGTTCAATGTAAATAGCCGCTGTTACGCGTGTGAATATAAAACTGTTGACATACGACAAGTGGAGCGATAGCCTTCGCCCGTCCTTAGCTTTAATAGAAGAAATAGCCGATCTTTTTTCACTGACCATTTGTTTTATCGGGCGTCAATGATACGCGCGGTTGTCCCAACGTAGTTTCCTCGCCGGGAAGCGCCAGTCGGCTTCCCAAAAATAAAACCTGACACCCTGTCACGCAGGGCATCTGACCGAAGCGCTTTGCCGATTCACTTTGCCGAGCTGGGAGTACCGATGTTTGGTCAAACAAGAGAAGACGGAGCCAAAAGCGCCGAGGCGCGCGGCCAAAGAGAAAATACCGCCAATCACAAGAACGAGGGCAATGCCGCTTCGCCCTTCAACGCTCCTGCCATCTCACTGCCCAAAGGCGGCGGCGCGATTCGAGGCGTTGGAGAAAAGTTCGCAGCCAATCCGGTTACCGGCGCCGGTTCGATGAGCGTTCCCATCGCCGTTTCGCCCGGACGTTCCGGGTTCGGCCCGCAGCTTTCTCTTTCGTATGATTCAGGCGCGGGCAATGGGCCATTCGGATTCGGCTGGAGCCTGTCGCTGCCCGCTATCACCAGAAAAACCGACAAGGGATTGCCGCGATACGACGACGCCGAAGATTCGGATGTCTTCATTCTTTCAGGCTCGGAAGACCTCGCGCCGGTTCTCGCCCCGGACGGCAGCCGGTTTGAAGACACGGCCACCGCGCCGGATTACAAAATCCATCGCTACCGCCCGCGCATCGAAGGGCTGTTCGCCCGCATCGAGCGCTGGACGCACAAGACCACCGGCGACATTCACTGGCGCTCGATTTCAAAAGACAACCTGCTGACGATTTACGGCAAAGACCAGGAATCGCGCATCGCCGATCCCCAGGACAGCCGCCGCGTCTTCAGTTGGCTGATCTGCGAATCGCGCGATGACAAAGGCGACGGCATCGTATACGAATACGTCGCGGAGAACGCGGCCAATGTTGATCCGGCGCAGGCCAACGAACGAAATCGTGGCGGCGCCGACAGCCCGCTCCGCGCATCGAATCGCTACCTCAAACGCATTCGCTACGGCGCCGGGACTTCGCTGCTCGACGGCGGCGGCAAACGCCCGGCGTTTCTGTCCGGCGATCTGCGAAAAAACGCCGGTTGGATGTTTGAGGCGGTCTTCGATTACGGCGATGAGCATTACATCGAACTGCCGGAGGACAATCAGAAACGCAGGTTCGTCGAAGCTTCACTGGACAAAGCCAAAGCGAAACTCTGGCCGGTTCGGGCCGACGCGTTCTCGTCCTACCGTTCGGGTTTTGAAGTCAGAACGTACCGCCTGTGTCATCGCGTTTTGATGTTCCATCACTTCCGGCAGGAACTCGGCGTTGACGATTACCTGGTTCGCTCGACCGAATTTCAATTCGACCAGACGCCGATTGCGTCGTTCATCACGTCGGTCGCGCAATCGGGCTACGTCAGGCAGGACGATGGCAGATGGCTGAAAAAATCGCTTCCGCCTGTGGAGTTCAAATACAGCGAGGCGGTGATCGAAGAGAAAGTCCGCGAGGTGGACGCCGAGAGCCTCGAAAATCTTCCATCCGGTCTCGATGGCGGCTATCAATGGATAGACCTCGACGGCGACGGACTCGGAGGCGTTTTGACCGAGCAGGCGGACGGGTGGTTTTACAAACGCAATCTCAGCCCCCGGAACCGCGTGATCGAAGACGGAGCCGCGCGAGCAATCGCCAAGCTGTCGCCAGTTGAAACCATTGCAGCATTACCATCTTTCAAAAACATCAACAGCGGGATGCAATTTCTCGATCTCGCCGGAGACGGGCGGCCCGATCTGGCGCAATTCGACGGCCCTGCGCCGGGGTTTTACGAACACGCGGAAGACGGCGAATGGACGCCGCATCGCCCGTTCACTTCGTTGCCCAGCGTCAACTGGCGCGATCCCAATTTGAAATTCATTGACCTGACCGGCGATGGGCGCGCCGACATTCTGATTTCCGAAGACGGCGTTTTCACGTGGCATCGCTCGATGGCCGAAGCGGGCTTCGGCGCGGGCGAACGCGCCGCGCAGCCTTTCGATGAAGAGCGAGGCCCGCGACTGGTTTTCGCCGACGGCGCGCAATCGGTCTATCTGGCCGATCTGTCCGGCGACGGTTTGACCGACATCGTGCGCATTCGCAACGGCGAGGTTTGCTACTGGCCGAATCTGGGCTACGGGCGTTTCGGCGCGAAAGTAACGATGGACAATTCGCCGCAGTTCGACCGCCCCGAACAATTCGATCAGCGGCGCATTCGGCTCTCCGACATTGACGGTTCGGGCGTGACCGACATCATTTACCTGCACAGCGAAGGAGTCCGTCTCTACTTCAATCAATCGGGCAACAGTTGGAGCGAAGCGAAGCGGCTGACGGTTTTTCCGCCGACGGACAGCCTCACGTCAGTCGCGGCGGTTGATCTGCTCGGTAACGGCACGGCGTGTCTGGTCTGGTCTTCGCCGCTCGCCGCACGGCGTCCGATGTTTTACGTTGATTTGATGGGCGGGCAGAAGCCGCATCTGCTGATTTCGTCCAGAAACAATCTGGGCGCCGAAACCCGGGCGCATTACGCGCCCTCCACGAAGTTTTATCTTGAAGACAAATACGCCGGAAATCCCTGGATAACGAAATTGCCCTTCCCCGTTCACGTAATCGAGCGAGTGGAAACTCACGACCACATCAGCGGCAATCGCTTCGTCACGACATACGCTTACCATCACGGATATTTCGACGGCGAGGAGCGCGAGTTTCGCGGCTTTGGAATGGTCGAACAGCGCGACACCGAAGAACTGGCCGCGCTGACCGCCGTTGGCGAATTGCCCGCCGCGTCGAACCTCGATCCCGCATCGCACACGCCGCCGGTTTTGACGCGCACCTGGTTTCACACCGGCGCGTTCGTTGGTGAACAACGCATTTCGAAACAGTTCGAGCGCGAGTATTACCGCGAAGGCGACGCGAGCGAGAAGCTCGCCGGACTCGGCGATGAACAACTGCGCGCGCAATCGCTCGACGACACCGCCTTGCCGAACACGCTGCTCCGCGCCGACGGCTCGCGCATCCCGTACTCGCTGACATCCGAAGAAATGTTGGAGGCCTGCCGCTCGCTCAAAGGCTCGATCCTGCGGCAGGAGGTTTATGCGCTCGACGGCTCGGACAAGGCGGATCGCCCTTACACCGTTTCCGAGCGCAACTACACCATCGAACTGCTGCAACCGCGCGCCGGCAACGAACACGCTGTTTTCTTCACCCACGCTCGCGAGCAACTGGATTTTCATTACGAACGCGTGTTGGCGGACGTGAACGGCGTGAAGCGCGCCGACCCGCGCGTCAGCCACGCGATGACGCTGGAAGTTGACGCCTTCGGCAACGCGCTGCGCGCGCTGGCCATCGCTTACCGGCGGCGCGAATTGCCGGGCGTTGACGCGCCGGAGCAGAAAGAGACGCACATCACTCTGGCCGCAAACAGCTTCGCCAATCGCCCGAACGAAACAGACTGGTATCGCGTCGGCGCGCCGGTGGAAACGCGCAGCTACGAAATCGTCAAGCCGCCTGAGCCGAAAATCGCCGACACCCGCGTCATCCCGTTCAGCTTCGACGCGATGGAGAAACTCGCGGCTGACCTCTTCCCGTCTGACAAACCGGAGCCTGACGCCGGAAAGCTCTGGCCATACGAAAAATGGGATTGGCGCGGCAATTTGAATAACGCCCCGGCGGAAACGCGGCTGAGATTGATCGAGCGCGTTCGCACGCTTTATCGCAAAGACGATTTGACCGCGCTCGCGCCGCTCGGCGTGGTCGAATCGCTGGCGCTGCCGGGCGAGGTTTACAAACTGGCGCTCACGCCCGCGCTGCTCTCCGGCGTCTTCAAACGCAAACAGGACGGACAGCCGCCGGAAGATTTGCTGCCGAACCCGGCGCCGCTGCTCGAAGGCGCAGGGCCGGATCAGGGCGGCTACGTTGCAATTGACGGCGCGTGGTGGATTCCGTCGGGCCGCGTGTTTTTCGACGGGGCCGCCAACACCGCCAACCCAAACCTGACCGCCGCGCAGGAATTCGACACGGCTCGCCGGAATTTCTTTCTGCCAAGAAAATTCACCGATCCGTTTGGCCGCAGAACTCTGAGCGATTACGACGCGCATCGTTTACTGGTCATCCGCACTCAGGACGCGATTGGGAACACCGTCGAATCCGCCAACGATTACCGCGTCCTGCAACCCAGACTCATCACCGATCCGAACCGCAACCGCGCGGAAGCTGCGTTCGACGCGCTGGGCCTGCTGGTGGCTACGGCGGCGCGCGGCAAAGACGGACAGAACCTGGGCGACCTGCTCGAAGGCTTCGACGCCGACCCGCCGCTTGCGGCGTTGCAAAGCTTCATCGCCGATCCGCAAGCTCAGGCCGCTTCGCTGCTGGGCAAAGCCACCACGCGCATCGTCTACGACCCGGACAGATTTCTCCGCTGCGGCCAGCCGCCGTTCGCCTCCACGCTGGCGCGCGAAACGCATTTCTTCGATCCGGGCGGCGCGCAACCGAAAATACGAATCAGCTTTTCTTACTCCGACGGTTTCGGACGCGTGATTCAGAAAAAGATTCAAGCCGAAGCGGGAAAGGCTCCGCAGCGGCAAGCCGACGGGCTGACGCCAAGCGGCGACAAGCGACCGGGCGAATTGATCCGCGACGCAAACCTCAAGCCCGTGCAAGCTGACACGCCGCGCCGCTGGGTCGGATCGGGCCGCACGGTCTTCAACAACAAAGGCAAACCGGCGCGCCAGTACGAACCGTTTTTCAGCTCGACTCATCTTTACGAAGAAGAACGCGAGATGACTGACACCGGCGTCAGCGCCGTGCTGTTTTACGATCCGGTCGAGCGCGTCATCGCCACGCTGCATCCGAACCACACTTACGAAAAGATCGTGTTCGACGCGTGGCTACAAAAAACCTTCGACGTGAACGACACCGCCGCTCCGAACGGCTCCGAAACCGGCGATCCGCGCACGGACGAAGACATCAAGGGTTACGTGGCCGGGTATTTCAAAACACAGCCGAACGACTGGCAGACCTGGCGCGCCGCGCGCATCGGCAATCAACTGGGCGAGGCCGAACGCGACGCCGCGCAAAAAACCGTAGCGCACGCCAACACCCCATCCGTCGCGCATCTCGATTCGCTTGGCCGGACGTTCCTGACCATCGCCGACAACGGCCCCGATCCCGCGCAACCCGCTCAGCATCTTCTATTCGCCACACGCGTCCTGTTCGACATCGAAGGCAATCAGCGCGAAGTACGCGACGCCAAAGACCGCGCAGTGATGCGCTACGAGTACGACCTGCTCAGCGTCCGCATTCATCAAGCAAGTATGGAAGCGGGCGAACGATGGATGTTGAACGACGCAGCGGGCAAACCGATTCGCGCGTGGGACAGTCGACGTTTCATTCGGCGGATGACTTACGATGAATTGCGGCGGCCCGTCGCGCTGTTCGTCACTGAAAACGGCGTTGAGCGGCTGGCCGAGCGAACTGTTTACGGCGAAGGCATCGGCGACGCCAACAACCATCGAACGCGCGTCCATCAGGTTTTCGACGGCGCAGGCGTCGTGACCAGCGAGGCCTATGATTTCAAAGGCAACCTGCTGGACGCCAAGCGCGAACTGCTGCCCATTTCCATTTCGAAGCAGGCCGTAAACTGGCAGATCAATCACATCCCGAACGACGGCGCGTTTACCAGCGTCACTTCTTACGATGCGCTCAACCGCCCGCTGACCGTGACGACGCCGGATAACAGCGTCTATAGGCCCACGTTCAACGAAGCCAACCTGCTCGATAAGGTTGAAGTGAACCTGCGCGGCGAGAAGCAAAACGGCGAACCGAAATGGACGGCGTTCGTCAACAACATAAATTACAACGCCAAAGGTCAGCGCGAACTGATCGCTTACGGCGCCGGCGCGCAAACCGCTTACGATTACGACCCGCTGACCTTCCGCCTGACGAAGCTGACGACGACGCGTCCGGGCAATCCCGACGCCGCCGCTTCGCAGTTATTCAAAAACGCGGCGACGGTTCAAGACCTGCGTTACGCCTACGACCCGGCGGGCAACATCACACGCATCGAAGACGCCGCGCTCAAAACAATCGTTCACGACGGCGAACAGGTCGAACCGGTTTGCGATTACACCTACGACGCCGTTTACCGGCTGATCGAAGCTCACGGGCGCGAGCACATCGGGCAGACCGCGTTCGATTTCAACCCGCCTAACGGCAGGCGCCGCGACTTTCCGTTTTTCGGGACGCGGGCGAACCCGAACGACCCGCAGGCGATGCGCAATTACACCGAGCGTTACGAGTACGACGAAGCCGGCAATTTCGTGTTGCTGCTCCACGCCTTCAACGGAGGCGGCTGGAAGCGCAGCTACGATTACGAGGAAATCAGCCAGCTCGAACCGGCCAAAGTGAGCAACCGTCTGACGCGCACGACCACCGCCGGTTTCACCGAAACCTGCAATTACAAAGACGCGCAGGGCGCCGACGTTCACGGCTGCATAACGGCCATCAACTCGATGAAGATGGTTTGGGACTTTGAAGACCAGTTGCAGCGCGTTGATTTGGGCGGAGGCGGCGCGGCCTATTACATCTACGACGCAAGCGGGCAACGCGTACGCAAAGTGATCGAGACGCAGGGCGGAGCGCGCAAGGAAGAGCGCATCTATCTCGGCGGCTTCGAGGTTTATCGTGAATACGACGGCGGCGGAGTGAACGCGAAGCTGGAGCGCGAGACGTTGCGCGTGATGGACGACAAGCAATGCATCGCAATGGTCGAGACGAAAACGATTGAGAACGGCGGGGCGGTCAATCCACCGGCGCCGCTTCAACGCTACCAGATCGGCAATCATCTCGGCTCAGCCAGCCTGGAGTTGGATGAAAGCGCCGCGCTGATCTCGTTCGAGGAATATCACCCTTACGGCGCGACGGCGTTTCAAGCCGGACGCAGCGCGGCTGAAGTCAGCCTGAAGCGATACCGCTATACGGGCAAGGAGCGCGATGAGGAAACGGGGCTGTATTACTACGGCGCGCGGTATTACGCGCCGTGGTTCGGACGCTGGGTCTCGGTAGATCCGAAAATCGTCAAGTACGTCAATGGCTACCACTATGCGTCCGGCAATCCCGTCGTTTTGTATGATCCCGATGGCCGGGACGTCAGGCTGAGCGTGGACCAGCAAAATCACACGATCACGTTTTCAACCACGATCCACTTCTTCGGGACGGCGCAAGAAATCAGGCAAATGCGGCCCGTGGCGCAAAGGGCTGAAAGGTTCTTCGCCAATCCCAGGATTGAAACTGAAAGCGAGACGCGTGCCCGGTTCAGCGGTCAGCCGGCCCAAGGCGCCGCCAGACAGCCTGCCTTCACCGACAGCAGCGGGACACAGTGGACGGTCAGGTTCGACGTCCGTTATCAATTCCACGACGTTGCGAGCGTGCCCCCGCCTGTCACTTACCAGTCCGCTCAACAAGCCCCTAACGCCTTCGTCAATAATTTCTCCGCGACTGAGCAAACGTTGCAGCGATCAGTTGGCTACCGGGCAGGAGACAATGTTTTGACGCTCGCACCACAACGAGGCAGCGTCGGAGGCGTGGTCGGATTGTTCAGCTCTTCAGACACGGCCTTTCCAGTCTTCAACAGGCCGCACAGCAGAATGGTGGGGCAGATTTCGAGATCGAGTCCGTTCGACCGCGACAAGGCTTTTGAAGCCCTGGTTCACGAATCGGGTCACATGCTTGGTTTTGATGAGAGATACCAGGACTTTGGGATTCTTTCCCAGCCCCATCAAGGATTCAATTTTGACTTCATGTCCGCAGCATCTGGCAGATCGGAAGTCACCATGCACCCGGCCCACATTGAAGCCGCCGCTCAATTCGGCGTAGCAGTGGCAGGCGGCAGAAATCTCACGGATCAGGTGATCAGGGGAATCCAGGTGGATGACACTGGAACTGGGGGAAACATCCAGCAATACGATGCCAGCGGCCAAGTCATCACAGCCTATCAGAACAGACAAACGCAGTTGTCCAATGAACTCATTCCGCACTTCAATGCCAGCGTAACCGGAGTTTTGCCACCGACGCATCCTTCCAGGCGGCTGCCTCAGGATTACGAATGCGTGCCGATGCGCGGGGGCAGGAGAATGATTCCAGCGTTGTGAAAAACAATCGTTGAGAGAGCTATCCGAAGAAAAGAGGAGTATGCCCTATGAATCCTATTCAACCACCGATCAAACGTGGCGAGCGAAGCGCCGCCGTCGTCAACCTGCAAGACGCGCTGCTGGCGCTGCTCAAGTTGGGGCAGATCACCAGCGACCAGACGGCGATCTCCGATCTCACGGCAAGAGTGCGTGAAGAGCGTGCGAATCAGGTCTTCAAGGATGGGACGGGAAAGACCGTCGCTATCTTTCAGGAACGGTGGCGATTGAACACCACCGGCGATGTGGACGCCTCAACAGCGGACACGCTCAATAAAATCCTGAAAGAGTTGGGCGCATTCGATCCGCAACCAGCGCCGGGGGTCGAACCTCCGCGCGCGGTGAGCGGGCGCGTCACGCGCAGCGACGGCCAGCCGCTCGCCGGGGCGACGGTTCGCGCGTTTCACTTCAACGCCTCGACGGACGGGCGCGGCGCGGTTCGACTGGGCCAGGACATCACCGACAGCGAAGGTCTTTACACCATTCGATACGATCCGCTGCCGGGCGCGAGCAACGTCAATCTGAGCGTCGCCGTTCTGGATGAATCGGGCAAGACGGCGCAAACGTCCGAAGTCGTCCGCGACGCCAGGCCGCTGACGGTGATTGACCTCGTTGCGCCTTCCGTCGAAGCGCCTGCGGCCACGAGGTTGGTCGAAGGCCGCGTCCTGTTCGATCACGGGCTGCCCGCGTCCGGCGTCACGCTGCGCCTTTATCGCCTGGGCTTCGGCGGCGTCGAAGGCGAGACGCGCCTGGGCGAAACCACGACGCGCGAACACGGCCTCTATTCCCTGCCCTACGATCCGGGCGGCAAGCCCGCCAACATCGAAGTGCGTGTGGTGGACGCCGCAGGCAAAGAGACGCCGCTTTCAAAGGCCGTGCTCGGCGCGGATGAAAAGGAAGTGTTGAATCTTGTCGCGCCCACTGCGGCCAAGCCGTTGGCGGCGGAATTCACGCGACTGGCCGGCGCCCTGCAACCGCACGTCGGCGACTTGAACCGGCTGGCGAGCGCGCGCGAGAACGCCGACCGGCAGGATTTGACGCTGTTGCACGAAGCGTCAGGCTGGGACGCGCGGCTGATCGCGCTGGCGGCGACTGCGACGAAACTCAGCGCGGCGAATGAAACCGGTATGGCTCCTGATGCGCTCTACGGGCTGCTGCGCGCGGGGCTGCCCAGCGACAAGCAACAATTGGCGCGGGTGAGCGGCGAGGCATTCGACCTGGCGATGAGCAAAGCCAGAAAAGCGGGCATCGTCAATCTGAGCGATCAGCAGGCGGCGCAGGCGAAGACAGCGTTCGATAATTTCAAGGTCAACACGCGACTGGCCGCGCAGGCGCCCGGATCGCGCGCGACTTACGGCGATATGCTCAAGCGGCTCGATCTGAGCGACAGCGACCAGAAGAAATTCGCGGCGCTCTATCTGAATCATCGTGGCGACGCGGCGGAATTGTGGCGGAAAGCCAACGAAGGCGGACTGAGCGCCATCGTCCCCAGGTTGCAGACGCAGGGCAAGCTGGCGTTTCTGACCGTCAACAATCCCGCGCTGACGGCGCAACTGCAAAACGAGCTTGGCGACGGCGCGCCGGCGCAATTAGTGGACAAAGACCTTTACGACAAGCAGGCGTGGATGACCCGGATCAACACGATGACGGGCAACGACCCGCAAAGGCTGGCGGCGTTCATCCCGCCCGCTTACGCCGACGCCGAAAACCCGCTGGACGCTTACGCCGACGATATGGCGCGCAAGGTGCGCGTCAGTTTTCCCACTCAGGTGATGGGGCGCATGATCGAGAAAGGAGAAATGCCGCTGGAAGCCGGGCAGCCCGCCGCAGTCGGCGCTTTCTTCAAAAACGCCGGCGCCAAAGATTTCAAACTTGGGCAAACCCCGGTTGATCAATTCGTCAAAGCGAATCCCGACGTGTTCAACGGCGTTGCGGCGAATCAGGTCGGAGCCGTCACTCAGAGCGTGAAGACGCTGCATCGCGTCCAGCAAATCACGCCGAGCAACGAAGCCATGCAGGTCTTGATGAAAGAAGGTCTGACTTCGGCCCAGGACATCGTGGCGTTTCCGTTCGAGGCTTTCCTGGATCGCTACGCGCATCTGTTCCCTTCGCGCGAACAGGCCGAGCTGGTTTATCGCAAGGCCGAGCAGGTGAGCAACGTCACGTATAACCTGTTCACCATTGCCAGTGAATTGGACAGCGCGCCACCGGTGTTCGCCACCTCACCTTCGGCTGAAGCGCGAGCGAGCGCGAAGAACGAATTGATCAAACATTTTCCGACGATGGAAAGCCTGTTCGGCTCACTGGATTTCTGCGAATGCGAGCATTGCCGCACGGTGCTCAGCCCGGCGGCCTATTTCGTTGACCTGCTGCAATTCCTGGACACCGAGCCGAAAGTCTGGGCGAACACGATGAAGATTTGGGAGAACGAGCACGGCGGCGCGCCGTATCCCTTCAAGAATCCGGCGGCCTTCAACGGCTTTCTGACGAAGTGGCGCAACGATCATCCAGGCGCGCCCGATCCCGACACGAAAAAGACGCCGTATCAAATATTGATCGAACGCCGCCCCGATCTGCCGCACATCCAACTCACCTGCGAGAACACGAACACGGCGCTGCCGCACATTGACATCGTCAACGAAATTCTTGAGTACTACGTCGCCAACAACTCGCTGAAGGCCGACGCCGCGCGCGACACCGGCGACGCGACGACAGCGGAATTGCTGGCCGAACCTCAGAACATATTGCCCGCCGCATACGACGCGCTGCTTAAAGCGCGGTATCCGCTCACGCTGCCGTTCGATCTCTGGCTCGAAACTGTGCGGCAGTTCTGCGACTACTTTGAAACGCCGTTGTGGCAGGTGTTGGAGACATTCCGCGCCAGCGATGCCCTGTTCGCGCCGGCGCAAACTTATGACCGCGCCGCCGTCTTCGCCGAATCTCTGGGGCTGTCGCTCGCCGAGTACGCCATCTTCACCAACCCGAACCCGCTGCCCACGTGGTTTGAACTTTACGGTTACAAAACCGAAGGCGAAGCGACGACAATCTTTGAGGTTGAAGGTCAGCGCGTTGACCTGAATTCCGCCAAAGCGCTCTCGCGGCGGCTTGGTGTGAGTTACAAGGAACTGGTGGAGATTGTCCGCGCAGGCTTCGTCAACCCGAAGCTGGAAGCGCTGGTCATCCTGCGCAAGCTGGGCATCGAGACCAGCGATGTTTTCTTCTACACGCAACACGCGCATCTGCTCGCCGAAGACGAAAGCAAGATGCCGGATGAAGACAAACAGCGTCTGGCCGAGGTGAAAGCGTTCGAGCAGCGGCTGGACGCGTTTACGAAGCAATACGAGGCCGCCGGTTTCAACGCGCGAACGTGGCTGCAAACGGCGATTGCGGAAAAGGCCTTCGATGAAATTCTTGTCCTGGCCGACACCAACGCAAGCTGCAACTTCGACAAGACCACGCTCCAATACGCGAACGGCGACAAGGCCGGCGCGATGGACTTTCTCAGGATCAACCTCTTCGTCCGGCTCTGGCGCAAGCTGGGTTGGAGCATCGAAGAGACCGACCGCGCGCTGCAAGCATTCACGCCGAAGAACGCGCCTTTCGATCAAGCCAATCTGAACAAGGCGCCGCTGAAGTCGGCGTTGATTTATCTCGCCCACCTGAAGTCGCTGGAATCGCAGTTGCGAGTCGGCAGAAACGCGCGATTGAAGCTGCTGACGCTGTGGTCGCCATTGCCGACGACGGGCGCGAATCCGCTTTACGCGCAGTTATTCCTGACGCGCAGCGCGCTGAAGAACGACGCCGTGTTCGATCACCCGCTCGGCCAATATC